>DASXTE010000278.1:0-21930 GCA_036505595.1 Pyrinomonadaceae bacterium
CTTCGATCGAAGACCGGCGATTCTTCGAGCATCACGGCCTGGACATTTTTGGCGTCGCGCGCGCGTTGATTCGCAATGTAAGCGACGAATCCCGACTTGTCGGGAGCCAGGGTGGCTCGAGCATCACTCAGCAACTCGTCAAAAACACGTATCTGACGCCGGAGCGAACCTTTCGCCGCAAGTACGCGGAGGCGATGCTCGCATTCAGTGTGGAGCGGCGGCTTTCGAAGACGGACATCTTTGCGCTGTACTGCAACGAAGTTTATCTGGGTCAGCGCAACGTGGTCGCGGTCCGCGGAGTCGATCAAGCCGCGCGCGTATATTTCGGAAAGGAACTCAAAGACCTGAGCGTTGCCGAAGCCGCGACGATTGCGGGAATGATTCAAAGTCCGTCCCGCTATTCTCCGGTGCAGCACAACGAGGAAGCGCGCATGCGCCGAAACACTGTGCTCGGAACGATGGTGCGCGATGGATACATCACGCTTGAGCAGGCAGCGGCCGCAGCGAAAGAACCTTTGCTGCTGACAGCGTTCGATCCCGCGCGCGAATCGTCCGCGCCGTACTTCATTGATTATGTGAATCGCGCTGTTGAGCGTGGCACGGGCGTCTCGCCCGTTGATCATGCGCAGGATGCGCATGCCACAATCACAACGCTCGATCTCGATCTTCAGCGATTGGCAGAGCACGCAATTGCCACGCAACTGGCGCGGCTCGACGAAACAAACAAATTCGCAACAGCCGAGCCCCAGGTCGCGCTGGTCGCGCTGGATCCGCACAGCGGCGAAATTCTGGCGATGATTGGCGGACGTAGTTACGCGAATTCGCAACTCAACCGCGCGACGGACGCTAAGCGCCAACCGGGTTCGGTTTTCAAACCATTTGTCTATGCTGCCGCTTTGGAAGCGGGCCTTTCGCCGCTCGCAAAGTTTGCCGATGCGCCGCAGGAATTCACTTACAGCGGCAACGCTAGGTATCGGCCCGCAAATTTTGGTGGGCGCTTTTCGATGCGTAATGTGCCGATGCGGGATGGGTTGATCAATTCGCTGAATGTGGTCACGGTTGAGGTCGCGATGCAAACGGGCCTCGCGCGCACGGCGAACATCGCCGGCGAATTTGGATTGCCGCGACCTGCGCCATACCCGGCGCTGGCGCTCGGCACGACAGAAGTAACGCCTTTGCAGATCGCCGCTGCTTACGCCGCATTTGCGAACGGTGGCCGGCGCATCGAGCCGCGCATCACGAAATCATTTGACAACAGCCAGCCATCGGCGCAAGTGATTCAGCCGAGCACGGCTTTCATCATCACCGACATGCTCGCAGGCGTAATCGATCACGGCACCGCGAGCCGCGCGCGTGGCTTACTGAACAATACGGTCATCGCAGGAAAGACCGGCACGTCGCACGACGGTTGGTTTGTGGGCTACACGCCGAATCTGGTTTGCGCGGTCTGGGTCGGCTTCGACAACAACGAACAGCTCGGAATGACGGGTGGCGAAGCAGCGTTGCCTATTTGGATGGACTTCATGAAAGCGGCAGTAGATCTGCGTCCCGAGCTGGGCGGAAGATCGTTCGAACAGCCGGATGACGTCAACATCGTTGAAGTTGATCCCGACACCAACCAACTCGCGACCGGCGTCTGCCCCCAGCACGAACGCGTCGCGATTCTGGCGGCGCAATCACCTTCGTCCGAATGCTTTCGCCACAACGTTTACTTCACGCGCGACGAAGAGCCGGCCGCTGCGCCGCTGGTGACGAAACTCGAACCGCGCCCGCAAAAGCATCGAGCGGAAAACGTCGCCATGGTCGGCGCCACGGCAGTTGATACTGACCCGAGCGGAAAGCAGACGCTTGTTAACGAAATTCGAATATCCGTCAGGTAACACACGCAAAATCCGCATCGCGCACTGAACCCCTTCCGAACATCGCATACAGTCCGTTCTGTATCGCTTCGCATCGCCCACGCCGCCACCATAAGGGGATCAGGCTCTCTCGTCCTTCGAATCGCTGGGCACGTCGCTTGCTCCAATAGTGGTAAATCGCAACCTCTAATCCCGACACAAACCATGGTTTTTTGAAGGAGGAGGAACTTATGAGCAAACGTCTGATTGCGGTGTTGGGAGCAGCACTGCTCTTACTCTCGCTGGCTGTTGTGAGTAGCGGCCAGGAAACGAAAAAGGTCACTACGGTCCAAACCTCAGAAGGGACATACACAATTGTTGAATATCCCGTTGGCAAAGAAACGGTCGTCACATTGACTCCGGTCGGCATTACTGGCGCAACCGGAACGGCAACCATTCTGCGCGACGCGAACGGCAGTATGATCAAGGTAAATCTGACCAGTCTGCCGAATGACGTGACTGCCTTGAATCTTTATGCATTAGATCCGACCGGGGCGGTCTCACTGCTCGGCCCAATCGAGATCACAAACGGTGTCGGCACATTTACGGCGACCGCGCCATTGTCGCGGTTCATGTTATTTGCTTCGCCGGAGCCAACCTTAACTGCGTACGATACAACCACGAAGATCTTCTTTCGCAGCGCGGTTCCAACCGGCTTGTCGGTAATTCCGCTGTCAACGCCAGTCGGCGAACAGGTCGCGGCTACCGTCGCGCCGACTTCTGAGTACGCCGTACCGATGCTCGGTATTCCGAATTTCAAGAAGGGTGACGACACAAAACTCCAGATCAATTTCGCCGGCGCGATGGAAGGCGCGCGTGCGAACATCTTCATCGAGCCGGACAAGAAAACCAATCGAACGCAGGTCAAGATGCGTTTCCACGATCTGAAGGAAGCGCCGAAGAACACCACTTATGTTCTTTGGGCCGTTTCGCCCGACAACCAATTCCAGAATCTGGGTCAAATCGTAAACGTCAAAGGACGCAACGAAGCTGAAATCAACTCTGAGGTCACGTTCAGTGACTTTGGCTTGTTCCTGACCACGGAAGAGGTAGGCACGGTGAAAACGATCATCAAGCCTGTCGGTCACCGGGTCGGCATAATTCAGCTAGTGCCGTAACGAATATAGGCGGATATAGGCGGAGTGAAACTCATTTGCCGAGGGTCGCTGATTTAGCGGCCCTTTTTGTTTGTCGTGGCACGCGCATCTTGCGCGTGATTCCACGGGCGTGACGCCCGTGCCACTTCCACGGAACGATTCGCCGTGCCCACTCGTATAATTGACGCAGGCCGTAAAGAACGGTCAAAAAAAGGCCGCCAAAAAAACGAAAGGCTGATGGTGTTCAGATGAAAGAAGCAACGGATGTTTTGAAGATAGTTGGAATGATTCTGCTGGCGCTGTTTGTGCTGGCCGTGGGCGTCCCGCTGGTGTTGGCGGCAGCCGGCGTCGCGCTGGGAGTTCTGGGCTTCCTGGTGAGCCTTGCGATCACGCTGATTAAGCTCGCGGTCGTCGTGGCGATTATTTACTTGATCATCGTCGGCATTCGCGCGGTTCTGAAGTGAATGGCTAAACGTTAAATCTGAAATTCACTACATCGCCTTCCTGCATGATGTAGTCCTTGCCTTCCAATCTTAACAACCCTCGGTCGCGCGCGGCAGCGTATGAACCCGCACGCATCAGATCGTCGTAGCCGACAACTTCAGCGCGAATGAAACCGCGCGCGATGTCCGAGTGAATTGCCCCAGCCGCGTCTTGCGCGCGCGAGCCCTGCGGAATTGTCCACGCGCGAGCTTCCTTTTCGCCGGCTGTCAGAAAAGACATCAGGCCGAGCACGTGATAGGCGCTCTTGATCAACTGATCGACGCCGCTGCTCGTTACTCCGAGCGATTCGAGATACTCGACTCTTTCGGTGGGAGATAGATCGACAAGGTCGGCTTCAAGCTGCGCACAAATCACGACGCACTCCGATCCTTCCTTCGCGGCCACTTCGCGGACGGACTTCACATATTCATTTTCATCAGGCGCGCCCAGAGTCGATTCGCTCACGTTCGCAGCATGAATCGTCGGTTTCATGGTCAGCAAGAAATAGTTTCGCGCAATCGCTCGCTCTTCGTCGTTAAGCGAGACACTGCGCGCGGGCTGGAACTCTTCGAGCGCCGGCTGCAACTTATCAAGCACTCCCAATTCTGCGCGCGCGGTTTTATCGCCGCTCTTTGCCGTCTTCTGGACGCGTTCGCGGCGACGCTCAACCGTGGCCAGGTCGGCAAGGGCCAGTTCGATTTGAATTGTCTCAATATCGCGCCTTGGGTCGATCGAATTATCGACGTGCATGACAGCTTCATTTTCGAAACAACGCACCACCTGAATCGTTGTGTCGGTTTCGCGGATGGCATGAAGGAATTGATTCCCCATTCCTTCGCCCTGCGACGAGCCCCGCACTAATCCCGCAATGTCCACAAATTCGACGCTGGCCGGAACGATGACTTCAGTCTTTACCAACTTGGCGAGCGGCGCCAGCCGTTCATCGGGCACGGCTACGACGCCGACATTTGGTTTGCTGGTTGAAAACGCGTAGTTCGCAATGAGCGCGGACGATTGAGCTGTTACCGCATTGAATAGTGTGGTTTTTCCGCTGTTAGGTAAGCCAACAAATCCTGCGCGAAGCATTCGTAAACGATACTACATGATTTCTAAATCAGCTTGTCGTAACGAATATAAAAAACCCGGGCAAGTTTGCAAATTCACCCGGGCTCTGAGAATAAATTGGAAGGGAAATGGCGCTACGGAATTTTCTGCATCGTGATGGTTATGGTCGGATCATTGCCTGCGGTGCGGCTGTACGAAACCCAATAGCCTGCTTTCGGATATCTGACCATTTTATAAATCGAGCCGTCGGCCTTCGCCTCGGCTTCGGCGCCAAGCACATCTTTGCATGTCGGCACGCCATTGGCTCCGGTCATGAAATCGACCGAGATTGCGCTGACGGCGCCGCTCTTATCGTAATAAACCTGAACGGCTTCGTTGTCGTTGAACATATAGAAGTCCTGTTCCGGGCTCTTGTCGCGCGGATTGCCGAGTTTCTTGCGTGCTTCGTCCGTCGCCATGCCGATGCGCACGCCGCGAAACTCATTAAACGCCGGCTGCTTGTCGTCGGGCGAATCCAGCGATCCCTTCGAGCGCTGTGCCTGCGACAAAGCGGGCGCCAGCATTGCGAACGTCATCGCGCAGATGAAAAGAACGATATATCTGACATGTCCGGAAAAGAGCTTGAGGTAAACGCGAAACATCTGTGATCCTCCTTACGCTCCGTTGCCGCGCTTGGAAACGCGCGGCGGAAAGATGGTCACGCGACTCCGTGTCCGAGGAACGTGGCCGTTGCGGAAACATTATGCCAAGCCTGAAATGCAAGTCAACTGGTTTTCCGTGGCCTTGGTCGCGGGCGCCGGCAGTATTGACTCAACGAGTTTTTTGGCTTAGAAGGCTTGAGGGCTCTCGCGATTCTTGTGAGCCCTTTCGACAATACCCACTGAAGGAGTTTTATTCGATGAAATACTCAAAATTGGTGCAATTGTCTTTGGCCATCGCGGCCATCGTACTGAGCATTGCTTGCACGCCGTCGAAAAATGCGAATACCGGAGTGGCTAACACAAACATGGCGATGCCCGAGCCGACACCCGACAAGGCGGCCATCGTGGCTGAAATCACCAGGATCGAAAACGATTGGCCGCGCGTCGTCAAAGAGCGCGATGGCGCGGCAGTTCGGCGAATTGAGGCTGACGATATTTTTCTTATTTCTCTCAACGGAGCCGTCGGCTCAAAAGAACAAGACGTTAAAGACATCGAGGCCGGCAACGTGACTTTCGATTCGTGGGACATTTCCGAGTTGAGCGTCAAAGTCCTTGATCCAGACGCCGCAGTTGCGACCCTGCTGATGACGGTCAAGAACGGGAAAAACAAACTGGAAGACGGCAGAGCGGAAGACATCAGTGGGTATTATCGTGCGCTGGACACATTCGCCAGGCGCAGTGGCCAGTGGCAGATCGTTGCTTCGACGGTCGTGAAGCTAACACCTGAAGCTGTCGCAGCGTTAACGCCAAATGCGAAAGCCACGCCGCAGGCTTCCGCGACGCCTATAATGAAACCGTCACCGAAACCATCGCCGACCAGGAGACCACCACTACCGCCAACGAACCAGTAATTCAAACGAAGCGATTGACGCGGGTGCGGTTTTGTTATAGAAGCTTCCCGCTTTCTTACCAATTTCAGGAGGTTCAGCTATGAAGAGACTATTTGTGTTCGTGTGTTTTCTAGTGTTCGTTGCGGCCTGTACGCCGATGGCTAACGAGAACATGACGAACGCCAACAAGGGCACGGAGATGAAATCCACGGCTCCGCCCTCGGAAGCCGACATGATCGCGAAAGAGAAGGCAGCCTGGGACGCTTTCAGAAAGAAAGATGCAGACGCTTTCAAGAAGATGTTGGCGCCGGATTACATCGAAGTGCTTGACAGCGGCACAAAGGACACCGCTGAGTCGGTTGCGGGCATGAAAGACTTTGAGCTCTCAGACGTAACCTTTGCCGACTGGAAAATGACGACAGTCGATAAGGACGCGTTGATTCTCACTTACAGCGTGAAAGTAAAAGGCACTTATCAGGGTAAAGCTGTCCCCGAAGATCCGTACCGTGAAGCATCAGCGTACGTCAATCGTAACGGTGAATGGCTGGCGATTTATTATCAAGAGACGCTGGCGCAACCAGAGCAGCCCATGCCGACGCCATCTCCCGCGAAGGAAGGATCGAAAGCAGCGGTGAGTCCGATGGCGAAACCGGGCGAGACTGGGCCCGATGCGGAGGCAAATGAAAAAATGGTTTGGGACGCGCTGAAGACCAAGAACTACGATGCGTTCGCTTCGTATCTCGCTAGCGACTCAATGGAAATAGAGTCTACCGGCGTTTACGACAAGGCTGGTTCAATAAAGAGCGTGCAAACGTTCGATGCCTCAAAAGCTGAACTCAGCGACTGGAAAACCGTGAAGTTTGATGACGACGCTGCATTCGTGACCTACAAAGTGCATATTCCAAAAATGAAACCGTCAGAGACGGAATACCACTCGACCATCTGGGTGAAACGCGACAACAAATGGCAGGCCTTGTTCCACATGGGAACACCTGCAGGTCCACTGGCCGAAGCTCCAATGACCGCTACGCCGGAGAAGAAGATGTCACCCGAGAAAAAGATGTAGCTCAAAAATTCGAGGGCAAGACGTTGCAGCCTCGCCCTCGATCTTTTTTCTCACTCTAGATCAAGCCCAGATGCCCGGAATCGTGGTGGCGCATGATGGGCACTTTCCATCGGCAGTCACGTTCATCTGCCGAATCAAGTAGCCGTACCGTTCGACGAGCAACGCATCGCACGACGGGCAGTACGTGTTCTCCCAGCGCCCAACTCGACCCGGCAGATTACCCGCATAGATGTAGCGCAGGCCGGCGTCGCGCCCGATTTCGCACGCGCGAACCAATTGCTCGGCAGTCGTGTTCGCATTCTCAGTCATGTGATAGTCCTGATGAAATGCCGTGACGTGCCACGGAATGTCAGGCGAGACTGAAGCGATGAAATCCGCCGCCCGTCTCAACTCATCCTCGGAATCATTAAAGCCGGGAATGACCAGCGTGACGATCTCTTCCCAGAAGCCGCGCTCGTGAACCATCTTCACCGTTTCGAGGATGTTATCGACAACGCCGCCAAGCTGGCGATAGTTCTTGTCGCTCATCGACTTCAAATCGATCTTGTAGCAATCCGTCCATGGACGAATGAAATCCAGGACCTGGGGCGTGGCATTTCCGTTTGAGATAAATGCAGTGCGAAAGCCAGCCGGTTTCGCATGCTTGAAAACTTCGATCGCCCACTCAGCGGTAATCAAAGGCTCGTTGTAGCTGGTGCCGACCATCGACGCGCCGTACGCTTGCGCCATCGCCACCAATCGTTCAGGCGTGACCATGTTCGGCATTGACACGGCCTTATCATCGCGCAACGCTTGCGACGTCAGCCAATTCTGGCAATAGGCACAATGCAAATCGCAGCCGAGCATTCCAAACGTCAGCGTGTCCGACCCTGGCAGAGCGTGAAAGAAAGGCTTCTTCTCCGTCGGATCGCATTGCAGCGCCGCGACGTAATTGACCGGCACGCGCAGGTGTCCACCTTCGTTGAAGCGAACTTTGCAGATGCCGCGTTTGCCTTCCTTGATGAGACAACGATGTCCACACGCATAGCATTTCAGCGCGCCACGCTCCAGATGCTCGGTCAATTCCGGCGCGCCCTCGGCGGTCATCTCGTCTAAAACTTCGGCGAGCGAAGTTGCTGTCGCACTCAGTGGCATAATCGATTTACTGCAGAAATTCCGATGAGGAATTATACTCCTTTGATGTCAGTTGTCAGTGGTCAGTTGTCAGCCGAGAAGCGAACTTGGTACTTCGTACTTTGTGCTTTGATGTTTACTCAAAGTTGAAACGCCTAATCGGCGACTAGTTGACCTGAAAGACAAAGTACAGAGTACGAAGCACGAAGTTGCGGTTTTCAAAAATGATCATCGAGCAAATCACCGTCACCGCTTTCCAGCAGCACACCCGCGTCGTCGGCTGCGAGAAGACGAAGCGCGCCATCTGCATCGATCCGGGCGACGATTCTGATGCCATTATCGAAGCCATCGACACGCACAGTTTTGAATTGCAGGCGATTGCCTGCACACACGCGCACATGGATCACATTGGCGGCGTCGCCGGATTAAAGAAACGAAAGCCGCAAGCCAAAATCATTATTCATCCTGCGGATGAATTCATCTACGAAGCGCTGCCCCGGCAACCGGAATGGATTGGCATCCCGAAGTCGCAATGGGCAACCTACGGTTTCGACTACGAACAGCCGCCAAAAGCTGATGGGCACTGGAGCGACGGCCAGATTTACAAAGTCGGCGAGCTGAGTTTTCAAGTGATTCATTGCCCAGGGCACACGCCGGGCCACGTCGTTCTGTTTGAGCCGAACGAAAGAAAAGTGTTCGTGGGGGATTGCCTGTTCGCTGGTTCGATCGGAAGGACCGACTTGCCTGGCGGCTCGACCGAGCAGTTGATGGACTCGCTCTTCAACAAAATTCTGCCCCTCGGCGACGAGGTGCAGGTTTATTCGGGCCACGGACCGATAACGACGATCGGTGAAGAACGTCGCACGAATCCGTTTCTTACGGGAGCGTATTCGATTGGCGGAAGTGGAAGATTCTGATTTAGCCCTCTCCCTCTGGGAGAAGGTTGGGTGAGGGGACATGACGATCAAGAGATTGGACCACGTCAGCGTCGTCGTCGACGACCTTGCAGCCGCTATCGCTTTTTTCACCGCGCTCGGCATGACGGTCGAAGGCGAGATGCCGGTCGAGGGGCCGTGGGTGGATCGCGTCAACGGGCTCGAAGGCGTCCAGGTCGACATCGTTATGATGCGGACACCGGATGGGCACGGGCGGCTTGAGCTGACGAAGTTTCGCAATCCAAAACTGGTCGAGATCGAACCGGCGATCGCACCGCCGAACGCGCTGGGCCTCCGGAGCGTCATGTTTACGGTCGAAAGCGTCGACGACACCGTCGCTCGCCTGCGCGCCAACGGCGCCGAACTCGTCGGCGAGGTGGCCCAGTACGAGGACAAGTACAGACTCTGCTACATGCGAGGCCCCGCGGCCATCATCGTCGCGCTGGCCGAGGAACTCTTCTGAAGCGTCCACCGCCTTCGGAGAAACCGGTGGTGTTCCTGTTTTCGGCGGCAAGCTCCCGCAATAACGAATCGTAATATCGTAGGCCTGACGCCTATGTTCTCGACATCTTTCTTCAGATCGCAGGCCTGATCCCCGATGTTGGCGTAACGAATAACGATAAAAATATATTGACAAACGATAAAGCTCTAGTATAGGATCGCAGTGTAGACCACCCAAAAGAAACATATGAAACGAGGCTCAACGATCTTCCTTCAGGTAGTAATTGTACTTATCGGCATAGGCGTTCTTGCCCTCTTGCTTTGGGAACCTCACGTCGAGGGCAGGAACGTGAACGCCACGCTTTTTGAGATATATTTCAAGGACCCATTTTTGGCGTATATATACCTGGCCTTCGTCCCATTTTTTGTCGGTCTTTACCAGGGATTCAAGATCTTAGGGTATGCCAGACGAGATGAGATCTTTCTCCAGCATTCAGTGCGAGCTTTGCGGATCATAAAATATTGCGCACTAGCCATTATCGGTTTTGTTGCGGTAAGCGTAATTTTCATGATCTTTGGCGACCGAGATGACCGGCCGGCAGGGGTTTTCATGCGCATCCTCATTACCTTTCCTTCAATCGTCGTCGCCACAGCCGCCGCGGTGTTTGAGCGGATCTTACAAAATGCCGTGGACATAAAATCTGAGAACGATCTAACTGTCTAAGCAAACATGGCAATCATCATTAACATCGACGTCATGTTGGCGAAAAGGAAAATGTCCGTTACCGAGCTCGCCGATAAAGTCGGTATTACGATGGCTAATATCTCCGTGTTGAAGAATGGCAAAGCGAAAGCAATTCGGCTATCGACACTGGAGGCGATCTGTAGAGCTTTAGAATGTCAGCCTGGAGATATTTTGGAATATCAAGAGTAGCAAAGGGCGATAGGCCAAGTATTTACCGCCTGGAATCGCAGAATCGCAGGGCCGACCCCAATCTTCCCAATCTTCGCGCACGGCCTCGCCTATGATACTAGGGACATGGCGATTAATAGATTGGACTACGTCAGCGTGGTCGTCGACGATCTTGAAGCCGCTATCGCTTTTTTCACCGCGCTCGGCATGACGGTCGAAGGCGAGATGCCGGCTTTCTCGCCTACTTGCGCCGCGGTTTTGTTAGGCGCACTAAGCCCTCACCCTTAATCCCTCTCGCAAAAGGAGAGGGAAACAGTCTTATTTCTCAACAATATCTTTCTTCTGCGTGACAACAAACGTGAGCAACTCGTTTTTCTCGGCCTCAGGCACTTTGTATTTATCGAGCGCCTCAACCAGATGCTTGGCAGCCGCGTCCCAATCAGCTTCCGTAATCCCTAGCCCCTTGTGTGTAGTCTTCATGTCGCGGCCCATATAAACGCAGGGCCCGCCCGCGGCCTTGCAGAATTGATCGAGGATGTGCTGGCGCAAGCGCATTTTCGAATCGTCGCTAAAGCCCGCGAAGAACCTTTCAAAGCGCTTGTCGGTGGCGAGGCGCGTGATGAAATCATCAACGACCAAAGCGATGGCATCGTAGCCGCCCAGCCGCGTGTAGAGCGACTTTTTCTCCTGCCCACCAATCGTCCTGGCGTGAACGGCCGACGCGCCGATGGTGAACATAGCAAGCAAAGCAACAGCAAGGGTGAATCTCTTCATGATTGTTCTCCTCTGTGATTTGGTTCGACAAGCTATGTGAAAGAAAGACTGCGCTTGCAGCCTCGTAGCGAATCTAGTGCGATGCTGAGACCGCCGGGCTCAGGCGCACCGCAGCGCCCTCGCGATTCGTGCGCACTCGCAACCGGCGGTGCTTCGCACCGGCATCCGACGAATAAGTGATCGTGTAAGCTGTGCGCAGTTGGGCCACCACGTCGTCGTAAGCCTTCTGCAAATCTTCCAGACGTTTGATCGAATAGAATGCGCCGCCTGAAAAATCCGCGAGCTTCTGACCTTCTTCGGCCGCGCGCGTGGTAATTGTCAGATATTTCGTGCGCATTGGATCGACTGTGACCATCGGCTTTGGCACGCTCGATTCCGGAATCAAGCCCGACGGCACGTAAAGTGGATAAATCAACGCGCCCGATTCGATCGTCGCTTCCAAAATCGCGGGAAATGGTACGAACGATTTGTTGTCATCACCGTCGGACAATATCACGATGGCGGTGCGCTCGCCGCGCAGAGGCTTCAACGTGTGCACCAGCGAATACGCGAGCGCATCGTAGAGCGCGGTCGCGCCGCCCGCATCAATCTCATCCAGCTTCTTTGAGAGCAAACGCCGATCGGTGGTGAAGTCCGAGACGATTTGAATATCGTCGCGAAAGCTCGTGATGGCGATCCGATCCTGCGGGCTGGCAGTGTTGAGAAAATCGCGCGCGGCCTTGCGAATAAAATCAATTCGCTCTTCAACGCTGCCGGAAACGTCCAGCAGCAAGATCAAATTGAACGGCTCAGTCGCCGGCGTCACATCGACGACTTTGCGTTCGGCGCCGTCTTCGTAAACCGAGAAGTCGCTCATGCGCATGCCGGCGATCGCACGACCGTTCCGGTCAGTGACGCTGGCATTCACGCGAATCAACTGTGGCGTCACGGTCGTGGCAATCTCACCCGGCGGCCGCAGCGTGACCAGCGTCGGTTCATCCCGTGGCGGCGGCAGAGTCTTCGCATAATCGCCGAACAGCCGCGGGCTCACTTTCCGAATCGCGTCAATCAGCGGCCCATCCCCGCTGCCCACAATCCCTTTCGCAGCTTCGGTCAGCGGCCGTTCGCGCAAATCACTCGGCGCCATGCTGGGATCAACGTTGAGCAGAATTACACCGCGCTGCGTCGTCAGATTCAACTGCACGAGCTTGTCTGTTTCTGGTTTCTTTTTCTCGTTTTGGTCGGCGTCGAGAGGTGGCGTCTCTGTCAGTTGAGATTGATCAGTGGCGCCGTCCGTCGTATCAGAAGCATTCTCGTTCGACTGTTTCTTTTTCTTGTCTTTGCTTTTCTTCGCCTTCGGCCCAAGCGTGCCGGAAATCGAAAACGAACCGGCGCGACCTTCTTTCACGCGCGGCAGTTCTACGTCGCTGAGAAAACGCGGATGACTTGCCTGCCAAAGGAACTTGAACTTCACCACATCCAGCGGCACGTCGGCGTGAATCGTGCCGGTGTTCGTGTTGACGTCCGCGAGCGCGAGATCGCCAACCACATCGACCATCCCGCTTTCACTTTCGACTTTTACGCGGGTGCGCGCCGGCACGCGTAGGATCAAATCGATTCGATCCTGCGCGCGGCGTTCGCGCACGGTAATCTCGCCGCCAGAAATGCTGACATCGCCAGGCTCGACCGGCGCGCCCGGCGAGGTGGCTTGCAGCAGTGCTTTGTTCTTTTGATCGTCAGCCGTGACTACCGAGACGCGCCCATTGCGGTTCCTGATTGTTAGTGCAGGCTTTGCGCCAACGTTTAGCTCGCGTTCGTAAGTTTGAGCTTTCGTCGGAGTCGGCAACGAGATGACCGCCGACACAGTGATTACGAGTGCAAGGATGCAGCGAAAAATGCCGGGACAAGACACCGGGTGAAAAAACATAGCGACTGATCTTGCCTTCGCGTCTAGTAACGGTCAAGTCCGGAAGCTTCCAATCTCTTATTCACACCTTGCTTCAGCGAGGTGTTTACGGAGAATAGCAACGATAAGTCAGCCGTTTTAACGGCTTCCAGCAGAAACCGTTGAAACGATTACCAAGGGACTAACACGGTCGCGCCAAACACCTCGCTGAAGCGAGGTGTTAATGAGAGCCGAAACCTGTCGAGCGAAAACCGTCTCAAGGCCGATTCTGTTAGAATGCCCGCGAGTTTCATGACCCATCGTCAGTTTCAATCGTTTGCCGAGTTCTGGCCGTACTATCTCGACGAACACAGCAAGCCCGCCACGCGTTTGCTGCATAGCGTCGGCTCGTTCGCGGCGATCGCAACGCTGATCGCGCTCGTCGCGATTGGCAAGTGGTGGTTGTTTCCGCTGGCGCTCGTGCCGGGGTATGGACTCGCCTGGGTCGGACACTTCTTTATCGAAAAGAACCGGCCGGCAACGTTCACTTATCCGCTCTGGTCGTTCATGGGTGATTGGAAGATGTTGGCGTTGATGCTGACGGGAAGGTTGAAGTAGTAGCGCACGATATTTGGAGTGCGGTGGCAAGCGCGACACCGCTTTGGATTTTAATCAATATTATTTTGTCGACAAACTAAAGCGCTGTCGCTGCTTCGCTCTGCCGGCGCACTCCAAATAGTTCAATGCGAGAAACCAAATCCCAACGTAAAGCTCGCACAGAACAAATCATCAAACTCCTCAAGCGCGCCCATCCGGACGCGAAGTGTGCGCTCAATCATTCGAATCCTTTCGAGCTTCTCGTCGCGACGATTCTGTCCGCGCAGTGCACTGACGAACGCGTGAACAAAGTCACCGCCGATCTGTTTCGCAAATATCGTAAGCCGGAAGACTACCTGAAAGTTCCGGCCGTCGAATTGCAGGAAGACATCCGCACGACCGGTTTCTTTCGCAACAAAACGAAATCCATTCAGGGCGCGTGCGCGATGCTCGTCGATGAGTTTCATGGCCAAGTTCCGAAGACGATGGATGAGTTGCTGAAGCTGCCGGGCGTCGCGCGCAAGACGGCCAACGTGGTGCTTGGCGTCGCCTACGGAATTCCCGCGGGCATTGTGGTTGATACACACGTGACACGAGTTTCGCGCCGGCTCGGACTAACGAAGCAAAAGGATGCGGTGAAGATCGAGCAGGATTTGATGGAACTTGTTCCGAAGAAAGATTGGATCATCTTTTCTCATCTGCTAATTTTTCATGGCCGCCGAATCTGCAAAGCGCGCCGGCCATTGTGCGAAGAGTGTGCGGTAGAAAAGCTTTGTCCATCATCGATTCTTAAGACAGGCAAGATTCCAAAATAATGGCTGACGTAAGTAGCAAGTCTCGGTCAACGAAGTTCGTTCACGTGCGCGGGATCGAGATGGCATTTGTCGATGCTGGCGAAGGCCCTGCGGCGCTGTTTCTGCACGGCTATCCGTTCGACAAATCGATGTGGAACGAACAGATCGGTGCGCTGACAGCGGCGGGCGTGCGGGCGGTTGCTCCTGATCTGCGCGGTTTTGGCGAAACGAAATCGCCAGGTGAAATCAGCACGATGGATGAAATGGCGCGCGATGCCGCAGCGCTGCTCGATCATTTGAAAATTGAACGGGCATTTGTGTGCGGTCTGTCGATGGGTGGTTACGTTGCGTTTGAATTCGCGAATCTCTTTCCATCACGCGTGCGCGGTTTGATTTTGGCGGGAACGCGCGCACCTGCTGACAACGAACAGGAAAAGGCTGGTCGCGAACAGCAGGTGATGACGATGTTGCGCGCCGGGATGGTGCCAATTAGTATCGCCACGCTGCCGAAATTGCTTGCGCCGCGAACGCTCGCGGACAAACCGAATGTTGTTAAGCGGGTTCGGGAAATGATCACGCGATCCGATCCGAAAGGCGCGGCCGCCGCGCAACGTGGCATGGCGGTGAGGCGCGACTACACAGACGA
The DNA here is from genome assembly GCA_036505595.1 of Pyrinomonadaceae bacterium. Classification (GTDB taxonomy): domain Bacteria; phylum Acidobacteriota; class Blastocatellia; order Pyrinomonadales; family Pyrinomonadaceae; genus UBA11740. Next base: position 15,218 of record DASXTE010000278.1, read on the forward strand.
TTTGAAACAAATTACCGAGCCGACGCTGATCATCGTTGGCCGCGAAGATCCGATTCGCCCAGTCAGCGACGCTGAATTCATGCATAGCAATATTCGCAACTCGCGGCTTGAAATTATCGAAGACGCGGCACACATGACTAATCTGGAGCAACCGGAAATTTTCAATTCAGCATTGCGCGACTTTCTGGAGGAAAGCGTGTCAAACAATGACCAAGAGATTCACCATCGAAGAGCGCGTCCGCTGGGGTGATGTCGATGCCGCGGGAATAATTTTCTACGGCTCGTACATTCGCTTCTTTGAAATCGCCGAGACCGAGCTGTTTCGCGCGGCGGGCTTGCCTTACGGAAAAGTTTTTGAAGAGCTGAACATTTGGTTGCCGCGCGTGCACCTTGAGTGCGACTTTCATCGCGCCGCGAAGATGGACGACTTGCTGGAAGTGAGCGTGTACGTTGGCAAGATTGGCAGGACTTCGCTGCGATTGAATTTTGAAGTGCGCCGAAAGAACGAGGCGGGCGAGATCGAAGACAAGCTAATGGCTACTGCCCATTTCGTTTTGGTTTCAACCGATCGCGAGGACCTCAAGCCGCTGCCAGTCCCTGACCAACTTCGCCGCGCGCTACAGCCTTTCACCGAAAGCTAACTCTTTGGCTTTCCAACTGGAAGTCCTTCGATCAGGTGATCCATTCCCAGCCAAAGCGCCCACGCGTGATGGTAAAACGCCAAGGGAAACGTAACGGCAATCGCAAAGAGAATCGTCAGCATCCATTGATCGCGAAGGTTCGTTAATAGCAGGCAGGCCAGGTACGTGATCAGGATAAAGACTTCGGTGGCGACCACGTTCGCCATGATCGCGCCGACAAAAAATCCCTCCTCACGTTTGAAGACCGCAGCGCATGAGTCGCAGCGACGCTTCAAGTTGAATGGCCGCTGAACGATCGAAGCGCGCCCGCAAACGGGACATTGCAGCTTCAGGCAGCGCGCCAGCGTGAGGATGATTGTGCGCGCGTCGCGTTTCATGATCCGATGTCCGACAAACTTCAGTTTGTCGCCTACAGAGGTGAGCTGCAACCTCGTGAACTCACGACAAACTGAAGTTTGTCGGACTGAATCATTCGCCCAGCGCCGCGTACTTGAACAAACGGAAGCGATAACGCTGCGCGTCGCGGATGTTTTTGGCGACGATGGCGTGCAGGTCGTCTTTCCAAATGGCGTACTGATCGATGAAGCGATCGGCGGCGGCTTTGTCGCCGTTGTATTGCACTTCCAAAACTCTCTGAAGCAGCTTGCCGACGACTGAATGATATTTGTCGTAGTGAATTTTCAGGATGCCGTTTTCAAAAGTCAGCAACCCGTTTTCCAGAAAGAAGTTCCATTGCATTAACTGCATTGTGTTGTAGGGCTGATCGCGGCGCGGCTTGTTATTTTGCAGGACGCGCAGGATGCCGCCCGCGTAGACGCTGCGCAATTGCGCGTCGCTGTAATAGCCTTGCTTGTGCAGCGCTTCGGCGACGAACAGTGAAACCAGATCGGCTTTCATTTCTTCCAACGTGTCCGCGTCTTCCTGCAACGCTTCGTCCAGTTCGCGATTGTCTTTGGTGCGATCGACGCCGAGATAATGGCCGATTTCGTGCCAAAGCGTGCGATAGAAATTTCCTTCATTCGTCAGCGCTTTCGCCTGCTCTGCGCCGACCGCCGCCGTGAATGTGCGCTCGGTGCTTTCGAAAATCTTTGGTTCGCGCATGATGTTCGCGCGCAGAAGGATGGTGCGCCCGTAGCGGCGCGTCAGATAACTTTCGTTCGGCAGAATCGTGGCCGTGTTGCCGCCGCGCGCCTGCGCGAAATCCGCAATCACATCGTAGACGCCGACGGGAATGTCTTCGCGCACGCGCTTGTGTTGGTCGTACGGCAACGAATCTTCCATCGCCTGAAGGCCTTTCAAGGCCTGCCGCAGCGCGGCTGTTTCCTGCTGGCGCGTCAACAAAAGACTGAACGCGAAGAAAGTCTTCACGCCGAATAATTCGTCGTCGTAAGTTTCGTACGATCCGATCTGCGCGTTGAGGTTCTTGAAATGTCCGGTGACCCACGATGCGTCGCCCGATTCGTAGTCATCCGACAAAAGATCGCGCGCGCGATTGCGCAGAAACTTCGCGAACTCTTCGTCCTCCTTCTGCAAAGCATCGGCGGCTTCGTTCAAGAGCGCGTGAGCTTTCATCAATTGATCTGCGTATGCCAGGGAATACGGAACCGCGTAAAAGCCGGTGTGTTCGACTCGCGCCCGCGACCCGCGTCGCATACCCTCCACGTTGATCTTGCTCAATTCATTTCTGAGACCTGGATGAAGCGTGTCCAGCGCCGCGTACTTGACCAGCGTGGCGATGTCGTCGCGCAAATTTTCTGGCGTAGCTCTGCGGACGACCGAACGAAGATCCAGAATGTCATCGCCGTTGGCTGATCCAGACGCAAACGACTTCTCTATTTCTTCTTTTGTTACGCCCCACGGATACATGTTCTTGCCAGGCACGACCGGATCAACCGGCAAGAAAGGTTCGCGCTTGTTGTCGAGCGTCGTGGCGATTGGTCCCTGATTCAGACGGTAAAGCGTCAGCAGATTTTGCGTCTCCGGCTTCGATCCATTTCGCTTGTCGAGTTGCACTAGATCGCGATAGGACGAGAGCGCCTGCTTGTGACGCTGGTCTTCGAAGATGCTTTGAAATATTTTGCCGACTTCGAGCAGCTTCCCGAGCGCGGCGCGTTCGCCCGCAGTCAATTGCGACAGGTCAGGCGCCAGCCGAATCGTCTGTGTCTTGTCGATGATTGGTTGGCTCTTTTCCAGAGGCCAGTACCCAGACGGCAACGCATCGTTTCTGTTCGCGCGCGAAGTTTTTTGACCCATTGTCATGCCCGTTACGATCAGAATCAGCAGAGCAGTAATTACCATTCGCATGACATCAGTATACGTCAGCGGACAAGGGCGAACCGAATTCGCTGGCGGAAATTTCCGGCGACACCGGTCATGAAAATATCGCGCCAGCAAAACGCGTCGGCGACGATTCTTGCGGAAAAACTGTCGCTTCGCGTCAGGCACTGAGCTTGCCATTATATCCCACTGATGTCGGCTGAACTTTTTCAACAGATTGGTGCGCCTGAGATTGAAATCGCGGGGCGGACGCGACCGCGACCAGAGGTTCTTGACGCGATCATTCAAGGCTTGAAGCGTCGTTGGCTGCGCGAGCGACGGCGGCGCAAAGTCGGTCGTGCGTATGACATGGCACAGGAGATCGCGCGCGTGGTTCCGCGCGGCGCAGACGTGCTGGACGTTGGCTGCGGCAACGGATTCATCGCGCATCACCTGTCGGCGATGCTTGGCTCAAGCGTGATCGGGATCGATGTGACTGACAAGAGTCAAGCGCCGATCGATTATCGGAAATTCGACGGCTCGCGATTTCCGCTTCCGGATGATTCAGTCGATGCGGTGCTGCTTTGTTATGTGTTGCATCACGCGCAGGACGTTTGTGGCGTACTGAATGAAATGAAGCGCGTACTGCGTCCCGGCGGGTTGGCAGTTATTTACGAAGACATTCCTGACACGCCTTGGGATCGATTCATCTGTTGGACGCACAACCTGAAATGGCGGCGACGAACGGGCGAATGCACCTTCCGAACCGAATCTGACTGGCGCACTCTGTTTGAATTATCAGGCTTTGAGGTTGTGTGCGAGCGGCAGCTCTCGCGTCTGCGCAATCTCATGCATCCGGTTTGCCGCCGCTCGTACTTTCTGCGTCTGGATATTTCCTGACTACTGCGGGCTCGCAAGCACCGCCTGCAAGTCCGTGTAATCAGCCTTTGGTTTCGTGCGACAGGTTAATCGAACTTCTTTCTTGCCGGTGTCGGGCCAGTTGATCGCGATGCCTTGTTCGCTGAACGCCGGCTTTTCTTCACCCTGGTAATCGTCAAAGACTGAATAGTTCACGCCGTTGACTGTGAAGTTGATTTCGGTGAGATCGACGCGAGCGCGAAAGTAATGCGAGTACTCAAACTTCTGCTGCGTGCCGGCTCGGTCTTTGGGAAATTCAAGCTCGATCTTTTCCGGCAACCCAAACCGATATTGCAAGTAACCAGTCTCGCTCGTCAGATTCTTTGAAGCGCAAACGGAAACAATTTTGGCGGGTTGCTTCAACAAGCAAGCGAAGATGACCCGTTCATCTCTGGCACAGAGAGTATTTGCTTGCAGGTTTGTTTTTTGAGCTGACGCGGAGTCGCCATTTGTGCCCAAAAGAATTGTGACGGCCGCAAAAGCAATCAGAAGTATCGGGGTCTTCATCGCGGAAATGCTATCCGCGAACGCAACTCGCGTAAACTGAGAATCAGCGATGCGTGTCGGTAATCAGCACGGCATCACTCGTCAAGCTGCCGTTCGCGTACGCCAGCCACTTGCCGTCGCGCGACCAGCCGAAAGAAAAGATCGGATTTGAACTCCAGTGCGTCAGTTGTTTCGGCGCGCTGCCATCAAGCGGCTGCACCCAAATATTCCCGACTCCTTGCTGCCGGGCGGCATAGGCAATGCCACTACCGTCCGGCATCCAACGCAAGCGGCCATACGCTGCTGGAAAATCGCTAATTGATTTCGGCTCGCCGCCATTCGCATCAATGATTGCGATCTGATTCTTGGCGGCGGGGGCCGACCGATAGCCACAGGCGACCGTTTTGCCATCAGGCGAGACGTTAGGATCGAACGTGGCCTTATCAGAAAAAGCTGTTGCCTGGCCACCATTGATGCTAATGCGAAACAAAGTCGCCGGACTAAGTGATCGATAGATGACGGTTTGGCCGTCAGCCGTAAAGGTGGGTTGCCTGTCACTAGTGCCGTGGGTCAGTTCAATTGGGTTCCGGCCGTCGATATCCATCCGCCAAAGGTGCTCCTGGTTGTTGCGATTGGAAAGAAAGACAATGTAGCGGCCATCAGGCGAAACGACAGGCTGCTCGTTGAAGCCGGCATGCGAGGTCAACTGTTTAGGAGATCCGCCGTTCGGATCGGTAATCCAAATATTCTGCTCCCCGCCAATCCAGGAGGTGTAGACCAGCCGTCCATCGGGCGTCCACGCGACACCGTTCAATCCGTCGTAACTCGTAGACGTAAGCTCCTTCGGGTGATCGAGATCGCCCGCGGGCGCTAACCAGATGTTGGCCTTTTTCTCGGATTGAATCGTGATGATGGTCCGCGCATCAGCCGTCACGCTCAAATCCCGATAGTCAGTCAAGTCGTTAGTGATTCGGCGCGCGTCACCTTTTGGATAAGGCACGAACCAGATTTGCTGCTCAGAGCTCGCCTCTGCCTCGACGATCGTCGCCAGCAGTCCGCTACCGTCCGGCAACCACTCTATGCGTCCGAGCGCGGGCCAGTGATTGGTCGTAATTTGTACCTGCGCGCCATCGGTCGTTCGATAACCATAGATGGTTTGATTCCACTGGGTTGAATTGATGCTTACCGGCGCGGCGATAATCTTGCCATCGGGCGACCATGAGGGCGGCAGCACACCATTCGGTCCGATTCTGACGGCGTCGCTCTGGCGTGTCGTAACCAGGACTCGTTCGCCAGTCCCATTGATGTTCGCAATGACAATCGAGGCCTTGCCAGGACTGAACCTAAGGAAGGCCATCTGCTGATTGTTAGGTGAAAACGTAACCGGCGAATCGACATCCTCCACCAATTTGTCGGGCGCGCCGCCCAGGCTCGGCACTTGATAGAGCATTCCCAGGAGATTCTGTTTCTGACTAACGTAGAAAATATAGTTGCCGTCATGAGTGAAAGTTAGGCCGTAAACATCCGTCCGCTCTGGAGGCACGATTTGCAATTCCTTCCCGGAGGCCAGTTGCTTGAGCCAGATGCTCTGCTGACCTGAGTCGCTTAAAACATATGCGACGTATTTTCCTTCAGGAGAGATTGCCGCTTTGACTGCCTTGCCGGTAGTCGTAAACTTTGTCAGCTTTGCCGATTCGAAGGGCAACGAACGACTGCGCAGCCAAAACAACACCGCGACAGCCGCAAGGACGATCGCCGCCATCGCAAGTCCGACCCACAGCCAACGAAGCGACGAACGCGGCGCCGCCGCCGGCAATTGGCGCGCAACGCGGGGACTCACATCGATGACGTTCGCGGTCATCGCTCGCGCTTCAACAGGTTCCTGATCGGTTTCTTCTTCGTAGCTGACGCTGGTTCGTGTTCTTTCCTGAATGACAATCACATCGGTTGCGCCATTGCCCGCTTCTTTCACCGGAGCGACAAACCGATAGCCGCGGCGCGGCACGGTCTCGATGTATCCCGTCTCGCCCAAAGCCTTTCGCAGCGTGTAGATGTGCTGCGTCAGGTTGGCCTCTTCGACGAAACTGTTCGGCCACAAAGCCTGCATCAGATCGTCTTTCTCAACCACGTCGCCGTGATTTTCAATCAGCAGCAAAAGCGTATCTACCGCCTTTGCTTTGAGCGGCACGACCTCGCCGTCGCGCAGGAGTTGGCGGTTAACCGTGTCGATGGTGAACGGCCCGAACTCGAAAACCCGTTTGTTTTGCTTGCTCATCCGCGCGTTTAGAAGTGGTTGAGAAACAATTGAGCGCCGGTTTAGGACATTTCCCGCCCGCTTGCGCGATCATCCGCGCCCGTTCGCGAAACGCATTCTAGAACAGAGCTTTTTGGCGAACAACATTTCCAAAACCA
>DASXTE010000279.1:0-18577 GCA_036505595.1 Pyrinomonadaceae bacterium
AGCGCTCGCCAAGGTCTCGACAGATTCTGATCTTGAGCAATTCAAGGAGCGCGTCAGCCTCGCGATGGCAATCGCGGAATTCTCGGTGAATGCGGGAAATGCCGAGGATGCCATTCACCGATTGGCGAGCGAGTTCGGAACGGCGAAAGAAACGTTCCAACGAATCAAAGCAGCAGGCGCCGAGGACGAAAAACGAATGGCGTTTCGCGGCCTGGTTCAGCTTCGCGATTTGCACACGCGTCTGAAGTTAATCGGAGAACCGGCTCCCGAACTCGCAATCAAAGAGTGGCTGAATACCAATCCGCTGACGCTGGCCGATTTGAATGGGCAGGTCATCCTGCTCGAATTCTGGGCCACATGGTGTAGGCCGTGTGAACAATTGTTTCCAAAAATCAAAGAGTTGCACGCGCGCCATTCGGCCGACGGCCTGAACGTGTTGGCATTGACGAGATACTTCATGGCCTACGGCGGTACCGCCGAGGCTCAGGAACAAGAGCTAACGCTGATTCGAGAATTCACCGGCCGGCACAACATCGAATTTCCCGTTGGCGTTTCGGAAGACGAAAGTCTCCAGTCGGCCTACGGCGCGACGGCTTTGCCAATGTTGGCATTGATAGATCGCGCCGGGACTGTTCGAGCATTCGGCTTCTCGCCGGATGATGAAAACTTCACACGAACACTAGACGAGGTTCTCCGTTAACGAACCAAGCACCCGCATCACCCTGCGATTGCTTGAAAACCCGCGCAAAAATCGGATTGTAAATCTTCGCCGTTGCTGGTAGGATGCCCGCGCTCAAACCGCAATCTCCTGTTTTTAACGCGTCATACGTCGCTGTCAGGGGGCGCATTTCCTGCGGTTGGGCCGGAATTGCATACCGGTGGGTGGCCGTACCGACGGCCCTTGCGGAAATCGTTTTTCCACTTCCGCAAAACTGGACCGGCACTCCGTCTTAGGCGATCGAGAACCGAAAGCGCATCTGCTAACAAAGTCAGCGTTTGGGATTCTCTCTTTCGCTGCCAAGGCAAACGTGACTTGGCGTTGAGAAAGCGACATTGAATCAACACAAAAGGGGCTAGTCCCCGCATCTTGAAAGGAGAACACGAAAGTTTATGGCTCTCGTAAGCACCATGCCCGAGAAAGGGCAACAAGCGAAGGTCTATGACATTCCCGATGCCGATCTGGCGAAATATGAGGCCGTAGAGGGCACCAAGGCCACCTACGACGAAGCGAAGGACAAGATCGCCGGCGGTAAAGAACTCAGCGCGGGCGTGGACCTCGACAAAGCAGATGTGCAGGCCTACAGCGACATCTGCATCTGCTACTTCTGGTGGCGCGGCGTCCTGTATTACCGGTACCAGTACTGCTGGCAGGATTGCCCGTAACCGTAACTTTGAAACCATTACCGATTGGGAGTTCGCGCCCGCCGAGGTCATGGCTTCGTCGAGCCGCGAACTTCTAATCGTCTTTTGCGCGGATGGCCCGGTAGCTCGCAAGACAATTTCATCTTTCGGCGTTATCGCGCGGCACCTATTCGCCGCTCAGAAAATGAATCAAGGAGAAAAGCTGCCATGCCGTTAGTAACTACCCTGCCGAAAAAAGGGGAGTCGGCGAAAGTCTACGATGTCCCCGATGCTGAACTTTCGAAATACGAAGCTCTCGAAGCCAAGCAGACTTCTTACGACGAAGGAAAAGATCGCCTGGCCGAGGGCGAAGAGATCGCTGGCGGTGTCGAACTCGACAAAGCAGACGTCCAGGCTTACAGCAACATCTGCATTTGCTGGATTCACCTCGGGCACCGCTGGTACTACCGCTACCAACACTGCTGGCAAAGCTGCCCGTGAGCGGTGCTGCGAAGTCAGCTCTTTAGGTTTTGAGGGGTGGAATGGCTTCTAAGTCATTCCACCTATCTGTATAATCTCGCCGTTTTCGTAGCCGAGCTCATCCCGACGCGACGTTTGCGAAAACGATCTCTTCCAATTCATTCAGTCGCAAATGCCATGAAGCTATGTCAGAAAAACGAGACCCCCAAATACCATCCGGCATGATGCCGGTCGCAGGTGCGGCTGCGCCCGCGCAAGCGAACCCAACCGAAGACGAAATACCACCCGATCAAATGCCAGGTGGGCCGATACCACCGGGCGCAATTCCTCCCGGCGGGCCAATGCCGCCAGGCGGCGCCTTGCCTCCAGGTGGTTCGATTCCTCCCGGTGGTCCGATTCCTCCCGGTGGTCCAATCCCTCCGGGTGGGGCGATGATCAAAGGGGGCGATTTGCCTCCGGGCGCAACCCTCCCCAAGGGCGGAGCTGTGCCTCCCGAGATGATGCCGAAGCCGCCCAAGAAGAGCGCGCGTCCCTACATCGGACGTGCGCTTAAACTGCTAGGCGCGCACAAGGGCGCAATTGTGTTCACCACAATTCTGACTCTGATCGGCGCATTGACACCCTTTCTGGTCAGCGCGTCATTCGGTCCGCTCGTAGAGATCCTCGGTAATGCAGCCCGCGGTGCCGGCATGAGCAACGTCTGGAGCACCACCGGCTCGCTCTATAAAGCCGGGCCAGGAGCGGAAGGAATCCGTGCCTGGTTGGCCACGCCGCTCACGTTCACGACAATTTTCATTATTTGGGCGGTTGCCACCATTGCCTCAGCAGTGTTGCGCTTCGTTCAAATGTGGAAGACATCTAATCTCGAGCAAAAAATAGTTTCTGAGATCCAATCGAGAGTTTACGATCACGTGCAGACACTGTCGATGGACTTCTTCACGGGCGGCAAAACCGGCGCGTTGATGCAACGTGTGCTCAACGAGTCTCCAAATGTGCAGAAGCTGATCACCCAGGTAATGTTGACGCCGATCCTCGACATCATCGTCTTGATCACCGCGCTCTTCTATCTGTTAGGCATGAGCTGGCAAATGACGCTGGTCGCTTTTGCCCTCGGGCCAGTGGCGTTCGTGCTGTTCCGTTACACCATGGGCAGGTTGCAAAAAGCCTCTGAAGGAATGATGACGACTTCGCGTGAACTCAATAGCGAGCTCAACGAGTCTCTGACCGGCATGTCCGACATTCAAATCTTCAATGCCCAGCAAAAGCGCAGCAGCCGTTTCGCTGATCTTGCAAACTCGACGGCCAACGAAACCGCGCGGTTGTTCATGTGGATGCACCTGACCAACAGCAACTCCTTGATCTATGTCGCGCTGAGTACCGCCCTCGTGTTGCTGATCGGTATTCAATACGGTCCGCGCTTCGGTCTGGGCCTGGGCGAACTGATCGTTTTCACCGGATTTATTCCGGCGATGTTCGCGCCCGTGCAACGCGTAATTACCTCGTACAGCACCTATAAAACGCTGGAGCCGGGCATTGTTGCTACTTACGAATTGCTAGACACCAAGCCGACGGTAATTGAGCGGCCCAATTCGAGAAAGCTGGGTGACATTCACGGTCACATCAAGTTCGACAAGGTGGTGTTTGGCTACACGCCGTTCAAGCGAATTCTGGATGGCATCAGTTTCGATATTAAAGAAGGAGAAGTCGTGGCATTTGTCGGGGCGATCGGTTGCGGCAAATCCACGATCATGAATTTGCTGCTCCGCTTTCTGGAACAGGATGCCGGCAAGATCACGATTGGCGGCGAAGACATAACCGAGGTAACCCTCGGTTCTCTTCGCGAACAGGTGTCCAAGCTTTCGCAGTTTCCATTTTTCTTAAAAGACACGGTCCGGGAAAATATCAGGCTAGGCCGCGTCGATGCGACCGATCAGGAAGTTGAAGAGGCAGCGAAATTGGCCAACGCGCACGATGTGATCGTTAACGAGATTGACGGCGCTTACGACTGCATCGTGGGAGATCAGGTGCCGTCTGGAGGTCAGAAGAGATTAATCGCGTTTGCGCGCTGCATGATCCGCAAACCGGAGGTTCTGCTGCTCGACGAACCGACTGAGAATCTGAACGACACGAACCGAGTGGCGATGGCGGAGTTCATTCGCAAATACGCAAGAGGCGAGAATCGCCGCACGTGCATCATCATTAGTCACGACATGAATTTTGTGCATCTCGCGGCCGATCGCATCATCGTGATCGACAAGGGCAAAGCCGCGCAAACGGGCACGCACAACGAGTTGCTGCAGCAAGAAGGAATTTACAAGACCCTGTACGAACTGAAGAACATCGATCCCGATCTCCTGCGCACCAGAGAAGGCGGTGGTGCCGGCGGTGGCGCCGGAGAACCGGACGAACTGCCACCGGGATTTGCGCCGGCTTAACAGGAATATTCTGTGGGATGACTAAGATTTACCGCACGGTTCTGATATTGCTCGCCGCCTTCGTTGCGGTTTCTTCGCAGCAGCAATCAGTGCGAAAGCCGTCCGTCTTGGAGCCCTACGCGCCGCGCGAACCCTCGATTGGGCTAACGCCGATCGTTCAGACGCGTGGCGGCATCGATCCTGGCAGCGCCAGCCATCTCTCGAAAGGTGAAACGGAATACCGCGCCGGCAGGCACGCGGCCGCCGTCCCGGAACTCAAGGAAGCTGTCAAGGAATCACCTGGCTCATACGAGTCGCACTACCTTTTGGCCCTGACGCTGACGGAAACCGGCAAACTGGAAGAAGCAATCGCAGAATTTCAGAAAGCAATTGACCTCGCGACCAAAGACGGCTCGAAAATTCTTGCCTATTACAACATGGGTAATGCTCACTTTGATTTGGCCCAATATGCCAAGGCCGCGGCGGCGTACGAGCAGGCGCTGAAGATCGATCCAACATTATCGAAGCCGCATTACAACCTTGGTCTCGCGCATGTGGGAATGAATGAAATCTCAGCAGCGGCCGAACAGTTCAAGGCTGCCGTTCAACTCAAACCAGCGTACGCTGAAGCGCACTACAACCTGGGCGTTGCATATTTGCAGCTCGGCAAGCGGGGCGAAGCCGTGGAGCAGCAAAAGCTCGTTTCAAAACTGAATCCGGAATTGGCTACCAAGCTCGATCATTTGATCAAGAAATAATTATCCCGACACTTCAACTGCTCAATCCGTCAGCACCCAGAAAGGACGACGACAATGAGAAACCGTTTCCCACTTATTTTGTTTTTCGCCTTCGTGTTTGCGTCTGTGTTGTACGCGGTGCCGCGACATGCGTCGCAAGACTCGAGAACAGCGGCGGAGCCTTTGATCCGCACGGCGATTTACGAAAGTGCCCTGGCCACCCTAACCGGTGACGTGAAACTTTATCGAACTCGGGTGGCGCGGCGCACTTTTGAACTCTACCGATTGATTTTCGAAGGTTTTAGAGAGGTGCCCGAGTATGCCGAGATGTTGACTGAAAACAAACTGGACACCGCGGACAAATTCATCGATGCGACGTTCAAGCAGGGCGCCACTCGGTGGGCCAACCTGTCCAAAGACCAGATGGAGCAGCAGGCGCGCGCTCAATCCAATGGCAAGCTAATTTTTCTCAACGATCATGAAGTCATCCTCGAATTTGGCGGCTCGACCATTCGCCTGGTTTATGAAGACAACGCGTGGAAAGTTGACGAGACGGAAGCAGCCAAAAAACTTTTCCTGGGCAATTTCCAATTCACGGCCGCAACTCGGGCGAAGATCGATAAACTCTGACGGCAGCTAACTCACAAAGTTCCTGAATTGCCATGGTCCAATATCAGCGCCCAATTTCGCGCCCTCACGTGGTAGTGCTGCATCTGTTGCTGCGCGTCTTTTTCCTCCTAACCTGCTTCGCCTCTACAGTCCCTGCTTTCACTTACCGGTCGTTGCTGATCGTTCATCGCGCACAAGTGCCGCAGGGGTTTGGGCAAGAGACAGACGAAGCTAGCAAAACTCTCGCAGCAGCCAGGCAACTGCTCGCGCAAGGTACCGCGGATTCGATCAGTGCAGCTATCGAGAAATTCAAGCACGCGGCCCAACTGTTCCGCTCCGCAGGCAATAGCCTGGGCGAGAGTGCTGCCCTGATCAATCTTGCATCCGCTGAAATCGCGCTCGGTTCGATCTTCGAACGAGCAGGCGAAATCGACAAAGCTCTGGACAACTACAATCAAGCGCTTGTGATTCAACGGCAAATCACAGACCGGCGCGGAGAGACCGTGTCACTCACCGCACTCGGTCGCCTCTATCATTCGGCAGGAGAGCGCCACCGCGCGCTGGAGCTTTTCAATCAGGCACTGAACATCGCCCGCGAACTCGCAGATCATGACCGTGAAGGTGTCGTGCTGAACGAAATCGGTCTGGTCTACAAGAACCTTGGCGAGGTGCAGCAGGCGCTGGATTCTTACAATCAGTCGCTCCAACTGCGGCGCAAGCTCGCCAATCGTGCAGGCGAAGCGATCACACTTTCCAATATCGGATTGTTGTATGCGGAACTCGGCGAGCCCGCGCGGGCCCTCGATTACTATCGTCAAGCGCTGACGATTCAACGCTCGATAGGCGCACATTCAGGAGAAAGCGTCACCCTCAACAACATCGCATCGGCCTACGAAGACTTGGAGGACTTGCAGAACGCTATCGATTTTTACAATCAATCATTGCCGATTGCTCGCGCGGTCGGTGACCGGGAGCAGGAAGCCGTTGTGCTCACGAACATCGGGCGAGTTTATGGCACGCTTGGCGAACGGCGCGGCGCTCTCGACCGGTACGAGACGGCGCTACAGATCTTCCGCTCGCTCGGTCTGAGGCCCGCGGAAGCGACGCTTCTGAACAACATAGGCCTCATCTATTCCGAGATGGGGCAAAACGACAAAGCAGTTGAGTACTACGAACAAGCGCTCAATCTCAATCGCGCCGTCAAGAACTCGGGCGGCGAGGCTCTGGCTTTGTACAACATCGCCTTTGCTGAGCAGGAGGGCGATCATCTGGATGAGGCGCTGGCGCGGATACAAGAGGCCGTGGGCATCGTTGAATCATTGCGGATCAAGATCGGCGCCGAACGTTTGCGCGCCTCGTACTTTTCCACGGTGCAGAACTATTTCGATCTATACATCTTGATCCTCATGCGTCTGCACCAGCAAAGACCTGCCGGCGGCTATAGCAATCTGGCGCTCCAAGCCAGCGAGCAACGCCGGGCGCGCGCTCTGCTGGAGATGCTGACCGAAGCAAGGGCCGACATTCGCGCCGGCGTGGACGCTCAACTGCTTGATCGCGAGCGCTCGCTGGTAAATGCCTTGAACTCGCGCGCGCAGATGCAAATGAAACTTCTTGCGCGCACCTCTTCTGAACAGCAGGCGGCGGTCATTGAGCAGGAAATTCAGAAACTAACCGCGGAACTTCAACAGGTCGAAGGAGAGATTCGGCAGAAGAGTCCAAACTATGCTGCGCTTACCCAACCACGACCGCTATCCGTTTCTGAAATCCAGACGCAAGTCGTCGATGCCGACACCGTGTTGCTTGAGTATTCGCTCGGCGTCGATCGAAGTTATCTGTGGATGGTGACGCCCAACGCCGTCACGAGTTACGAACTGCCCGCACGCGAAGAGATTGAGACAGCAGCACGCGAGCTGTATGAACTGCTCAAGAGCGCCGACAAGTGGTCAGGCGGTTCTGTGGACGCATTGCGCGGAGGCAATCGACAACTGGAGAGAGAGACTGCGGCGAAACCGAACCCGTCCATCGATCCAACCAAGCGCTCGGTGCCCGAAGTGGCGACCCGACTAACTCAAATGTTGCTTGGACCCGCGGCGTTGCAGATTAAGGGCAAGCGTTTGTTAATCGTGGCTGACGGTGCGTTGCAATACATTCCGTTCGGAGCGTTGCCAGTTGTCGCTGCTGAATCGACAGAGACTGGCTATCGTCCATTGCTTGCCGACCACGAAATTGTGACGCTGCCCTCGGCCTCGACGATCGCCGTGCTGAGAACTGAAATGACGAATCGGAAGCCGGTTGATAAGTCTATTGCATTGCTGGCCGATCCTGTCTTCGAGAGCGATGATGAACGGGTCAAGACATCGGTCAAAGCTACGCAGTCCGGAAGCAACGCAGCGAAGCAGAGATTCCGCGGCGTAGGTTTCGATCGCGCAGCCAGCGACGCGCAAATCGGCGGCGCAGGATTGCGCATTCCACGTTTGCCGGCAACGCGTGACGAAGCCAAACGGATACTCGCGCTGGTGCCGGCATCCGCGAGCAAGCAGGCGCTCGACTTCAATGCGAGCCGGCAGACGGCTACGAGCGAAGAGCTTTCTCACTATCGCTTCGTGCATTTTGCCACGCATGGATTTCTCGACTCCGTGCATCCTGAACTGTCGGGCATTGTGTTATCGCTGGTGGATGAAAACGGAAATCCGCAGGACGGCTTTCTGCGCGCGCACGAAGTCTTCAATCTGAAGCTGCCTGCCGACCTTGTGGTGCTGAGCGCTTGCCAGACCGGCTTGGGCAAAGAAGTCAGAGGCGAGGGTTTGGTCGGTCTGACTCGCGGTTTCATGTATGCCGGCGCGCCGCGCGTGGTCGTCAGTCTTTGGAGCGTCAACGATCAGGCAACGGCGGAGTTGATGGCCCGCTTTTATCGCGGCATGCTGGTCGAGAAGTTGCCACCGTCGGCAGCATTGCGCGCCGCGCAAATCTCGTTAATGAAAGAGAAGCAATGGCAGGCGCCGTTTTATTGGGCGGCCTTTACGCTGCAGGGTGAATGGAAATAGGGGCTGCGAACTGACGCTTTGTCGCCGGGAAAACGAGCATTTCGTTTGTGCCGTTGCGTAGCGACGATTGAAAACAGGAGAACTCCCATTCCTGACGTGATTGAATAGATCAGGAATCAACGCGAGCACCATCGCAAGAAAACCTTTCAAGAAGAGTATTTGGAGTTGTTGAAGAAACACGGCGTCGATTACGATGAGCGTTACTTGTGGACATGATTCACGCGTCGCTACGCGACGCGGGATCATGTATCGTGGCTTGTGCCGGCCTTGAAAGGCCGGCCTAAGTTCAAGCGCCGCTGACGCGGCCAAAAAACTGAAATGCATGAAGTCTTTGGGCCCGGCGGACTGATCGCCCAAGCACATCCCGAGTACGAACATCGGCCTGGCCAGATTGATATGGCCGAGGCGGTGCTGCGCGCATTCGAGCAGAAGCATCACCTGATCGTCGAAGCCGGAACCGGAACTGGAAAAACTCTCGCTTATCTTGTGCCGGCGATCGCCGCCGCGTGCGGCGCCGGTGCGCGCGTGGTCATCTCGACCGGCACGAAAAATCTGCAAGAGCAATTAATGGACAAAGACATACCGTTTCTCCAGGAGACGTTGCCGGCGAAATTCCGCGCCGCGGTCATGAAGGGTCGAAACAATTACGCGTGCCTGCATCGCATCAAGCGCGCCGAAACCATGCCGGTACTGGAGGGACTGGATCAGATCGATCAATTCGATGAAGTGTTTCGTTGGGTCACGAAAACCGAGACTGGCGATCGTGCCGAGCTTTCGAATCTTCCTGAGAATCTTCCGTTTTGGCGGCACATCGATGCGCGTTCGGATACTTGCCTGGGGCAGAAGTGTCCCGACTTCGAGCCGTGCTTCGTCACGCGCATGCGACAGCGTGCGCTCGATGCGGACATCGTCGTCGTCAATCATCATCTGTTCTTCGCTGATTTGGCGTTGCGCAACGGGGCTTATGGCGCGGTGCTGCCGGACTACGCAGCCGTAATTCTGGACGAAGCACACCAGATCGAAGACGTCGCGTCGGAATATTTCGGTGTGCAAGTTTCGAATTATCAAATTGACGATTTGCTTTACGACGTAGGAGGATTACGTCTGGAGCAGAGTGATGTCGAACGCGAGTTGGCGCGTATTAACGCACGGGTGCAGCGATTCGCGGACGCGTTCTGGGTATCGTTTCGCGAGGGTCGCGGACTGGAAGGACGATTCGCGCTGACGCCGCGGGGCAGTAGTCCGACCGTGAGGGAGGGCGTACAAACCGCCGACATGGATGTCGGCGAACCGCAGGCAAGGATGCCTGCGTTCCACGCGCTCGACAACGCGCTGCATCGCCTGGAAACGACGCTCGACATTTTGAAGGATCCGCCACCTGACGCCGATAACATTCTACGGCGCGTGCGCGAGTTGCGCTTTTCGCTGAGCTTCATCGTCAAAGCCGACGATCAGAAATTTGTTTACTGGCTTGAGCGCCGCGGCCGCGGCATCTTTCTGCGCGCGTCGCCAATCGATGTCTCAGGTTTGCTGCAAGACCGGCTGTTCGCGAAAGTACCGACAGTGATTCTCACTTCCGCCACGCTTTCCAGCGCCGGGAATTTCCGATTCATTCGCGAGCGGTTGGGATTGGACGAAGGCGAAGAGATGATCGCGGAATCAATTTTCGATTTCGAAAATCAGGCTGTGCTGTATTTACCGCCGTCGATGCCTGATCCGCGCTCGCCGCAATGGGAACGTGCGGCTGCGGAGGAAGTCATCAAGATCGTGAATGCGACACAAGGCCGCGCGTTTGTTCTGTCGACGAGCAACGCCGGCATGAATAAGCTTTACGAAGGCGTAGCCTCGCAAATCGACTATCCATGCTTCGTCCAGGGCAGCGCGTCAAAAGGAGCCCTGCTCAAGAAGTTTCGGGAAACGCCGAACGCAGTGCTGTTTGCGACTGCGAGTTTCTGGCAGGGAGTTGACGTGCGGGGCGAGCAACTCTCGTGCGTCATCATCGACAAGCTGCCGTTTGCGGTGCCGACCGATCCGATTGTCGCCGCGCGCCAGCGTCACATTGAAGAGCAGGGCGGCTCGAGTTTTTACGAATACAGCGTGCCGCAGGCGATCATCAGTTTGAAGCAGGGCCTCGGACGTCTGATTCGCAGCACGTCAGATCGCGGAGTACTCGCGGTGCTCGATCCGCGGCTGCGAACCAAAATGTACGGGCAGACGTTCTTGCAGAGTTTGCCTAAGTGTCGGATAACGTCGAACGTTGATGACTTGCCGCGCGTGTTCGAACCGGGAGTCTCAAGTTTCAAGTTTCAAGTTTCAGGTTCGTGACGACAAAGACTCACGCTAAGGCGCAGAGTGGCAAACAACCGCACAGCATTGCTGCTAACTTGAAACTTTAGACTCGACCTGAAACTCGCTCGCGAACCATGAACAGGAAACAACTTTTACTCGCCGCGTCTGCGCTGATTGCAGTCGCGGCGGTTTTGTTTGCGATTTCCAGTTGGCGACGTTACTCGGATTCCGGGCGCGCGGGGTTCGTGCGGGCCAATGGACTCAGGTTCAGTATCGACGGCAGGCCGTTTCGTTTCGTTGGTGCCAATGTGGCCGTAATGTATCGCGATGAAGATCGCGCCCTCATGCCAGAGACGTTGAGCCATGCCGCGCAGATGGGAATCAAGGTCGTGCGTGTTTGGGCTTCGGGCGAAGGAGGGCCCAACGACGTCAAACCGATCGCCGATTTCAACGACTGGCCGCGCACGCATTCTTTCCGGAACAAGCCGAACGAATGGAACGAAGCTGAGTTCGTCTTCCTCGACAAGACAATTGCCGAAGCCGCGCGCAACGGTCTCCGCGTGCAACTATGCTTGGGAAACTGGTGGCGTGACACGGGCGGCGTGACACAGTACCTGCGCTGGGCCGGTGTCGAGGGCGCGGACGATGACAAGCAGCCGTTCGGGATCAACAAAGAGAAGGCGATGCAGTTTTACACCAACGAAACTGCGAAGCGACTTTACGTCGAACATCTGCAAAAGATCGCGACGCGTCGCAACAGCATCACTGGAATTATGTATCGTGACGACAGGGCCATCTTTGGCTATGAGCTGATGAACGAAGCGCAATGCTTGACCGGTCGCTGGGAAGAGCGACGAGCCTGGATCGCGGAGATGAGCGCGTACCTGAGGATGCTCGACCCGAATCACATGATTGCGTCCGGCGTCTGGGGTTATCGCACGGCGGCGGAAAGGCGCGAATGGCTGAAGGATCACGCATTGCCGAACATCGATTACTGCGACGTTCACATCTACCCGCGCGCCGATCACGACAGCTTTGTCGATTCGCCGCAGGCACTCGGCGAGTTTATTGCGAACCGCGTAGCGGCCGCCGCCATCGTTAACAAGCCGCTGGTGTTCGGCGAATTCGGGATGGCGTACGACGGATTCAAAGGCGCATCTCAGATCGATTGGTTTCGCGCGTACTTTGATCACACCGCGCGCGACGGCGCCGGTGGCGCGATGTTTTGGATTCTCACACCCGATCCGAATCGTGGTTATGGCATCACATATTCACCGCCTCGCGCTGCGGGCGTGATCGCGGAAATCCGCGGCGCGTCGAATGTCTTCAGTTCGCTGGTGAATGCGACGCCACCGCCGGCACTGCTCGATTCGGGAAGGCACCTCGTGCCGCGACAGTTCGCGTTCGGGCGTAGCGAAACTGAGGAGGGAATTCAGCCACAGGTCATTTATGGGCAAGATGGTCGCATTCTTTATCGGTTTGCGCCGGCGACGGTTGTTCGTGGCCGATTCGAAAAGCTCGGTGGCGGGTCGGGTTACATTTGGGGTAGCGGGGTTGGCTACTTCGAATTCATCGTCCCGGGCCGCGACACGCGACGGCGCGTCGGCGAAATCGTGGTGCGCGCGCACATTCAACCGGTGCTCCCAACGGATGCGAAGCCGGATTGGATCAAGACGCGGGTGACTTTGTTTGTGAATGGGACCGATTGTGGCTCGCGTCTGATTCCATGGGAGGATCCCAAAGCGCCTCTGATTCAGGAGTGGAAAATCGATTCGTGGTGGCCGCGCCTGCGCGCCGCCCGCGGACTTCCGTTCACGATTCGATTTGAAGTGAAGGCCGACTCAGATTGGCTGTACGGCGTAAACATTTCCAACTGGCCGGAAGGCTACAATGCGCATGACGCGGCGCCGGTGGAAGTTGAGATTTATTAATCTCGTCTCACTTTATTCCATAAAGCTTCGCAGCATTATCATGCAGCACCATGCGCGCTAGTTCGATTGCACGAGCGCGATCGATTTCGCCGTCATTAATCATTCCGGTTAACGCGAGCGCCAACGCCTCGCGCGCGGTCGTGTTCGACAGCCAGGCGACTTCGCCCCAATCGACTGCCGGGCCAAAAGAAAATGCATCGGTGCCAAACAGGATTTTGTCGGGATAGAACTCCAGCCAATTGCGCAGAATCTCGCTCAACTCGCGCGGATAAGTGAAAAAAGTCTGCGCCGAAAAGTCTGCATAGACGTTCGGCTTGCTCATTAACGAGCCCATTTCTTTGGTAAACGGATAGCCGCCGTGAATCACAACGAAGTTTGTCTTGCGCAAATCCGGATCGTTGAAAACCGATTCAAGCAAAAGAGGATCGCTGCCGCTCTGTCTATAGAAACCGCCTGCGCCTTCGATGCAGTGAATGTGGACCGCGAGGCTGAGTCGTCCGGCCTCTCGCGCAATGTAATAGAAGAGAGAATCCTCAAGCGCTTTGTAATCGGCGGCTGGCGGCTCGCCGCCCCGAACGTATCGCGCATACGTCATCCGCGCTTTCGTCTGATCAGGATTGTCGAAATCGAGTTTGCGCAGGTAAGCTGCCTCAAACTTAATCGCGATTGCGCCGTTTTGTTTCTGGCGCTCGAGCGTCGGCGTCACAACGTTTTTCAGGTAAGCGTCGTAAGTGGGCGGCAATGCTTTGACGTTTAGATCGGCCATGTATCGCTTCAAAAGTTTTTCTTCCGCCGGATAGAAGCCCTTGTAATCCGGATTCGAACGCTTCGCAGCTTCGTTATTCAGCGGAAAAAGCAGCGCATCGTCGAAAGTGACCCAGCGAAATCGCGGCGCAGTCAATCCGCGGCCCATGGCGACGCGATTCGCAAACATCGTTTCGATATTAAGTTGACCCAGAATCCATGCCGGCAGGCCTTCGCCGCGTTCTTTCAAAGCGTTTTCCTTGGCGTTCATTAATTCGCGCATGTGCGCTTCGCTCATGTCGTGATGCGAGTAGCCGTAAAGATCATGCCAGGCGCGGATGAACTCGGCATTTGTCGGATTCAAACGAACGGGCAAAGGAAATGGCGTGATCACATCCAGCGGCAGCGCGTCGAATTCATCGTCAGGCTTCTCGCCTCGCGCCACGTACTTCAAAGGATGCGCGTGATTGTCGATGGCTTTGATCTTATTGATCTCGTTGAGCAAATCGCGATCGACGCCGGCTTGACCTGAACCAGCCGGTGGCCGGGCGATAACCAACATAAACGCGAAGATGATGATAAAGCCGACGAGCTGTCTCATAATGTGTCCTCCGTCTTTCAAAAACCGTTGGATTATACTGGCGACTGGCAGTTTAGAAAATCCACATGGCTTTTAACGAAACCATATTTCTCACCGGGTTTCCGGGATTCATCGCCGGGCGATTGGTGAAACGTTTGGCGACCGAAGGCGCGCGGTTCATTCTGCTCGTGCAACCGGAGCTGCTCGCGCGCGCCCGAGAAGACATTACGGAGATTGCGAAAGCGACTGGAGCTGACACCGCAAACTTTTCAATTCTCGCAGGCGACATCACGCAAACGAATTTGGGTTTGTCACAAGGAGATGTGGATCGCGCCCGCGCCGAGACCCACACGCTCTTTCATCTCGCGGCGATCTACGACCTCGCGGTCGAGCGCGAGCTTGCCCAGCGCGTGAATGTTCAGGGAACGAAGAACGTAAACGACTTGGCAAAGTCGATTCCAACCCTGAAACGATATCACTATATTTCGACCTGCTACGTCGCGGGAAGACGCACGGGTTTGATTCGAGAGGACGAGCTCGAACACTCTGCCGGCTTCCGCAATCACTATGAAGAATCGAAATACATGGCGGAGCTGTCGGTCGATGCGCTGAAATCGGAGTTGCCGGTCACGATTCATCGTCCCGCAGTCGTGGTGGGCGATTCGCGTACGGGCGAAACCGCGAAGTACGACGGCATTTATTACCTGATTCATTACCTGCGCAAATGGCCCGGTGGGCTGACGCTGGTGAACATCGGCAACAGCGAAGTAAGTTTGGATCTGGTGCCGATCGATTTTGTGATTGAAGCGATGCTCGCGCTGGCGAAAGATGAACGCGCCGTGGGAGCGACTGTGCAAATCGCCGACCCGATGCCGCTGACGACAGAGCAACTGTTTGATGAGATTTCGAAAGCCATCGGCGGCCGCAAGTCACTCATGACCGTTCCGCGTAACATCGTCTATCCCCTACTGATGGCGCCGGGCGCCCCCAAGATTACCGGCCTGCCGCACTCAGCGGTGCCGTACTTCTTTCTGGAACAGACGTACGATACGACGCACTCGCAAGAACTGCTTACGCCACACGACATTCAGTGTCCGCCGTTTTCCACTTACGTTGATGCTCTAATCGAATTTGTGCGGCAACATCCGACGTTGTGACGCGTATGGCCTTGCCAGCGTGATGGTGTTTTGTTATAAAACTCATTCGCGCACGGCTCGCGGTTTCGGGCCGTGCGCAACAGTATTCCGCAGTAGCTCAATGGCAGAGCATTCGGCTGTTAACCGAAGGGTTGTAGGTTCGAGTCCTACCTGCGGAGCCAGATTGGACGAAGGTCGCTGGAAGTAGCTCCAGCGGCCTTTTGTCTTTTGCCACCCAGTGTTCGCAACGGCAAGGGTGTCAAAGCGCCGGCGGAAGTCGCGGTGAGAGATCGATCTTTCCCCAGTCGAGTTCGTCACAGGACTTACCTTTCGCCCGAATCAGACTCAGTTCCTGGCTTCTATTGTGTACCTGACCAGGGGAGGCCTTTAGTTGTAGAATAGCCAGATTCTGCTGCACGTTATGAACCGAACAACATGGAGTTGAAATGGTGATCGAAAGACTGCGGCCCGGTTGGTTGCATGGTCACGTCACAAAGAGCTTTGGAGTTGCGGGTTTTATCCTGACCGAAACGGCGTTTGATGCGCACTCCAGATTGACGCGGCACGCTCACGAAAACTCGTATTTCTGTTTTGTGTTGCAAGGAGTCTACACCGAGCGATACGGAAACAGGGAGGTTGTTTGCCAGCCTTCTACTTTGACGTTTCGCGCGGTTTCCTGATAGGCAAACGCGCTGCCGGTATTGACTCCGTAACGGTCCGTCGGAAACTGAGGCGCTAACCTGCCGGATGCGAACCGAGACGCTCGGCTGACTCAGATTCAGTTCTTCGCCGGCGCGGGTGTAATTCAGGTGTTTGCTCACACTCAAAAAGACCTGTAGGTCCCGACAATCCATGTCATTGTCCTTGACTATCATAATGATTGAAACAATTCATTTCTCTAATACTTCGAACGATATTAACATGGCCGCCCAGGAGGACCCCTGAGCGATGAAGATGCAGGCGACGAGTAAAGTTCAGCCCACGGATACGCTGCGTGAATGGCGCGAGTTTGGCCAAGGGGGGATTAAACAGAAATGAAGGATCGGACGATCAAGATTCTGCTCGTTCTCAATCTGATGCTGCTTCTTAGCGTGCTTGTGCGTCCATTTTTTGTGTCGATTCCGGTGGCCGCGCAGTCGACTAAAAAATCTGACGCAAAGGACAATCGGGAATTAGCGCGCTTGATGGCTGAAGACCAAGCGGACCGGACACCCGATGATGCCAAGTTGATCGACTGGAAATTAGTTGGCCCGCGTGATGCCGCACGACTCAAGCGCGTGAAAGAGCTTTATGCGGAGAATCAGTTGCAAACCGGCGCGGATTATTATCACGCCGCGATGATCCTGCAACATGGCGATGTCGCGGAAGATTTCTTGCTGGCGCACGAGCTGTGCGTCGCGGCTATCAGCAAAGGAGAGGCAAGAGGCAAGTGGTTAGCGGCTGCCAGTGAAGACCGCTTCTTGATGAACATCGATCGTCCGCAACGATTCGCCACTCAGTATCGCTGTGATGTATTACCAAACTGCGAATATCGCCTTTACAAGCTTGACACGGGTGTCACCGATGAATTGCGCAGAGCGCTTGACGTTCCCTCACTGGCAAAAGCAAAGGCACGCGAAGCCATGATGAACACAAAGAAATGAAACAGCACCAATTTCTTAGCCCCGCGTTTGTTTTGCTCGCGCTCGTATTCCTAAACTGTGTTCAGACGAAACATCACGCCGAATCTTTCTCAGGTGACCCACCGCGGCAGCTTTGGAAGTTCGACACTGGTGGTTGAGTCTTTTCCGTACCCGCGGTCGCGGGTGACTTGGTTTACATTGGGTCGTGCGCCGGCAAGTTCTACGCATTGGATAAGACTACTGGCGAGGTGCGATGGGAGTATGACATTCGGAAAGATGGAAATCAGCAGAGCTTTCACGGTAATGCCTTGCTCACGCGAGAGCTGATTCTCATCGGCACCGATAAGAGTTGCGCGCCCGGCGGGATAGGTCATGTATACGCGTTTGACAAAAACACTGGAGCGGTTCGTTGGAAGTATCGAACTACCAGCGCATCGACGGACATCATTCAAGTCGGCGGAAAAGTTTATTTCGGAAGTATTCAAGGGAATTGGACAGCGCTTAATCTAACTAACGGCAGTGTAGCCTGGATTTTCGCGATTGGCGGATCGAATCCGGACTGCGCCTTGCCTAAATCGCCGGTAGCTGACGCTACACATGTGTACGTCGCCGGGCTTGATGGATTGATCTACTCTTTCGATGCGGTGTCTGGACGAGTGGTATGGAAACGAAAGCTATCGGCTGAACCGTCGACCTCGTTGGTCTTGAAAGACCATTTCTTATTTGTCGGAACAAATGACAATCACCTCTATCGGCTCGAATCTGAATCGGGCGCCACGAACGCTGAACTAGCGGTTGACGCGAAGCCGGTCGGCAGACCGATGCTTGCCGGGGACTCGATTTTCTTCTTCCTGGAAAATCGTTCCGAGCGCGCCGGCTATATAGTTTCGCTTAGTCCGGATCTTCGAAGCATCAGGGCAACGCAGAAATCATTCCCCGAGTGGGCTTCTGAACGTCCTTATGTTTCGAGAGGATTGATTATTGCCGGCAACTGTCGTGGCGAGTTAGCTGCGTTTCGTTCCGCAGATGGCGCACCGGAATGGAAGCTAAATCTCAACGGGTGCATCAGAAGTGTGAGCGATTCGGGCGATACTCTATTCGCCGGCGTGCAGGAAGGCACCGTTTATGCACTGCGCTATTGATTGGGAGGTTAACCTTGACCCTCACCGCGCCTTCATTTCGTTTCTCACACGCGCCCAATTGACTATTCAATTCCACAAAAGCACTGATTCCTTTGAAAGGCATTTCACAAGGAAGAATGCGCAATGGAAACTCATCTAGCCGGACGAGCAAAACCCGAGCGCGTACTATTCCTTTCCGAGACCTTATTTTCGACGCTTGAAATAGTAAGCGGGATCGGTCGGTGGTCCTGCTACTGCTACCAATTCCCAACCGTTCGCGCCCAGCTTGTCGAGGTGCTGCTCAAGCACAAATGCTTCACGCGCAAAGGGAACGTTTGGTTCCTTCCGCATTCTTGGATTACCCGTCGGCGTAAGGTTTGTGGTGCTCGGGCCCGCCACCGCGAGATATTCCCACTCCTGATCAGCAGCAACGTTGCTTGTGCGTGATTCCTCTTGCCCAGTCGTCTTCATAACGCCGAGGCAAAGAATTACCAGGGCCGGAACGGCAGCGAGCAACTTGATTCGGGTG
>DASXTE010000280.1:0-9914 GCA_036505595.1 Pyrinomonadaceae bacterium
ATCGCGTGGCCTCGACCGCCAAGCACTATGTTATTTACAGCATCGTCAAAGGGGCGCGCGAGGGACAGGCGCGCACCGATCCACAGGCCACACGGCACGAGGTTGAAGAAATCCACGTGCCACCTTTCAGGGCGGCGATCACGGAAGCCGGATTGTTGGGGGTGATGAGTTCCTACAACGACTACGACGGCACGCCCGTGACCGGCAGCTACTATTGGTTGACCGAGCGTTTAAGAAACGAATTTGGTTTTCGCGGATACGTAGTCTCCGACAGCGCCGCCGTTGAGTTTCTCTACAACAAGCACGGCGTCGCGACCGACATGAAAGACGCAGTACGACAATCGATCGAAGCCGGGCTGAATGTGAAGACGAATTTCACGCCCCCAACTGATTTCATTCTGCCGCTGCGCGAGCTGTTGAAAGAAGGAAAAGTCTCGATGAAGACGCTCGACGCGCGTGTGCGGGACGTCCTGCGGGTCAAATTTCTCCTCGGCCTGTTCGATCATCCTTATGTTGCCGACCCGGCTTACGCTGAAAGAATCGTAAACTCCGCGGATCATCAGCAGGTCGCTCTGCGCGCGGCACGCGAGAGCATAGTGCTGCTCAAAAACGATCGCAACGCGCTGCCGATCAGCAAGGACCTTCATTCCATCGCAGTCATCGGCCCAAACGCCGACGATGACAGCCTGACGCGTTATCGCTACGGCCCGAACGCGGTCAAAGGCATAACCGTGCTGGAAGGAATCAAGAACAAATTGGGCGAAAAAGTTAAGGTGAACTACGCGAAAGGCTGTGATGTCACCGACGAGCACTGGCCGGAAACGGAAGTATTGCCTGAGCCGCTGACTCAGAAAGAAAACGAAGAGATCGCCAAAGCAGTCGAGGCGGCGAAGAAGTCGGATGTCGCAGTCGTCGTGTTGGGTGACGGGACAAATACAGTAGGCGAGACCGCGTCGCGCACGAGCTTGGATCTGCCCGGTCGCCAGTTGGATCTGGTCCAGGCAGTTTACGCGACTCGCAAACCGGTCATTGTCGTCTTACTGAACGGCCGACCAATGAGCATCAACTGGGTGAACAAGTATGTGCCAGGCATCATCGAAGCCTGGTTTCCCGGCGCGCAGGGCGGAACTGCGATCGCTGATGTCTTGTTCGGTGATTACAATCCCGGCGGCAAACTAACAGTGACGGTTCCTAAGACAGTCGGTCAAATTCCCTACAACTTTCCCACCAAGCCGAACGCGCAATGGGAAGGCGAAAGAACACGCGTCAATGGCGCGCTTTACTTCTTTGGCCACGGATTGAGTTACACGACGTTCAAGTACGACAATCTGAAGATCAATCCGCAGGTTACTTCGATGGTCAATAGCACGAGCCTCAACCGTCGGGGCAGTAGCCCGACCGTGAGGGAGGGCTTGAACTCGAGCATCACAATCTCCTGCGCCGTAACCAACAGCGGCTCGCGCGCAGGCGACGAAGTCGTTCAGCTTTACATACATCAACTAGTCACCAGCGTGACGACTTACGAGAAGAACCTGCGCGGCTTTGAGCGCATTCACTTGAAACCGGGGGAAACAAAGACGGTAACTTTCGTGTTGAAGCATGACGACCTCGCTCTCTGGAATCGCGAAATGCACTTCGTAGTCGAACCGGGAACGTTCAAAGTGATGATCGGCTCAGGCTCCGAAGATATTCGCCTGAGCGGCCAATTTCAGATCCGCTGAGACGAGCGCACGCGAGCCAGACTCAGCTCATGCAACTACTGTTTGAGGTTCACCCGCATAACGCGTTGCCAGGACCACCCGTTTCTCATAAGCCTCGCGAGCGATCCGCACATCTTCGAGGAACTGCGGCAACTCATCGAGTGGCAGTGCCTGAGGATCATCGACCAGCGCGCGGTCGGGCGCGGGATGAAAGTCCACCCAAACCATATTGGCGCCGGCATAACGCCCTGGGCCGTCGCATGCATCAGGTCGAGGATGCCCTCCGGCCCCTTGGTTCGCGAACCCACTGCGCGCGAAGGATCGATGCACACCGGCATGCGAGTCAGGCGCCTTATCACAGGGACCTGTGCAAAATCGAGAAAGTTGCGGTGTGGGTCGCCCATGTTTGTCTTGACTCCGCGCAGCCCAAAGATCACTCTGCGATTTCCTTCGCTGGCGAGATACTCCGCGGCGTGTAGAGATTCAGTCCGAGTGATTCCGAAACCACGCTTGAGCAACACCGGGAATGATTTCTGGCGCCCGACAAACTTCAGCAACTCGAAATTCTGCGTGTTGCGCGTACCGATCTGAAGCATCACTCCCGTGGGATTGCCGGTGAGCTCGAGCGCTTCCTGGATTTCATCGAGATGCGCTTCGTGCGTCATCTCCATTGCGATAACTTTAATCCCATAGGTGCCAGCCAATTCGAAAACGTAAGGCAAGCAGCGCTTGCCATGCCCTTGAAATGAATACGGACTGGTTCGCGGTTTGTAGGCGCCCATGCGAGTGCAGACTTGTCCGTTATCGCGCAGGGCCCGCATCATCAACTCGACATGCTCCCTGGTATCGACAGCGCACAAGCCTGCAAAGACATGCAGCGTGTCCTGGCCGAAGCGCAGTCCCTGATAATCGAAATGCGATGGTCGCTGATCGCCACCGTGCCGGCCGAGGACGCGATACTCTTCCGAAACGCGCACAAAGCCAGCCGCAATCTCCGGTGAAGTTTGCGGCTGGCTGAATATCTTTCGCGTCGTTTGGTTCTTAATCGGGCCTTACTCCTTCACGAACGCTGCGCCAGTCCGCTTCCCCAAAAGGAAAGCGGTAAGTAAAAGTAAAGCCGCCAAAGCGCGAGCAATAGACTTTGTTTAGGACCATAGTGGTTGGCAAGGCCGACAGCCGCACTATACGTAACACCGAAAAAGCGCTATCAAACGATTCGTGAGGCACGCCGAATTTGCCCAGTAATCAATCACCCGTTACCGATAACATTTTTGTGTCATTGTTTCGCTCGTTGTTGTAGTATCGGCCCTCGCTATTTCCCAACAATGCGCCATAAGGCGTCGCCGGGCGCAAGCTTGCGAAGGATAACAAAATGACGAAGACTTTTGAGAGATTCCGGATTCTGGCTCTCGGGTTGGTTGCAGTCGTCTGTTTGTTGGCGATTGCGCAGCCGTCTTTCTCTTCGCGGGCTGTTCATGGCGCCGCGGGTTATCAGGGCGTCTATGACGTGAAGACGTTCGGCGCGATTGGCGATGGCAAGAAACTCGACACGCCGGCTATCAACAAAACGATCGACGCGGCCGCTGCTGCTGGGGGCGGAACCGTTTACTTTCCGGCCGGAAACTATTTGTCAGTATCGATTCACCTAAAGAGCAACATCGCGCTGTATCTCGATCAAGGCGCCACGATCATTGCCGCAAGCACTTCGAACGACATCAAATACGATCCGCCTGAACCAAACGAGTGGGACAAGTATCAGGACTTTGGGCACAGCCACTGGCACAACAGTCTGATCTGGGGAGAGAATTTGACGAACGTTTCAATCCTCGGTCCGGGGATGATTTGGGGCAAAGGGCTGGTTCGCAGCGGCTCGCAATCGCGTACTCGACAACAGAACGATGCCTTGAATGCCGCACGGGCGAACGAGCCGAAGCAGCCCTTTGGTTATCCGAATCCTCGCGATGCGGTTGAGCCCGGATGGGCCAACAAGTCAATCGCGCTCAAACTCTGTCGCAATGTCATCATTCGCGACATAACGATTTTTCACGGCGGGCACTTCGCGATTCTGGCCACCGGCGTCGATAACCTGACGATCGACAACTTGAAGATCGACACGAATCGCGATGGCATCGATATCGATGCGTGCAAGAACGTTCGGGTTTCCAACTGCACCGTTAATTCACCATTCGACGATGGTATCTGCCCCAAGAGTTCATTCGCGCTCGGTTATGCGCACGCGACTGAAAACGTCACGATTACAAACTGTCAGGTGAGCGGCTACGACGAAGGCACGCTGCTCGACGGCACCTTCAAACGCGAATTCCGAAATCAGAACGGCACCTTCAGTCCTACCGGAAGAATCAAGTTCGGCACTGAATCCAATGGTGGCTTTAAGAACATCACGATCACGAACTGCGTCTTTGATTACTGCCGCGGGCTGGCGTTAGAGAGCGTAGATGGCGGACTGCTGGAAGATGTAACCATCTCAAACATCACGATGCGTGACATCGCGAACTGTCCAATTTTCCTTAGGCTCGGCAGTCGCATGCGCGGGCCCGCGGGCGCACCAGTTGGCGCACTGCGGCGCGTCACACTCAGCAACATCATCGCTTACAACGTTGAGCCAAGATACGCGTCGATCATCAGCGGCGTTCCCGGCCTCGATATCGAAGACCTAACGCTTAACAACATTCGAATCTACTATAAAGGCGGTGGGACGAAACAGCAGGCCGCACTCGATCCGCAGGAAAAAGAGAATGACTACCCTGAACCGTCGATGTTTGGCGAGATCCCGGCATACGGCTTCTTTATTCGTCACGTGCGTGGACTCGAAATGAACGGCGTCAGCGTTAGTTACTTGAAAGATGACGCACGCGCGCCTTTCATAATCTCGAACACCAAAGGAGTTGATTTGAATCACGTAAAAATCGATCATGCGCCGGGTGTTCCAAGTTTCATTCTCAAAGATGTCGAGGATTTTTCAATTCAGCTAAGCCATCCGCTGGAAGATGTTCGATTGAAGAAAGCGATCCGGCGTGATTTGTGATCATTCACCCGCGCGGAAACGTGCCGTAGGCACGAGATGTTTATAGCAGCTGTCGTTGATTTTGCCGTCTTCAGGAAACAGGATTAGGCAACCGGGAGCTATAAACATTTCGCCGCTACGCGGCAGCATGAACCGCCGCGGCTCGCCGTTGCGGATCCCGAGGTGCACATGTCATACAGAATAACTCGTTCGGCACTTTTCGCAATTTCCTTGACGCTGAATCTCATCAGCGGTTACAGCCAATCCAGAACCAACACCAAGCGTCCACAAGGCGCGGCTGCGAAGTCAAAAGCATCAGCACCAGCAACTTCGCCGAGCCCGCCAAATCTCGCGAAAGAACCAACCCTCTACGTCGTTGGTTACGCGCATCTCGACACGGAGTGGCGCTGGGAGTATCCGCAAGTCATTCAGGAGTATCTCACCAAGACCATGCGGAATAACTTCGCCTTGTTTGAAAAGTATCCGCAATACATTTTCAACTTCACCGGCGCTAATCGTTATCGTTTGATGAAGGAGTATTACCCGTCCGATTTCGAAAGACTGAAATATTACGTCGCTGCCGGTAGATGGTTTCCCGCCGGTTCGTCGATGGAAGAAGGCGACGTGAATTCTCCAAACGCCGAATCGATTATTCGACAGATTCTTTACGGCAACAATTGGTTTCGTAAAGAATTCGGCATGGCTAGCGATGAATACATGCTGCCTGACTGTTTCGGCTTTCCCGCTTCGCTTCCCAGCATTCTCGCGCACTCAGGCATTAAAGGTTTCTCAACACAAAAACTATCATCAGGCTGGCAACCTGCGCCTCATGTCGGCGGACCGGATTCACCTGAGAAGACTCCCGTTGGCATTCCCTTCAACGTTGGTATCTGGGAAGGCACTGACGGCAAGACCGTCATCGCCGCGCTGAATCCGCTCAGTTATGGTAGCCAGGTTCTCTACGATCTAAGCAAGGCGCCGCCACCACCGCCCGGCCCGGATCCGAACTTAACTCCGCAACAGAATCAGGTTCGCACGCGCGGGCAGGAAGACTGGCCGCGGCGAATTCAAATCAACGGCAACCTGACGGGCATCTTCGCTGACTATCACTACGTGGGCACCGGCGACGTCGGCGGCTCGCCGAATGAATCTTCCGTGAAGCTGATGGAGGCAATCACCACGCGAAGCCGAGCTTCGCTGCCGCAACTTTTTCCATTCGGCTCGACACCGGTTTCCGCAAGCCCTCCGGTTCAGGTTGGCGATGGTCCAATTCGCGTCGTTTGGTCGAAAGCCGATCAGATGTTTCAGGACATCCTTAATTGTTGCGCAACCGACCGGTTGCCGCGTTACAAAGGCGACCTCGAACTAATCAATCACTCAGCCGGTTCGATTACCTCGCAGGCCTATCAAAAGCGCTGGATGCGTAAGAACGAATTGCTCGCCGACGCGGCGGAGAAAGCTTCGGTCGCGGCGGAATGGTTGGGAGGTCGGACGTATCCGCGCGAACGACTGAACAATGCGTGGACCTTGGTAATGGGCGGACAATTTCACGATCTCCTGCCAGGAACCGCGACGCCAAAAGCTTTCGAGTTTGCTTGGAACGATGATGTGATCGCGATGAACCAGTTCGCGGGCGTCCTCACCAGCGCTGGCAACGCGATCGCTTCCGGCTTGAATACTGAGGCGAAGGGCGCGTCGATGGTTGTTTACAACCCGCTAAATGTCGAACGCGAAGACATCGTCGAAGCGAACATTGCGTTTCCGAATGGTGCGCCGCGCGCTGTGCGCGTGGTCGGTCCTGATGGCAAAGAACTTCCCTCGCAAATTTCAAACGGCAAGGTTTTGTTCCCAGCTAGAGTCCCCTCTGTTGGTTTCGCAGTGTACGACGTCCAGCCTGCGGATTCGTTCTTGTCGGCAGGCGAGCTAAAGGTTACCGAATCGTCGCTGGAGAATGCTCGTTATCGCATGGCGATCGATAAGAAAGGTGATGTCTCAAGCATTTTTGACAAGCAATTGAATCGTGAACTGCTTTCCGATCCAATTCGCCTGGCGATTTCGACCGACAATCCGCGGCAATGGCCGGCGTGGAACATGGATTTTGAAGACGAGCAGCGCGCGCCGCGGGCGTTTGTGTCCGGTGCCGCCAAAGTTCGCGTCGTCGAAGCCGGCCCGGTGCGCGTGGCCATCGAAGTTGAGCGCGAGACCGAAGGATCGAAATTCGTGCAAACTGTCAGACTGGCCAGCGGTGACGCCGGAAATCGTGTCGAGTTCAGCAACGTCATCGAATGGAATACTAAGGAAGCAAACCTCAAAGCGACGCTTCCGCTGAGCGCCGCCAACAATCTCGCAACCTACAATTGGGATATCGGCACAATCCAGCGGCCAAATGAAGAAGAACGACAGTTCGAAGTTGCTTCACATCAATGGATCGACTTGACGGACAAGAATGGCGCATACGGCGTCACGGTATTGACTGACTGCAAGAATGCTTCCGACAAACCTGATGACCAGACGCTGCGCTTAACGCTGATTCGCACGCCGGGAACGCGCGGCGGTTACGCCGATCAAGGCACCCAGGACATCGGCCGTCACGAAATCATTTTCGGGCTCGCCGGCCACGCGAATGATTGGAGACAAGCGCAAACCGATTGGCAGGCTTATCGGCTGAATCAACCGCTGATTGCTTTTCAGAGTCCGTCACATTCAGGCGCACTCGGTAAGAATTTTTCTCTGCTGAAAATCAGCAACGACAGAATTCGCGTGATGGCTTTGAAGAAAGCTGAACTCAGCGATGAGCTAATCGTGCGCCTGGTTGAAATGGATGGAAAGCCGGCTGCGAATGTTCGCGTCACGTTCGCGTCGGGTGCGATCGCTGCGCGCGAAGTAAACGGACAAGAGCAGCCGGTTGGTCCGGCGAATATTTCAAATGGCGAATTGATAACTTCATTCAGCGCATATCAACCGCGAACGTTCGCACTGAAGCTCGCGCCTGCGCGCACCAAGGTTGCCCAAACTACTTTCCAAACTGTCGCGCTCGATTACGACATGTCGGTTGCATCGCGTAGCGGAAGGCCGGCCGATGGCAGCTTCGATTGGTCGCCCAACAATCAAGGCGCGTCACAAGGAAAAGCTCTGCCGGGCGAGATTTTGCCGCGGCAAATAACTTTCGGCGGAATTCGTTTTGATCTCGCGCCCGCCGGAAAACCGAACGCGGTGGTGCCGCACGGTCAGACGATTACTTTGCCAGCCGGAAAATACAATCGAGTTTACTTGTTGGCGGCTGCGGCGAACGCCGATCAAAAAGCGACGTTCCGCGTTGGAGACAAATCAGCCGACCTGGCGATTCAAGAGTGGACCGGCTTCGTCGGCCAATGGGACGATCGGATTTGGAAGATTACCGAACAGCAGGTACCTCCACCGCAAGGCTCGCCACCCGGCACGCCGCCGCGTATTCGCGCTAACCCTTACGGCGAAATGACTGGCTTGCGGCCCGGATTCATCAAACGTGCGGATATTGCCTGGTTCAGTTCGCAACGCCACGATGCTGCCGGCAACAGCGAGCCTTACGCGTACTCATATCTCTTTGCCTACGCGATCGATATTCCCGCCGGCGCGAAAACTATCACGCTGCCCGATAATGATCGCATCCGCATCCTGGCAATGACAGTAGCAGCGGAACCGTGGGTGATTACGCCGGCGCAGCCACTCTATGACACGCTGGAGAGATAGCCCGATGTTTTCTCTGTGCCACCTCTGTGATCGTCCGCGTCCCTGTGGTGGATACTGGTTAGCGAACTTGCGCCACAGACGCACGGAGGATCACAGAGGTCACACAGAGAAACACTTTCGCACAATCCTGGCCATTGTGCTGTTCGCCGTAATTTCAACGATGGCGGATGCCCAGCCGCGCATTACCATCGCGCACAACGATAACAAAACAGCCAATGCTGAATTCAAATTCGCCAACGTCCCTTCGCCTGCGCGAGATGACGCAGCCACGAACGCACGAGTCGTGATCGTTGACGGCGAAGCCGATCCAAATGGCGCTGATGTCACGGCGCTAGTCGATGGCCTTCTGCCAAGTTCCGGCAATCAGCCACGTCGGAACTTTTTTGTCACTGCCGGCAGCGGCGGCGCACGCTTGCTGATGGATTTAGGGAAGCTAATCCAGGTCGCAGCGGTTAATTCTTATTCGTGGCATCCGAATTCGCGCGCGCCGCAGGTCTATCGCATATGGGCGAGTGACGGCGCCGACCATAACTTCAACGCGGAACCCAAGGCCAACCTTGACCCTCGCGCCTGTGGCTGGAAGCTGATCGCGACCGTCGATACAAGGTCGGCCGATGAAGATAAGGATGGCGGCCAGTTCGGCGTCACCATCACGGATGCGAGAGGAAGCCTCGGCAAGTTCCGCTACTTACTGTTCGATTGTTATGTGACGGAAGTGGCCGACAACTTTGGCAACACGTTTTATAGCGAAATCGACGTGATAGCGAAGAAGTGAATGTATCAGCTCGCGGTGGCGATGCCGAAGTCCAAAGATAAATTAGTAATTCCAGTTTTCTCGCGCACACTCATCTTGCTTGCGGCGACGATTCTGAGCGGCTATTCATCGATTCAAAGTCAACAGCCTCGCAATAATCGGAAGCCGGTGCTTTACGTCATTGGAACGTCCCATCTCGACTCGCAATGGAACTGGACGGTGCAGGACACCATCCGCGAGTTCGTACCCAATACATTCTTCGAGAATTTCAAACGCTTCGAAAAGTATCCCAACTACACTTTTAACTACGAAGGCGCGATCCACTATATGTGGTTCAAGGAGTATCACCCAGAATCCTGGCCCACAGTGCAGAAGTATGTGGCCCAAGGACGCTGGAGGTTGTCGGGTTCCTGGATTAATGCCGTGGATGTGAATGTGCCATCCTCGGAATCGCTGATGCGGCAGGCGCTCTATGGAAAGCGTTTCTTCCGTCAGGAATTCGGGAAAGTGAGCCAGGATGTTTACCTTCCAGACTGTTTTGGTTTCGGCTTTGCGCTGCCCTCGATCGCGACGCATTGCGGCTTATCGCAATTCTCCACGCAAAAATTAACCTGGGGCTCATCGTATGGAATTCCATTTCCGATTGGGCGCTGGAAAGGTGTTGACGGAAGCACCGTCATCGCCGCCCTGAATCCAGGCGACTATG
>DASXTE010000281.1:0-21930 GCA_036505595.1 Pyrinomonadaceae bacterium
GTGTTGGCAGCCAGCGCGCCGAAATCAGCACCTGCGCGCGCCAATCTTTCGATCTCGCCGGCGAGGTAATCGGCGATCGCGTCAAGTTCGCCGGCGTTGATCCAGGTAATCAGCCGATTCAGATCGACGCTGTTGATGATGATGGACGGATAGCTGCCGTCGTTTCGTCGCGCGCGGTAACCTTCGATGATGAATCGATAGTATTCGATCGTGGACTCTGGCCCGGTACCGCCGATGATCCCGACAGTTTTCATTTCGTGAATTTCAGATTCAGCCTTCGCCGAATCAGTTCGGACACGTCGGCTCGTTCGCTACGGCCGGCGCTGAGAAGGTTCGCAGCTTGAACTGTTCCAGCGTCTGGTTAAGGGCGGGCAGCTTCTCGCTGGAAATCCTTCGCAAATTTATCAGATCGTTTCGCAACGCCGAGCATGCGCTCTTGGCGTTCTCCAGCGCGCTTTCTGCGGGACGCATGTCGCCGCTTTGAATCATCGTGACGTAACGACTCACGTCGCGATTGATGGCGCCAAAGCCGGGAGCAGCGCTCGTGCCGTTTTGAATTTGATCCAACTCTTTGGCGAGCGCCTGCGCGGCGTCAATCACAGCTTTGTTCGTCCCAGCCGTCTTCTGAAGAGACGTCAAACTCGCACGCAGCGCAGCGATGTCGTTGTAAGACTGGTAAGCGATATTCATCCACTCGTCCATCTGCCGCGCGAGTTCCACTTGGGCTTCGAGATCGCCTTGCGAAACACGCACGCGCGGGTCAAGCATGACAGTCAGCGGTTGCCGATAGGTTTTGCCATCGACGGTCAGTAGGACTTCATATTGTCCGGGAACTACGAATGGTCCCGGCGGTTGGCTAGTTGGCGACTTTCCGGCCACCGCGTGATCGGGAAGCGTGTATTCGATGTAATCGAGAGGCGCGCCACGAAAACTGAACGCCAATGCATCAGGGTGGGGCCATTGCAAATTCCAAACAAAGCGATTGAGCCCGTGGTTCGTTGAAAGCGCTTCCGGCGGTTCAAACCACCACTCCGGAACATTCTTCGGACGCGGATCGCGCGGCGACGCTTTGTCCGTAAATCGCCTGACGACATTGCCCTTTGCGTCACGAACTTCGAGGGAGATTTCTTTCGGAGTTGAATTCAAGTAGTAGTAAATGAGAGCGCCATCCGGTCGATTATCGCCATGCGGCGTGTCGGGAGGGATGGGCGTGTCCGGGTGATTGTCCCAGCGCGTGCGTGTCGCCGTCGCGGGCTTGAAGAGCTGCACGTTAACTGCGTTCGCGACCGAATTAATCTGTCGCAGCGGCGACACATCGTCCAGAATCCAAAGCGCGCGGCCGTAAGTCGCCGCAATTAAATCATCGCCATGGATGTGCAGGTCGCGAACTGAGACGGTGGGAAGATTCATTTGCAGAGATTGCCAATTCTCGCCGCCATCGAACGATACATACGCTCCTTTTTCTGTCCCGCCGTAAAGCAAATCTTTTCGCTGCGGGTCCTCGCGCACGACGCGGGCGATCGCATTTTCTGCCAGTCCATTGACGATCTTCTGCCAGCTTTGCCCGCCGTCGCGCGTGCGAAAGATGTGCGGATGCAGATCGTTGCGCGCGGCCGAAATTACATACGCGATATCCGCGTTCGTCGGTGAAACTTCGATCGAAATGATGCTGCTGTTTGCAGGCATGTCGCCCGGCGTAACGTTGCTCCAGCTTTTCCCGTCGTTGCGCGTCATTTGCACGAGGCCCGTGCTGGTGCCAACCCAAATCTCGCCGGAGTCCACGGCTGATGGCGCGAAGGTAGTGATGACGCCGGCCGGATTTTGGGAAGGAGCTTTCTCAGTCAAATCAG
Organism: Pyrinomonadaceae bacterium; assembly: GCA_036505595.1. Classification (GTDB taxonomy): domain Bacteria; phylum Acidobacteriota; class Blastocatellia; order Pyrinomonadales; family Pyrinomonadaceae; genus UBA11740. The sequence continues at coordinate 1,851 of DASXTE010000281.1, forward strand.
GACTAATCTCTTTCCAGGTCTTCGCGCCATCCGTCGTCTTCAACATCATCTGCATCCCGACATAAAGCGTTTTCGGATCACGTGGCGAAAAGGCCAGCGGCGTCTCCCACGTGTAACGATACTTTGCTCCGGGCGCGAACACCGTCGCGAGTTGTCCCGTGGCGCGGTCAAGACGCAGCACCGAACCGTACCAACCGATCGAATAAATGACGTTTGGATTTGCGGAATCGGCAGCGATGTGCCCGCTTTCAAATGCGCCGGTCGAGAACCAGTCGCGGTAAGTGATCATGCCAAAGTCGCTGCGCGAAACGACGGCGACTGAGCCACTGTCCTGCTGTGCCGCGTACAGACGATATGGGAACTGATTGTCGCTCGTAACGTGGTACATCTCGCCCGTCGGCTGATTGAACCATTCCGTCCAGGTGCCGCCGCCATTGAGCGTAATGACTGCGCCTTGATCGGTGCCCATGAAAATCCGCTGTGAGTTTGTGGGATCGATCCAAAGCACGTGATCGTCTTCGCCGCTCGGTTCGCCTTTCCATGCTGCAAAAGTTTTTCCGCCGTCCGTCGAGCGATAAGTTGCGGTCTGCATCACGTAAACAAGCTCGCGATTGTTCGGATCGACATACGTTCGGCTGAAGTATCCGCTGCCCACCACGCGCGGGTCTTTCGTGCTTTGCTGCCAGCTTGCACCGCCATCGTCCGAACGAAAGAACCCCTGGCTCATAATCGCGTAGCTGCGCTGGCCGCGCGTTCCGGGCGCAACCGCAACGCCAATTCGGCCACGCGGATTTGCCGGCAGGCCGGTGTCGACTTCTTTCCAAGTCAAACCGCCGTCAGCGGTCTTCACGATGTGTGATTCGGCGGGGACCATCCTTGCGCCGACCATCCGAAACGACGTCGTAGCAGCAAAGATAACGCGCGCGTCGTCAGGCGCGGCCGACATGTCCATCACCCCGGTGTTATCGTCTTTGAAATAGACGCGTCGCCAGTTCTTTCCGCCATCAATGGTTTTGAAAACGCCGCGCTGCGAGCCCGGCGAAGAGTCGTAAGCGGCGGCCAGCACAATGTTGGGATTTCGTGGATCGATTATCAGCGACGAAATGTGACGAGTGTCGTTCAAGCCGGCCTTGGTCCACGTCGCGCCGGCGTCAGTTGATTTGTAAACACCGTTGCCGATGAGTTGCTCGCCCGTGCCCACGTAGACAATGTTCGGATTCGAGCGCGCCACGACCACCGCGCCAATCGAGGGCGTGTGCGCTTCGTCGAAGATTGGCTTCCACGTTCGCCCGCCGTCAGTAGTGTTCCAAAGTCCGCCGCCCGGCGTGCCGAAGTAATAAACCGCCGCGTTACCGGGAATGCCGGCGACCGCCGTCACCCGTCCCGCACGATGCGGCCCAACCAAACGCCATTTCATCGCTGAGAAAAGGTTTGGATCGTACTGCTGTGCAAACGTCGAAGCTGCGATCGCTATGATTACAAGAAAAACCCGTGTGATGAATTTCATAGTTGTTTCTTGACGGAAGGAAATTGAAGGAAGAGAAAAATTCTTGTTCATGTCAACGATCCCGTCGCATCGTTATCAGCCGCGGCGGCAAGTGTCATTCGTTGATATTGTCGTAACCGACGAATCGCCAGCCTGCGCGCGTGAGCTTGAACGTGTAAACCAATGGCTGGTCAGCGGGCGTAGTGTCTTCAGCAAAGCCACAGCCCACGGTGAATAGTTTTTTGTTTGAGCTATCCAACTCGGCCTTCGCCGTCTTGAAACATTTCGCAGCGTTCGCCTCTCCCGCGAAAATGTGTTTGTAGGACTTCATGAACTGAGCTTTCGTCCTAATCGTGGGCATGCCGTATTCCATTTCGATCGGCAGCGCCGACAGCGCGAAGACTGCTTCCTTATCGCCCTTGATGACCGCGGCTTTGAATTTCTCCCAGAAAGCAGCCATCGAATCATTCTTCGACGGTTGCGCCGCTCCGAGAACGGTTGCCGCGAGCAAAAACAGCAGCAAAGCAATGACAAGCTTTTTCATGGTGTTTCTCGTCAAAACCATTGGCGGCCTCTCATGGCGCAACTTCATATTCCGGCTTCTTCATACCCATCAGCCACTTATCGAACCAGCCGACGATGTGTTGCAGACGCTCGACGCGATGCCACGGCTGGCCTGAGCGCGAAAGCTCGTGCGTCTCGTTCGGGAAACGCACCATCACCGTGGGAATCTTGCGATACTTCAGCGCGCGAAACATTTCTTCGCCGCCCGCATAGGTTGGCGTGCGCCAGTCAGCCTCGCCGAGAATAAACATCATCGGCGTGGTTACCTTGTCGATGTAAGTGATGGGCGAGCGCGCTTTAAAATCTTCCGGGTCTTCGAACGGCGCAGCCTTGAACCAGGACGGTTGAAAGAGCGTGAAGTCGGCCGTGTACCACCAGTCGGCCCAGCTTGCGATATCGCGTTGCGCCACTCCGGCGGCGAAGCGAGTCGTGTGACCTACGGTCCAATTCGTGAGCAAGCCGCCGCCGCTGCCGCCCGTCACACCAAGTTTCTTTTCGTCGATGTAGCCGCGCTTGATTAGTTCATCGACGCCTGCCATCAAGTCTTTGTAGTCGTCGCCGGGATAGTGATATTGAATGATGTTGCCGAACTCCTGGCCGTATGTCGTGCTGCCGCGCGGATTCGGATACAGCACGACGTAGCCTTTCGCGGCCATCCACTGAAACTCGTGATCGAAAACCCACCCGTACGCCGCGTGCGGGCCGCCGTGAATGTTGAGAATCAACGGATATTTCTTCGATGGGTTGAAGTCAGGCGGCTTCTGCACCCATGCTTCAACTTTCTTCCCGTCAAAGCTCGTGTACCAAATGTCGTCTGGCTCAGTCAGGTTCAGTTTCGAAAACAGTTCATCGTTCATGTGCGTGAGTTGTTTCGGAGTTGCGCCCGGCTTTTCCAGCCAGAACAAATCGCCAACGCGCGTCGGAGTTGAAATCACCAAAGCGAACTTTGACGCATCAGAACTAGCGCGAAAGCTGACGACGGCTTGATTGCCGGTGGTCACATCTGTTTCCTTGCCCGTGGTCGCGTCAAACATGCCGACGTTCGCTTTTCCTTCGCGGGCGTAAACGGCAAAGATGTTCTTTCCGTCTTTGCTCCAAATCGGCGGTGTGCCGCCTCCGCCACGCGGCGCAGTGTTGTCGCCACCGACGCCGGAGCCGACATCCCAGTCGAAGACACCAGTTAGATTCTTCGGCTGTGCGTTCGCAGCTAAATCCATCACCCACAAATCAGGTTGCGTATAAGAACGCACCGGCTGGTTCACCGATCCGTAAAACGCCACCTGTCTACCATTCGGACTCAACGAAAATGTCGCGGCGCCCATGTCAAAGGTTGTCAGCCTGGAAGGCTGGCCGCCGGAAATCGAAACTGAATACACATCGGTCTTCGGGAGTTCGTAGTAGGGCTCGTTGCGATGATCGGAAACAAAGTAGATCGACAGGCTGTCGCGCGCCCAAGTGATATTGCCGTCGCTGAACTTACCGCTGGTCAGTTGTTTCGGCGTGAATTTGTCTTCGCCGGTGCGCGGCGCATTCACCACCCAGATGTGCGATGGATGCTTGAACTCGAGATAGCCCGCGTCGTTCGATCGATAGACCGCGCGCGTGATGACACGCACGTCGCTCTCGCGTTCAGGCGAGGACTTCGCTGATGCTGACGGCGCCGGAGTAGGCGACGCGGTCGCTTGTGTCGCGCCAGCCGGAGCGGGCACCGGCAACGTCTCTTTTTGTTTCGCGAGCTCCTCAGCCGTCGCGCCGCTGCTAAACGAGATCATCTTGCCGTCGGGCGACCATTGCGGATTACCCGCGCCGCGCGGAAGCGTGGTGAACTGCCAGGCTTCGCCGCCATCCATCGACAGCATGAAAAGCTGTGGTGCGTCGGGCCGTCCATCCTTCTCTGGCACGCGCACGAACACAAGGTATTTGCCGTCGGGCGACCAGCGCGGCGAAGAATCGCGCTGACCCGCCGTCAACTGCTTCACATCGGCCGTGGCTGTCGAAACAATCCAAATCGCGGTGTTGTAGCCGTCCTTCTTGTCGTTGACAGTGACTTTAACGAACGCGATGCGCGCGCCGTCGGGCGATACTTGCGGATCGGCGATCCAGTTAAAGCTGAACAGATCCTTTTCCGTGATGTTTCGTTTTTGCGCGCCGACGGGGTACGCAAGAAATACAATCGTGACGCAGAGAAGAATTACGCGTGAACGCATGGACAGCATTCCCTTTCGAAAAGAACGTTAGAGAGCGGTTGGCGTATTCTACTGAAAGTGTGAGGCATTACAAGCTTGGGCGAGCACAAAGTGTGGCACTGAGACGAAGACCCCGAAAGGACCTACCTCCTTCGACAGAGCAGATCCTTTCAGGGTCTTGTTTCTCTGACAACCAACCGCAACCGCAACTTAAGCGGCCGATGGTTAGCTAGTTGTGAAGTTTACTTAACGTCCGCCCACGCTTTGCCGTCTTTGTAGTGTAGTGTGACTTCCGAGATTTCGATCAGGTTGAGATCGTGCCACTCGATACTGTTGCCCTTGCCGTCGACAACCTTGAGGTCCCAGTGCACGTGCTTGTCCCGATCGTCGAATGTGATCTTCACGCTCTCGCCATCGGGCAGGGTGTCAGTGCCCAGCACATCCTCTTCCCATTCGTCGGCGGTCACCGGGGAAACGTAAACTTCGTGAATCTCGACACCGGTTTCATTGTGGAGCACGAAATCCTGTTTGCCGACGCGCGCGAACGCGGTGGCCGTCACGAACATAACGATGACGCCGAGCGCGATAATTGCTTTGGTCTTTGAAATTAAATTCTTCATTCAAATCCCCCCTTGTTGTTTTCTGTCTAAAAAGGCGCGAAACCCTAACATAATGACAGAATCGCAAGCAACCGACTCTCAGTTACGTGTTTGCCTTTTTCGATTTGGTCCTATGGGTTTTGCCATTCACATGTTCGTGAAGATGCTCAAACTCCTCTTTCAGCTCTTCCAGTTCTTTGTCAGACAACTCTTCCAGATCAACCAGCCCCGTGCGCGCGCCCTTGACTGCTTTGATTAGTTCGTCGAGCTTCAAATGGATCGCCTTGGCATCACGGTTCTGCGTGTTCTGAATCAGGAACACCATCAAGAACGTGACGATGGTTGTGCTGGTGTTGATGACGAGTTGCCACGTGTCCGAATATTTGAAGACTGGACCGGTAGCGGCCCAAACCAGGACGACAGCGGCAGCCAGAATAAATGCCCAGGAAGTTCCCACCAGATGCGAAACCGTTTGAGCGAATTTGCGGAATGCTTCGTTCATGTAGAACCCTCGATTTTTGTGTTGATGTTAACGAGCGTTTCCTTTCGGGAACAGCACGCGTTCGGGGGCCGCGTTCAGTTCGGCCAGGAGTTTCTTGATCAACCGCGTCTTCACTCTGCCCGCCTCTTTCGGATGCACAAGGTATCGCACGATTGCATCCAACCACGTGTTGGCATTGGGGCGAAACAGCACGGCCGGGTATTCGCGCACTTCCAGTTGATCGACGGGCGTTTGCGCCAGAATCTCCCGGAACACGCGCACGTGCTTCATCATGCGTTCCCCGACCTCTTCGGCGGCCACACGTTGCATGGTCTCAGCCACAAATTCCAGATCGCTCTCGTAGGCGACACTGAATTTGATCTCGTTCCAAATGTAGGGAAAGAGCGGCCAAGTGTAGTTATAGACGGTCGAATTGAGAATCTTGGAATTAGGAAATTTGATGATTCGGCCCGTGGGATGATCGGTTGAAAGCAAATCGCCGCCGCCGAATTCCCACAACGTTGTGTCCAGGTAGCTGACGTCGATCACGTCGCCAGTCGCTGCGCCAATCTTGATTCGATCGCCAACGCGATAGGGTGCGCGCGCGAGAATGTAGATCCAGCCGAGGAAGCTAGTCACCGGCGTTTGCACGGCCAGCCCCAGAATCAATGAAAGCAGGCCGACGGAGACAAGCGTCGTGTACCAGTTCGAAAAAAGGCTGGCCACGACAATCAGGACGAAGATAAGAGCGAGCACGAGTTTCGCGACGCGGCGGAGGTTATATCGCGAGACCGGACTGTGGAGTTGACCAATCCCGTAAACATCAACCACCTTCGCGAGGGCGAGCAGCAGCACGACGCCCATCGCGCCGAGATTGAGTCTTTGAACAAATTGAATCGCATTGGGATACTGTGCCACTACGCCAAACAAATTGAATTGCAGGAGGAAACGAACCGCCGCCAGCGCGAGCAGAATAATGACGTGCGTGCCAAGCCAAAGTTTGTCCTTGGTTTCGGCTTTCGGCTTCTCCTCAGCCGGCGCCGCGCCTGTTTGTTTCAGGGCCTGCTTTACGTCTGCACGCTCTTTTACCTGTTCGACTTCGGTGCGCAGTTCGTCCGCCATTCTTACAGAATCCTTTTACCCTTCTGGAGTTCGGGTTGCGAAAGTGGAACTAGTCCCTGCGTTTGGAACTAGGCACTCTCTATGCCATAAATCGGCGATACACAATCGCGACCGGTCGGGATAGCAAGCGGGCGCATAAATTCAATTAAGACGTAACGCGTAAAGTTGGCGAAACCAATCAAAGACAAGTTCGCAATAGCCGCGGCGCTCCAGGAGATTGGCGCGCTGCTCGACTTGAAATGCGGCCAGTACTTCAAGGCCCGCGCGTACAAAGCAGGCGCGCGCGCGGTTGCCGAATTAACTGAAGACGTCGGCAGGCTGATAAAAGAGAATCGCCTGACATTCGTGAAAGGAATTGGTTACGCGCTCGCCAAACAGATCGAGCAGTTGTATCAGACGGGCGAGTCCTCGATGCTGAATGAGTTGCGCGCGCAACTGCCCGCCGGAATTATCGAACTGTCACGCATTCCCGGATTGTCGATTCAGAGAGTCGAAAAACTTCAGGAAGAGCTTGGGATCTCCAGCGTCGAACAACTGCGCGCCGCGTGTGAAGCCGGCAAGGTGCGAAATATCAAGGGCTTCGGCGCAAAGACTGAAGCTGCGATTCTGGACGCGATTGCCGGTCATGAGAACCGCGAGCAGTTCATTCACATTCATCACGCGTGGCGTGTCAGCGAACAAATCCTGGAATACCTCGGCACCGCGCGCGGCTTGGTGAAGGCGGAAGCCGCGGGCGCGACGAGGCGTTGGAAAGAGACGGTCTCGCAAATTGTGATTGTAGCCTCGGCAAAGAATCCGCAAGCCCTCATCGAACACTTTCTTCGGTTTCCGGTGGTGATTCGCACTGAGTCAAAGACCCGGCAACTGTGCTCGGTAGTTTTGAGCGAAGGATTCAAAGCAACGCTGATCGCTGTGAAGCCCGAAGAGTTCGCGTTGACGCTGTGGCGCGCAACTGGTTCGGAAGCGCATCTAAAGAAAGCGCGGCCGATCGCGACAAGAAAGAAATTGAATATTGTGTCGGGCAACGGCAACTTCGCACGCCAGTCTTTGCCGCGGTTGACTAGAGAGAGCGACATCTACAAGCGTCTCGGCATGCAATTCGTCCCGCCGGAACTGCGCGAAGACACTGGCGAAGTCGAAGCAGCGCTGAAGCGCAAATTGCCTGACGACCTGATTACGGTCGAAGACATTCAGGGCATGGTGCACTGTCACACCATGTATTCCGACGGCAAGCACAGTGTCGAACAGATGGTCGCCGCCGCGGAAGCGATGGGCATGAAATACATCACGATCACCGACCATTCGCCGACTGCTTTCTATGCCGGCGGCGTCAAGATCGATCGCTTGCAGCGGCAGTGGGAAGAAATCGATCGCGTGCAAGAGCAAACGAAAATCAAAATCATGAAGGGTACGGAGTCAGACATTCTTGCCGACGGCTCGCTGGATTATCCGGATTGGATTCTGAAGCAGTTCGATGTGATCGTTGCCAGCATTCATTCACGCTACAAGATGGATTCCGATCAAATGACGCAGCGCATCATCACGGCGATGCAGCAGCCGGTATTCAAGATTTGGGGACACGCGCTGGGCCGTTTGATTCAGCGGCGGCCGCCGTTTGAATGCCGGGTTGAAGAGATTCTCGATGTGATTGCCGAATCGCGCGTGGCCGTTGAAATCAATGGTGACCCTTATCGTTTGGACATGGAGCCGCGCTGGATTCGCGAAGCACGCAAGCGGAAGATCAAGTTCGTAATCTCGGTCGACGCGCATTCAATGAACGCGCTGCACAACGTGAAATATGGCGTCGGGATCGCCCGCCGAGGCTGGGTCCGCAAAGGTGAAGTACTGAATGCTCTGGGAGTGAAGGCGTTTCAGAAGGCTGTGCGGCCGACGTGATTTCTGTAGCCCAGCCGTTTACGGCTGGGAGAGGGATAAGAGCATGATTGAGTTAGCCTTCTTCAGAAGGCTTTGCATCACGGCTTCAGCCAGTCGTCTTCATCACCTTCGTACTTCTCGCGTAAGTTCGAGAGTCTGCCCCGCCGATGATGCTCTTCCTGTCGGTCGATGTACCGGGAGACCTTCGTAATCTCGCCTTTGCGCAGCGTAAGAACTCCGTATCCTTCTTGCCAATGCAGTTTGAACTTCGGCTTGATTTCCCGGTTTACGCGAAATGAAGTTGCGCCTTTCAACTGTCCGATGAAATCTGCTATGAGGATAGTTGGTGGAAATCGGCACAGGAGGTGCGCATGATCGGGCATCGCATCGTGCCGGAGAGGGAACCCGCCGCGGCTCTTGACCTCTTCATTTATTATTTCGAGAAGCCGAGGCCGCCAGGTACGATCAATTAATGGTTCGCGAGATTGAGTTGACCAAACAAAGTGGTAATAGAGTTGATGAAACACGTGGGACATGATGTTTCCTCTTGGTTGTAGGCAAGCCCCTGAAGGGGCTGTAAATGAATTTGTTGGGCGCGTTCCCAGGCGTAAACGCCTGGGCTACAGAAAATGGTCACGTCTCGATGAAAATGCGAAGCGACGTGACTATCCAACTTTCCGTTTCTTCGCTGCCGCCGGTTTGGATTTGACCAAGGTAAGCGCCGCTTTCTTCTTTGCGGCGGGCGCGGCTTTCACCATTGGCTTGCGTGAAGAGGCTTGCAGGCTCTTTTTCAGTGCCGTCATGATGTCCATGCGCGGCAGCTCTTCGTATTTCTCGAACTCTGTAACCTTCTTGCCTTTGATCTTCGAGTCGATCAGTTTGCGCAGAGCTTCATGATAGTGATCGACAGTGTCGATGTCTGAAAACGTCGTAATCATCTGCTCGACCAGACTGGTTGCCAGCGCAAGCTCTTTCTTATCGAGCTTGGGCGCCGCGTCAATTTCAGGTACGTCTTCAATCTTGCGTACCTCGGCTGGATAGCGGAGCTTTTGCAGGACGATTCCGTCGCCGTGCGGAAAGACAGCAACCAAATCTTCGCGATCGCGCAGGACAACCTTCGCCAAACCGATCTTGCCGGTGTCTTTCAAAACCTGACGTAGCAAGGCGAAGGGTTTTTCGGCGACTGGTCCATCGGGACCGATGTAGTACGGCGCGTCGAAGAACATCGGCGCGACCTCTTCTTTTTCAACGAAGCCGAGGATATCTACGGCGCGCGTCGTTTTGATTTTGATCTTGGCGATCTCTTCGGGTTCGACAATAGCGTAACGATCGGGCTCGTACTGATAGCCTTTGGTGATTTGATCGTTGGTGACAATTTGACCGCACTTCTTGCATCGCTTGTCGTAGCCCACGGGCCCAAAATCGTCGCGGTGCAGTTGATTGAACTGAATTCGCTCAGACGCTTCGATCGCGTTGTAGACGCGAATCGGAATCGCAACGAGCAAGAATCGAATGTGGCCTTTCCAAATCGAACGCATCGGGGATCCTCCGGGTGGCGCAAATTGATAATTTGCGATGGTGCAAGTTAACAACTTGCGCTACAGACACAAACGCGGGCATCGCGCCCGCATTTTTCTGAGCCTTTCCGCAGCCCAGCCCTCGGTTGATTCTGCGAGGGGCCGAAATTATGAGGCCAGTTGGCCCATCAAGTAAAGACATTTATTTTGACCCACCTTCCAGTGGATCAGGTGAAGCTCAGCCGCAATATGTTGTTGCGTTTCAATTGACCGCTTTGCGGCGACGACTTATCCTTCCGATCCTAATTGGACCGGTTCTAACTAAGCTTAATGCGCGAATGTCCCCGCTGCGAACGCTGTTACGAAGACGAAATCCTCGTCTGTCCGGATGATCAATCGAAGACGAAGCACACCCTGCCAGGCACGACGCTCTTGAATGGCCGGTATCGGCTCGATAAACGGCTCGGGCGCGGGGCGATGGGCCAGGTTTATCTCGCCCGCGATGAGAACCTGATCACACGCCGCGTGGCGGTGAAGACGATTCGCCCCGACGTACTCTCTGACGAAGATTTGCAGGAAGGCGAAGCGATCGCGCGATTCGAGCGCGAGGCACGGACGGCGGCATCAGTTCAGCATCCCAACGTTATCGGCGTCACTGATTTCGGCAAGAGCGACGAAGGCGTGTTCTTTCTGGTGATGGAATACGTCGATGGCGAGTCGCTTTATCAACTGCTGCGGCGCGAAGGAACTATTCCCGTGCAACGCGCGCTGATGCTGCTGCGACAAACCTGCTCGGGCGTTGAAGCCGCGCACGACGAAGGCATCCTGCATCGCGATCTAAAACCCGCGAATATTTTTATCGTGCAACGAAAGAAGAAAGACGGCAGCACGCTGGTCGGTGACGACATTGTGAAGGTCGGCGACTTTGGCCTGGCGAAGATCATCAATCAGAGTCTCGCCGGAATAACTTCGGGCGCCGGACCGGCGTCGCGCGGAATTCTCGGCACGCCCGAGTACATGGCGCCGGAACAGATGCACGCGGGCGCGACGCTCGACGCGCGTGCGGATGTTTATGCACTCGGCGCGATTGCATTTCACATGCTCGGCGGACGGCCGCCATTTACCGGCGAGATCATGCAGATTTTTGCGCAGAAGCTGACTCAGGAAACGCCGGCATTGAGCACTTTGCGCTCTGACATTCCGCCGGCGGTCGAAAAAGCAGTCATGCATGCGCTGGCGAAAGAAGCTGAGGCGCGGCCGATGACGGTCGCGGAATGGTTTCACGAATTCGATGAAGCCATCGGCGGCGCTTCGATTCGCGAAGAGGACGAAGGCGAAACACGCGTAGTCGTCATGGCGCCGACCGGAGCGGAAGTCTACGTTGATGACGAGCGACACGGCAGCATCGGACGATCGGGCCGTCTAATCCTGTCATCTATTCCTCCTGGGCAGCACGTTCTGCGCATCGCGAACGCCGGTGACAAAGACGATGAGCGCGTAATCGAGATTCGTTCAGACGCTGAAGAGCAAATCATCCAGGCGCAATTCAAATCCGCGGCGACCAGCGGATTATCACCTTCAGCAGGCGGCAGCCTCGGCAGCGTATCGGGCGTTGACATCAAAACGCCCGCAATTGTTGTGTGCACAAAATGCGGGTCGCGCTTCGCGGCCGGTGCAAAGTTCTGTGGCCGTTGCGGGAACACTACCTTCGAAGCCGTAACCGCCGGCGGTGAAATTCACCCTACGCCGTCTCGTCGAATTACCCCGACTCCCAGTCCAAGTCTGAACCAGCCCAGCCTGCGCGGCGCCAGCAACAGCATTCGCTGCACCCGATGCGGCGTCGATCAACCCGCCGGGACAAAGTTTTGTGGCCGTTGCGGAGCATCGCTCGGCGGCTCACAGATCGCCTGGTCTGCTCCCCGACCTGTCGAAGTTCTGTGCGCGCGCTGTGGCGTTACTTATCCGACCGGGACCAAATTCTGCGGACGCTGCGGGCGCACGTTGTGAACAACTAAGGCCCGCAGGGCCGTCAGTAAATAGCCACGACCGTGAGGTCGTGGATCAGAGATACTTCATCTGGAGTACTGCGGGACGGGAGCCGTGGATCGGTGATGATTGGCGCGAACCGCTTCACAGGTACTTGGGTGGAATAGCGCGAAATAAGAACGCAAAGCTGATTGCGGCTGGTGGAATGCACGATCATATTCATTTACACGTGTCACTACCGTCCACCATTACGATTGCCGATTTTGTCAACGCTATGAAATCAAACTCTTCACGTTGGGTGCACGACAATTTTCCGAATCGCGGGGCGTTTGCGTGGCAGGAAGGATATGGCGCTTTCAGCGTCGGCAAGTCCGAAGAGCAGAAGGTAATCAGCTACATCAACGACCAGCGAGAACATCATCAAAAACACAGTTTCAAGGAAGAGTTCCTGAAATTCTTGGAGAAGTATGACGTTGATTACAACGAAAGATATCTGTGGGACTGAAAGTGTGTCGGCCCCTTCGGGGCCTCGAAATCTTTTTTGTCGGTCTCAAGTCCACGACCTGACGGTCGCGGCTACTAACTAGCGGCCCTTCGGGCCTTACCTCAGCGTTCTGTGGAGTATCTCTTCACTTGAGCCTTTTTCACCATCTCGTATAGACTTGCCGCGCAATTCACCGTCGTCCAGCCGGCGTTGACGCAGTCCGACTAACACGAATCGAGGGCCGAAGAATGAAGCGCTGCCCGCAATGCAATCGCACTTACACCGATGATGCGCTCAGTTTTTGTTTGGACGATGGCTCACCTTTGGTCAGCGCGAGCGCGCCGTCTTCTTTTGATCCCAGTGCGACCGTTCAATTCCCGCAATCGCGCGAAACAACGCCACAACCGACCATCGCCTACGGCCCGGGACAGATGCCGCCGCCTTCGACACCACCGCCGGCCTGGTCGCCGATGCCGCCCATGGCTCCGCAGAAGCGAAGCGTGTGGCCGTGGATTTTGGGGATCGGCGCGGTGCTCGTGTTTATGGGAATTGGTGCACTGATCCTGATCGTCGCCCTTGCGAGCATGAGCGGCAGCAATAATAACAACGCGAATGCGAATACGAACGCTAACCGTCTGGCGAACCGCAACACAAATGCGAACACGAATGCTAATGCGAACACGCGCTCGACACTCTCGTCTTACAGCGACGATTTTTCGACCGAGTACTGGTTCACGGGCTCTTCAAAATTCGGCCGGACATGGTACGAAGATGACGAGTTCCACATGCACGCCAACAAGGGCGGCTACATCGTGATGTACGCGCCGGATCGAAAAGATTATTACGACGAGAATTCAACGGTACGCGTGACATTGCGCAGCGTCGATGGCGAGTCGCCTGACTCCGGCTACGGTTTGCTCGTGCACGGGCAAAAAGCGAACGACACGTTTCGGGACATCGGATTTCTGATCTACACCGGAGACAGCCCAAAGTACGCGATCGTCCAGCACAAGGAGAGTGTAGAAAGCAAGCTCGTCAATTGGACTGCATCCAGCACCATTCGCACCGGGACCACGCCGAATCAGCTCGAAGTCAGGATTCGCGACGGGCGTCTCGACTTCTACGTCAACGGACAGTTCGTTACGTCGATTACCGATTCCGAAGGCTTTCAAAGCGGCCGCGTCGGCTTCTACACCAGCGACGCGGGTGAAGTGGCCTTCGACGATCTCGAAATCAGCAGATGAGCTTCTTATGCGTGTTACGTTGCGAGTCCTGGCCGGCCCATACAACGGACAGGAGTTCGTTTTCGATCAGCACGACACGTTTCTAATCGGCCGCAGCGAGAACGCTCACCTGTATCTTCCCGAGGATCGTTTCTTTTCCCGCCATCATTGTCTGCTCGAGATTGCTCCGCCGCGTTGTTTCCTGCGCGACCTCGGCTCGACGAACGGAACGTTTGTAAACGGTGAACGCGTGCAGGAAATTTTTTTGAAGAGCGGCGATCGCGTTCAGGGCGGACAGACGGTTCTCGAAGTCGATGTTCAGATTGAGCAAAGACCGAGCGAAGCTGAAGCGCCTACGCTGACCAAGCCGTTCGAGATCACGATTGAGTGCGCGAACTGTGGCCGGCGCGAATGCGCCGAGGGCTCCGCGACAAACGAGCCAATGACCTTCATCTGCGAAGAATGCCGTGAAGAGTTGAAGCGGCAGCCGCAGCCAGTTCCGGGCTACGAAATGATCAAGTTATTGGGGCGCGGCGGCATGGGCTGCGTGATGTTGGCACGTTCGGAAAAGACCGGCCGCGCGGTAGCGATCAAGACTCTTTTGCCTGAGGTTGCCGTGACGGACCAGGCAGTACGCCGGTTCATGCGCGAGATTGACGTAGCGGCTGCGCTCGACCATCCGAACATTGTTCGTTACCTCGAAAGCGGAACTCACAACGGCGCGGTCTATCTCGTCACTGAGTACGTCGAAGGCTCAGACGCGGCGCGTCTCGCAGATGCACAGGGCGGACGTCTGCCTTACAGAGAGGCCATAGACGTCATCTCGCAGTCGCTCGATGCGCTCGCTTACGCGCACGGGAAGGGCTACATCCACCGCGATATCAAAGAGTCGAACATTCTTTTGTCCGGTGCGTCTCCCAACTACACGGCCAAGTTGACGGACTTTGGGCTGGCCAAGAGTTTCACGCAGACGGGCATGAGCGGAATCACGATGGCTGGGGACATGGCCGGTACCTTTGCGTACATGCCGCCCGAGCAAATCAAAGACTTTCGCAACGTGAAACCCACTTCAGACATTTACGCCCTCGGCATGACCGCCTACAGTTTGCTTGCCGGCGATACGGCCCTGGATGTCGGCCCTTCGGGCGATATGGCGGCGACAGTGCGAGCCATCTTCGACGGGCAAATCGTGCCTCTGCGACGCCGTGCTGCCGAAGTTCCCGAGCGCGTCGCCGAAGTCATCGAGCGGGCGCTGGCCAAAGATCCCGCGCATCGCTGGCAATCCGCCGCCGCCATGCGAACGGCGCTGATGCATTCGGCGTGACTGGTACTTTGTCCTTTGATCTTCGTACTTTGTCGGTGTTCCTAACCATGTTCCTGACAAATCGTCAAAGCACAAAGATCAAAGTACCAAGAACGTCTTTACTCCGGCGCAACCTTGCTCGCCAAATCGGCATCCGTTAAGATTGCCGGTGAGCACGTCGCGTGGTCAGGGTTGAAAGGCTCCCCGGTTAGTCTCGCTCGCATCTAAAACAACATCAGTGAGGTTCTCAGTGAAGAACAAACTTTCTCTGGCGCTGGTCGCGCTAATTCTTTTCGCTTTAACTCTTCCCGGTTTCGTCCTGGCACAACAGCCGAGACGCGATCAATCAAACAGTTCATCCGGCAAGACTACGGGCAAAGCTGATGTGCCCCCGGCGACTTCGCGACGGGCGCGCGTGCACACGCCTGCCACTACGCCCGCCGCGGTGAGCCAGGATTTTCAGGAAGCGCTGGCCGTCATTCAGGAGCACTACATCGACGGCAACAAGCTGGATTTCAACGACGTCTACAAATCCTCGATTCTCGGCATGCTGAGGTCGCTCGATCCGCACTCGAACTATTTCGACCGCCAGGAGTTCGAAGACATGCTGACGGACCAGCAGAGCGAATACTTCGGCATTGGCGCCTCGATTCTGAATTACGCGGTTGGCAATTCCCTTGACACTTACATCACGGCGACCTTCCAGAATTCGCCGGCATGGCGCGCCGGACTGCGCTACGGCGATCGCATCGATGCGGTTGACAACATCTCGATGCACGGCAAGCTATCCGGGGAAGTCCGTGACAAAATTCGCGGACCGCGCGGCACGCACGTGATTTTGACGTTGACTCGCGCCGCTACCGGCAAACAGGAAAACGTCGAAATCATTCGAAACAAAGTCCCGCAGCCGTCAGTCCCCGACGCTTACTTCCTTCGCCCGGGTGTCGGCTACATCGATATGACGCGCGGATTCAATGCAGACACAGCTGAGGGTCTGGAATCCGCTCTGGAGTTCTTGCATGCGCGCGGCATGACTTCGCTGGTGCTCGACCTGAGAAACAATCCCGGCGGCTTGCTCGATCAGGCCATCCTGGTTGCGCGGACGTTTTTGCCGAAAGACCAGGTAATCATGACGCAGAAAGGCCGCAACGTCCTGAATGATCGCATTTACACGTCGACCAGAACCGATCCCGATCGTGTGCCGCTGGTAATTCTGGTCAACGAATATACGGCGTCAGCTTCCGAGATTGTGGCGGGAGCAATTCAAGATCACGATCGCGGCTTGATCGTGGGGCAAACCAGTT
The DNA here is from genome assembly GCA_036505595.1 of Pyrinomonadaceae bacterium. Lineage (GTDB taxonomy): Bacteria > Acidobacteriota > Blastocatellia > Pyrinomonadales > Pyrinomonadaceae > UBA11740. Next base: position 17,981 of record DASXTE010000281.1, read on the forward strand.
TTGGCAAGGGCCTGGTACAAAGCATCATCAGGTTGGATGGCGGCGCGGGATTAACGTTAACGTCCGCGTACTACTACACGCCTTCGGGCCGTTTGATTCAGCGTGATTATTCCGACGGCAGTTTCTACAATTACATCTTTCGCGGCGGAACGTTGCGAGAGAACTCGACACCACCGAAGCCCAGTGGCCCGGCCATGCGCACCGACACCGGCCGTACCGTTTACGGTGGCGGGGGAATCACTCCTGACGAAACCGTGGCCCCGGACCCCGTCAACGGGGCGCAGGGCCGGCTCCGCAGTCCGATTTTCTTTTTTGCTCGCGACGTTGCCAACGGCCGCGTGTCCGGGTTTGACAGTTACCGGGCCGATCGCGCCATCGATTACGATCACGTAATCGATGCGACCGATTTTCCGCTGACTGAGCAATTGTTCCAGACGTTCCGCGACTACGTGGCGAAGGACGGGAACTGGAAAGGCCTCCTGCCGCAGCTTGATCGTAATCGATCGTATATCGAGACTGAGCTGCGCTTTAATCTGTCAATGGCGGCGTACGGCATCGTGACTGCGCAGCAGGTTCGCATCCGGCAGGACAATCAGGTCGCCAAAGCCGTTGATGTCTTGCCGCGGGCGAGAGAGTTGGCGATGGCGGCTATGCGGGCGCGACTGGCTCAACCATAAACCTTCAAACTTCAACCGGCAATCCTGTTCGCAGCGACTCGCGTATCCGAAAGGTTGCGCGAGTCGTTGTTGTTAGATCTGCCAGCGTGATAGGTGCGGGTTTCCCCTCCAGTACGACTGACATCACGGTGCGGATTTCATCGCGTTGCCCCTTGTCCTGTTCGCGCAGCTTCGTGGTCTTTTCGCGGCCATTTTCGTAGGCAGTCGCGCTGCGAAAATCATCAATTACAAAGCATTTGCCGCCGCCGAAGATCTCAATTCGTTCCTTCGGCAGAGTCTTATCACCCTCCGCCAAATAAGCAATCGAGGCGTTTGAGCCATCGGCCAAACGCAGCGTCACGAACACGGAGTCTTCATCAGTGAGTTCAGAATTTTGGCTGGCGATTGCTTCCGCGAACACGCGCGTCGTCACCGAGCCGGTGAGGAAGTGCACGAAATCAACAAAGTGACAGACCTCACCGATGATGCGGCCGCCCTCGCGGGGATCCTGCACCCAATGACCAGGTGAAATACGGCCCGCGTTCACACGATAACTAATCGAAAGCGGTGCCTGACGATTCTTGACAAATTCGAAGGCTGCGCGCGCGAGCGGCGAAAAACGACGATTGAACCCGACTATTAACTCGCCGCCTGACGCGGCGGCTTCGAGCACGGCCTCCAATTCCTCTTCATTCAGCGCAAGCGGCTTTTCTACGAATACGTGCTTGCCGGCTTCCAGGGCGCGCCGCGCCAAATCGCCGTGCGAGGCAGGCCGTGTGGCGATCACGATAAGATTGACGTCTGGATCGTTGATAACTTCGTCAGCGCCCGACGCGCAGAAGTGAAATCCGTATTGTTCGCCGACGGCGCGCGCGGTGACGCCCGAAGCTGTCGCGATTGCCTGGAACTCTGCGCCTGCCGCTTTGAAATTCGGCAGCAGCATTGACTTCGCGTAATCGCCGGCCCCGATTACGCCCAGCCGCACTGTTTTCGCCGTATCGGCGGCGCGCGTTTTGGACGGCAGTGCGATACGCGATTCAAGTGGCCGTGTGCTGTCGTACTGCAGCAGCACCGCAACGTACGGCTGGTCACTAGTGATCAATTCGTACGCGCGTTCGCCGTCGTCGATGTTGAAACGATGACTAATAAGCGGTTCGATCACGACGCGACCAGTCGAAACCATGTCGAGGAACGCTTCGATATTTCGTGCTTCGGTCCAACGGACGTAGCCGATTGGATAATCATGCCCGCGCTCCTCGTACTCGCGGTCATATCGACCCGGGCCGTACGACATTGAGATTCGGAACGTCAGCTCGCGATCGTAGTAAGGCTTGCGCGGGATGTTCAGGCCGACTGCGCCGACGACAACGACGCGGCCTTTTGCGCGCGAGATTTCACCGGCCAGTTCAACTGGTTCATTAGACGAGGTCGCGGCGGTAATCAACACAGCGTCTGCACCAGGGCCACGCGTCCATTCCAGCACGCGCGCCTTCGCATCTTCGCTGGTTGCGCTACCATCGTCAGCGCCAAGCTGTTTCGCTAATTCAATCTTCTTTTGATCGAGATCGATCCCGAAGACGCGACAGCCATTCGCTTTCAGCAGTTGCACCGTAAGCTGACCGATCAGTCCCAAACCAATTACGACTACCGATTCGCCGAGCGTTGGTTCAGCCAGCCGCACACCCTGCATCGCAATCGCGCCGACGGTGCCGAATGCACCGGCGTCGAAGCTCACGTTGTCCGGCAGCCGCACACAAAGGTTCTTCGGCACTGACAAACTTTCGGCGTGCGAAGCGTAGCCGACGCCGGCGCACGCGACGCGATCACCCGCGCGGAAACTGGTCACGTCATCACCGACTTCCACGACTGTACCCGCAGCGCTGTAGCCGAGCGCGCTCAACGATCCCAGTTTCGAACGGACTGCATCGACCGCTGCGACGACGCCTTCGTTCCTCGCTTTATCAATGACTTTCTTGACCAGCGCCGGCTGGTCGATCGCGCGGCTCACCAGACTCTTCTGACCAGCTTCGACGGTTAGTCGTTCCGTTCCCGCGCTAATCAACGAAGCAGCCGTGCGCACCAGCACGAATCCGGGTTGCGCGACCGGAGTCGGGACTTCAGTAACCGTTACTTCGCCCGTCTTAACGTTCTGAAGAATCTGTTTCATCTAAGATTCCCAAGTCTTTGATTCGGCTGAGACTATTACTGATCTACGTTTGCTGCGTCAATTCGTCCCACATCTGTGACGCATGCGCCGTCATTCAAATCATGGTTTTGGCCAATTTAGTTTGACAATCGTGCGCTTCTTTTGTTAGTTATGCACCGCGATTTCGCGGTTCTAATTCATCTGAACAGGCTTTTTGCAGTTGGATCGCCGCAGTGCTGACCGTTTGTCGCGCCAACAAGGGGCGGGAAGGGTGCGTCAGCTCTCATCGGTTTTCCGAAAAAATTTCTTATTAAGAATCCAAATCACAGGAGAGACTAAGACATGTCGCAAAACTGGACTCCGCCACCACCGCCCGCCGGTGGTACGGCAACTGTTCCAAACTATCTGGTGCCGGCGATTATCTCGATTTTCTGTTGCTGGCCGCTGGCAATTCCCGCGATTATTTTTGCTACTCAGGTCAACGGGAAAGTAGCCGCGGGCGATATTGCCGGCGCGCAGGACTCTTCGAAGAAGGCAAAGATGTTCAGCTTCATCGCAATCGGACTGGGGCTGCTCGGCATTCTCTGTTACGTGATTTTGATGGTGCTGGGCGTCGGTTTGAGCGCGATCGGCAATACCTAATCGAAGTATTAAAGCCGGCAATGACCCGATCGCACGCCTCCTCTCGAGCCACGGCGTTGATTGCCGGTTGGGCCAGGCATTAGGGAAGCGATTCGAACCGGAGGATCCTGCGGCATTCGTAGGAACCTCCGGTTCACATTGTGAGTAAAGCGATGGCAGTTTTTTGCACAAAATGCGGCGCGCAGAACGAAGATTTCGCGCAGGTCTGTTCGCAATGTCAGTCTCCGCTGCCGCAGATTGGTGGTTACCAACCGATTCAACCGCCACCGGCGTATGGCGGCGTTCAGGATTGGAAACAACTTGGTGCCGACAAGAAACTCGTGGCCGGCATTTGCGGCATACTCGTGGGCGGGTTCGGCATTCATAAATTCATCCTCGGTTACACAACTGAGGGCATCATTCAGATCGTCCTCACGTTCATCACATGTGGCATCGGCAGCATCATCGGCCTGGTCGAGGGAATCATCTATCTCACCAAATCCGACGAGGACTTCGTACGGACGTAC
>DASXTE010000282.1:0-2321 GCA_036505595.1 Pyrinomonadaceae bacterium
ACTCGCATTGATGCGAATCTCCCGTACGACAGTACTCGCAAAGGTTGGTACGTCGCAGACTCTTGCAATTCAGTCCCTGATCAACTACCACGCGATCGCCGCCCTTCAAATCGAAGACCTCGCCGCCCACCTCTTCGATAACTCCGCTTATCTCGTGGCCTAGGATTTGAGGCTGAACGTCAAAAGGGATCGGTTGGCCGTACTCGTCCGCGTTGTAGTTGGCGTGTCCGGCAAAGATGTGCGCGTCGGTTCCGCAGAGGCCGACCGCTGAAACTCGCACCAAAACTTCGTGTGACGCAACTGTCGGAAACTGCACATCGCGCACTTCAAGTTTTTCGACGCCGCACAAGACACTTGCGCGCATAGTGCCGCTCGTTGACATAGCCGGAGCCATCTTCTTCCAGGTATTGATTGACGTGCTCAAACCGCTCTCCCTTGAACCGTGGAAAGTTCTGAATCAATGTCGTTCGTATCCAATCGACCGGCATCGCGCAACTCCGCGAATCGGCGCATCGTTTCGCGCACTCCTACTTCGAGTGGCGTCAATGGCAAGTCCCCAATAAACGTTCTGATGGCGGCATCGTCCATCGCCGGCGCGATTGGGATCGGCGGTCCCCCGAAAGTTACTAAGCCGCGATCGGGATCTTCCGAGTTCTCGTTGATTGACTGTGCAATCCGTTCAGCGCTAACGGTCTCGCCATGAAGGTTGAAGACGTGCGCGCCTTCGGGCGCCCGATCCGCACAGGCGACAAAGGTGGCGGCTGTGTCGGCGACGTACTGGAAATCGGTTGCGCCGCTGAAACGAATGTGAAATGGAATGCCGAGCACCGCAGCTTTCATTGCTTTAGTTGGATCGCTCGTCAAACCGGTGTCTCGATTCACGCCGTACACGGTCAGCGGCCTCAGGCCAACGCTGTTCAGTCCGTAATCCATAAAATAGACGCGGGCATTGCCTTCGTTGGTGCGTTTGAAAACGCCGTAGTGCGTGACGGGTTCACTTGCTGCGGCTTCAGTAAGAGGGCTGTTCGCGTCGCCAGCGCCGAACACTGCAGCCGAGCTCGCGTAAACCACGCATTCGGCGCCGACTTCCTTTGCCGATTCGAAAACATTGAGGGTGCCGATCACGTTCACGAAGGCGCCGGCTACCGGATCGGCTTTGCACGTCGGTACCTGCAAGCCGGCCAGATGAATAATTCGCCGCGCGCCCGATGCTTCCAACGCGGAACGTACCGCAGTCACGTCAGTGATATCGCCGTAGACAGAGCGAACGCGTTCCAGATCACCAAGCGACATGATTGCCTTAAGCCGGCGCCCGTCTTCACTCCGATCAAAAACCACCGGTGTGTCGCCGCGTTCGGCCAGGGCCTTTACAATCCACGAACCAATGCACCCTTGCGCTCCCGTGATGAAATACGTCTGAGACATCTCTTGCTTCTTACCCTCTCCCTGGTCCAAGAGGGAGTTACTACTCGGGTGAATTACGCTGCGACCGCTTGCTTCTCGACCCGATAAAACTCGATCGCATTCTTCGAAAAGATCAGATCGCGACCCTTGTCATCAATGTCGACCAACAAAGTCTCAAACGCTTCCAGTACGCGCTCGTATGACGCCGCCAACAAACAGACCGGCCAGTCGCTGCCAAACATCATTCGGCCCGGTCCGAAATATTCCAACACCTTTTCCACGTACGGTTTCAAATCTTCGACCCGCCAATTAACCCAATCTGCTTCCGTTACCAGCCCTGAGAGTTTGCACCACACATTCGGACATAACGCTATCTCGCTTAATTTACGTGCCCACTCGTCAATCTCACCGCTGGCTATCAGTGGCTTCACCATATGATCGATCACGAACTGCAACTCAGGACATTTCGCGACAACCGTCTCGGCGTATTTGAGGTGCCGCGTATGCACCAAAAGATCGTAAGACAAACTTCGTTTTGAAAGTTGCCGCAAGCCACCAATTACGCTTTTCTGCGTCAACCAATCGTCCGCCGGCTCGTTTTCCACAAGATGTCGTACGCCTTTGAACTTTGGATGAGCGATAAACTCATCCAACTGCGCCGCGATCTCATTGCTCTCCAAATCAACCCAGCCTACCACGCCACCGATGAACGAATGCTCATCCGCGAGACTCAACAACCAGCGAGTTTCCTCGACGCTGTTGCTCGCCTGCACCAGGATCGTTTTTTCGACCGCGTTCCGAGTCAGGATTGGCTGCAGGTGCGACGGTAAGTAGTCGTGACAAAGCACGTCAACTTCCGGACTCATCCAGGGGTAATCGAATCGCCCCACCTGCCAGAAATGCTGATGGCTATCGAC
>DASXTE010000283.1:0-31490 GCA_036505595.1 Pyrinomonadaceae bacterium
TTCCCGGCCACAATTTCTTTGCTTCATCTTCCAGGTCGATGCCATCCCACTCAGGATACAGATGCGTGAGCAGAAGCCTGCGTGGCTCGGCAATCGTGGCGATGCGCATCGCGTCCGCGAGTTCGAGATGCGTCGGTATCGGCTTGTCGCGATAAAAAGAACATTCGAGAACGAGCAAATCCGCGCCGCGCGCAAACTCTGCGACGTCGTGCGAAAAGCCTGTGTCGGAAGTGTAAACAAGCGTCGTACCGCGCGCGTCGGTTAGGCGCAGCGCAAGGCTCTCAGGCCGGTGTGGTGTGGAAAACGCTCGCGCTTTGCACCCTGTCAGGATGTCGAACTCATCGGTATTCTCCGTGGATATTTCCTTCAATTCCAGCGGAAACGGTAGCTCGCACAGCTTGGAATTATGCGATTCGTCAATGGCGTTCAGAAATGTTTTCACACCCGCGCATCCGAAAATCTTCAAGGGCTTCTGTCGTGACTGAGTTTGCGGTGCGTGCTTCATTCCGAAAAGAAACGATGCCAATCCACCGCAGTGATCCAAGTGCAAGTGGCTAATCCATATTGCATCGAGATTCGCCCAATCGAGTTGTTCTTCGGCCATGCGATGCGGCGCATCCGCGCTGCAATCCAGCAGCAGCGAGCCGCGCTCAGTTTCCATCCAGAAACCAGCCGCAGCACGTTGCGCATGAAAGACAGATGTGCCTGAGCCGAGAACAACGAGGCGCATAAGCGAAGGCTAAATTGAAAAGTGGAAATTGCAAAATGCACATCGTATTGAATACGGCGATCGATTTTCTCCTCTCCTCCTGGAGAGGCTGGGTGAGGGTTCCGACGAGTCGGGAAAGCGACGGATCACTAATGCTTTTGATCCGTTTCTTCGTCCGTAGGAGCGAGATATTTGTAGAACGCCACGCTTCACTTGAGATCGAAGGCTCCTTTAGGAGCGACATGTCATTCCGTTCCTAAAGGAGCTCCTGAAAGGGGACATTCGTCCGGTTCTAAAAATATTTCGCGCCTAACGGCGCTCGGTCGTTGTTTTATATCCAGGCTTCTTGTTGTTGGATTTGTGATCGCGTATGCTGGCGCGCTCTTAAAGAGAGACTCCAGACTCCGGACTTATTTTATGACCGTCAAATCTGATCGCTGGATTCGCCGCATGGCGGAAGAGACGCAACTGATTCATCCATTCGAAGCGCGGCTGATTCGCGAAGTCGCGGGCACGCGCATCATTTCCGCGGGAGCTTCGAGCTACGGCTACGACATGCGTCTGGCTGACGATGGCTTTCGCGTTTTCTCGCCGATTCACGGACGCGAGATCGATCCGAAACATTTCGACGAAGGCTCTCTCGTCGAGCCGCCGCTGCGCACCGCTGATGATGGATCGAAGTACTACCTGATGCCGCCGCACTCGTACGCGCTGGGCGTCACGGTCGAGACGTTCAAGATGCCCCGTAACGTCACCGGGATTTGTATGGGCAAGAGCACATACGCGCGCGCGGGACTGGCCGTCAACACCACGCCCCTCGAAGCCGGGTGGATGGGTCGGCTGGTGATTGAGTTGGGAAATCTCGCCGACCTGCCGCTGCGCGTTTATGTTAACGAAGGCATCGGGCAAGTCCTCTTTTTTGAATCCGACGAAGACTGCGACACGTCCTATGAAGATCGTGGCGGCAAATATCAGGGCCAGACGGGATTGACCTATTCGCGTTTGTGAGCAACAAGAAGAATTCAGGCTTTTTGCCTATCTGTGTAATCTGCGTATTCGTTGACTCCTCGCGCTAAACACTTGAGCGGACGGCGACGGACTCGCTATCCTGCTGTCAATGAAAAAATTTGGCAGAGGCCTTCTCAGCCTTGCGCTGATCGTCTCGGGAATCTTCTCGGCCGCGTTCGGGCTTAAAGGCTTCCTGTTGTCCAGCAGGTTTATTGATGGCGGCGTTACCGGGATTTCGATGCTGCTGTCGGATGTGCTGCACGCGCCGCTTTCAATTCTGATCCTCGTGATCAATCTTCCGTTTGTGGCGATCGGCTACCGCCAAATCGGCAGGGTCTTTGCCATCAAAAGCGTTCTCTCGATCGCTGGACTGTCGCTTTGCCTCGCCTTCGTCAAGTTTCCGGACGTTACGCCTGACAAGTTGTTGACGGCAGTCTTCGGCGGATTCTTTATCGGCGCCGGCATCGGGCTCGCCATCCGCGGCGGCGCGGTTTTGGACGGCACAGAAATCGCGGCGCTGCTGGTGAGCCGCACCAGCAATTTGTTGAATGTCGGCGATGTGATTCTGATCCTCAACATATTTATTTTCTTAACCGCGGCATTCTTTCTGGGCGTTGACTCGGCTTTGTACTCAATTCTGACCTACGCGGCAGCTTCAAAGACAATCGACTTTCTGCTGCACGGCATCGAGGAATATACGGCAATCACGGTCGTCTCGAACAAGAGTGACGAAATTAAGAGCGCGATCATCAATCAACTGCATCGCGGCGTTACTGTTTACAAAGGCACGGGAGGATTGGGCAGTTCTGGTCTCGCCGACTCGGAACGCGACATTCTCTATTGCGTGGTAACGCGACTTGAAATTGGGAGTATTAAGAATGCCGTGATCGAAATCGATCCGGCAGCCTTCATCACGACGCACGCTTTATCAGACGTGCACGGCGGCCTGGTGAAGAAGCCAATTTTTCACTGAGGATTAGGTGCGCAACATCGTGAGGTATCCCGGTCGCGTCACTCAGATGCCTTCCTCAACGCCGCTCTCGCCAGCAAACGTGTCGAATCCAAAGTCGGTAAAGGCGTGTCGTCCGGGCGAACGATCAAAGGTAGCTCGGTGCAGCCGAGCACGACTGCGTCGCAGCGACGCTCCTTTAGCTTGGCCGCTACTTCGTTGAGGTACAGGCGGGAGCCTTCCGCGAAGATGCCGTTGACCAGCTCTTTGAAAATGATCTCGTTAATTCTTTCCCGATCTGCCTCGTCAGGTGTTATCAACGTGAAGGTCGGACGACGATTTGGCCCGGTCGCTACCGCTCCCGGTTCTGACAAAGCTGCGCGATAGACAGGGCCTTCCATTAGATACTTCGTCCCTAAAATGCCGAGCCGCGCGTAGCCTAAACGGTCGGCCTCTTCAGCGACCACTTCGGCGATGTGCAGCCACGGAATCGGAGAGCGCGACCGTATCAAATCAATTGCCTGGTGGTAAGTGTTGTCAGGGCAGATAGCGAAATCAGCGCCGGCCTGCGCGACCTTGTGCACAGAAGCGAGCAACAACTCGGCTGATGCCGCCCAGTCGTTTGCGACAATGTGGCGCATGTGGTCGGCCATCGGCACACAGTGCATGGTGATCTCGGGATGATTGTGCTCACCCATGACGGCCGGCGCCTCGAGACAAATCGTGCGATAACAGAGTGCCGCGCCTTCAGAGCTGCCGGCGACGATGCCGATGTGTTTGGTCATGATGCGCGCAGCTTGCCCTTGCTTACGCGCGGGCTTCTGACGCGAAGATTACTTGTAGCTAATCACCACTCGCTGAATCGTCGGCGGAAGATCCTGCATCTCGTTGCGCGCGAAGCCGGCGTTGCGAAACATCTCATTCAACTCGGCAAACGTGTAGGCGTCGCCGGACGGGGTCAGGCCAAGCATCATCATGCTGAAGGCCGCAGCCTGCGGCGGTGTCACGCGATCTTCGTTCGGTACGAATTCCAAGGTCGCAGCGCGGCCGCCATCCGCGAGCGACGCGTGAACCTTTTTCAGCACCTGCTCGCACGTTTCTTTATCAAAGTGGTGCAGAAAATTCGTGATCAAAACTATGTCATACCCGGTGCCGTAATCGACGTCGAATGCGCTTCCCGGCCTGGTGTGAAAACGATCCGCGACGCCGGCGGCCTGCGCATTTTCTTTCGCGACTTCCAAGACATTGGGCCAATCGACGGCCGTAACTTCCGCTTGCGGATTCTTTTTCGCAAATGCTAGTCCGTACAATCCGTGTCCCGCAGCGATGTCGAGTACGCGAATTTTCTTGTCGCCCGTTGGATCGATGAGTTGTGCAATCAACTGAGCCGGCATGGCCATCATCGGCGCCATGGCCTGCGCGAACCTGACCCACATCGGATGGTCCGGCGCGAGCGATTCAGTCTTGCCGGCCGAGCCACCTTGCTTCACAGCCTCAGTGAGGTAGTCGAAGTTGTCGACCAGGTGTGGTGACAAGATGAACTCGGTGACTGTCCCCAGGTATGCCGGCGAATGTTTGTCGAGGAACATTGCCGCATCAGGTGTCAATGCATAGTTGCTGCCTTCCTTGGTCAGGAAACCACTGATCGTCAGAAAGTCGCAGAGGATTCGCGTGCCGCGTTCGGACGCGTCGCATCGTTCGGCGATTGCCGTCGCGGTGCGATTACCTTCGGCGATGGCGGTGAACAGTTCCAGTTCGATGCCTGCCTTGACTGCTTGTGTCCTTTGATATGCGTTCAGTGTGTCAAATAAGAGTGCCGGTGTCGGTTGTTTTCCCGTTTGTGCTTCTGGAGCCATTTGATTAGTCCTTCTGTGATTAGATGGAATTTGTAGGGGAAACAAAGCGTAGCGAAGAGATGCAGGAAAGTCTAATCGCCTAACTTGACGCGGAGCCAAGTTATCGCGCGCTGAGATTCACTGGAGTTTTAGCGAGACTGGTTGGGCGAGTCCTTCGATCGAGAGTACGAGCCCGTGAGGTGAGCCGACCGGATTTTTCTCGGGTGCGAGAAAAATAATCAAGGCGCGCCGTTGTCGTTCGTCGCGGGTGAGAGGTGTCTTCGTGTCGAACTCATAAGCGCGAAATTCTTTTTCAAAAGTTTTGCGGGAGTGCGGATTGTAAAGGAAGACGCCGTTGGCTTTCAGAATGCGCAAGATTGCTTGCTTTGCTGAGATCAACTTCCATTGGTTGTTCGCATCGTCCTGCAAACGGAACTTCAGTCTCTTAATCTCGAGTGGCTCGCCACCGTTATGCGTAATCTCGAGCCGCACCGGCAACAATCCAGCAAGCTGTAAGTTTGCTTCAAATAGTTCCTGTGTCTCTTCATCCGTTAACAAAGGCGCGGCGCGAAACGTGGCGACGCCGACATCGACCGCGGGAGCATCGGCAGGCATGGCGCTGAGTCGATCAGCCGGCTTCACCTTGAAGAGACTGGTGCTGCACGAGGAAGTTGTTAGAACGATCAAAGAGAGCAATCCAATGCATCGAAGTGACGAACGTAGATCGCATCTGTGAATCATGATTTGCGCTGACCCGCTTGCGCGGGAAATGTTGCGTCAGCTACGAGAGCCTGTCAACCGGACGTAATTGAACCTCGCGCCGAAAGCAAAAACGGCGGAACTGTTTAGGTCCCGCCGTGTGCTGGGTGCGTTACCGAGAGCCAGCATCCGTGAATTCGCGGCATCACGGTTAGGTGCCACCTCCCCGGCCCGAGGGTGAGAACTCGAGGCGCAATCTAATGCACAGCGGCCGCCGTTGTCAATAGCAAAGTTTTTATCTAGCGCGATATTCGTCCCGGCAGGCTAGCCGGTTGCGGGGACCGCGTCGGCTTTTGGGGACGAGGCCAGGTTTACTAACTGGCTGGCGTCGACCATGTTCAATCCATGATCACGAACGCTCCTAAAGCCTGGTGTTATTTGATCGACGGGCGCCCGCATCAGGGTTCTGCTGCGTTTGTAACCGGTGAAATCAAGGTAAAGGTGCTTGCGCATGAACCGATCCGGCCATCCGGCGAAACGCCACAGCGGGTATTTGATTCCCTGGCCGAACAGCCGTCGGCCGAGCATTCGATAGTAGAGCGGTACGCCGAGTGACCATTTGTATTGACTTCTATCGGCGGCATAGAACTCGCGATTGTACTTCCAGCACGTGAAGAAAAATTCCCATTGGAGATCCGTCATCTCAATTAACTTCGCGCTCGACTTCTTTTCCATGCGCGTGTTCTCCAGCGGAACAAACCACGTCGGCACGAACATTCCCTTTGCGTCGCGCAAATCGAACAAGAGGTTCAATGATTCTTTGGTATCCTGCTCAGTTTCACCCGGAAGCCCAATTATGAAAGTACAGAACGGAAACCAGTTGTGCTTATTAAGAATCTCCATTCCCTTCAGCACCACGTCGCGCCATTGATTCGCTTTATACGGATAAGCCTTGCCCTTCATGAAAATGTCGAACAAACGCGGGCTGCCCGTTTCAAGCCCGATGATTGGATCGGCTATGTACTTGTTCGTATCGGTTGAATCCTCGTGCTTCAGATGCGAGTAAGGAACCACCAACGGCGTGAGCCGCTCAATAATTGTCGGGTCCTTGACGACCGGGGCAATGGTGATGTGCGACGTTTGAATGGTTTCAATGCCTGGCACTGCTGCTACCGAGGTGAACAGTTTTTCCAATGCCGGCACATTGGTTTCGAAGTTCGGCAGTTGCTCATAGAGAAACATGTCCTCGCTCGCGAGCATCACCTCGGAGGCGCCTTCGCGCGCGTTCACCTGGGCGCTTTGCAAAATATGATCGAGCGGAAAAGATCGTCCGACCTTTGTGGCGGGACCGCAGAACTGACATCCGCGCCCACAGCCGCGCGTGATCTCGACGACGCCGAAGGTCGATCGATGCTTTACGACCGGAATCTCATCCACGGTCGGCTGCGTGTTCTTTGGGAGTTTGATTATGCGCGGCAGTGACGGATCGCCCGACATAATTCGCAGGAAAAGTTCGCTGAAGGCCCGCTCGATCTCGCCATCGATCAAATAATCGATCTTGAATTCATCCAGTCGATTCGCGCGTTCAAGCTGCCACGCGCCGGGCCCCCCCACGACGATCTTTGGTCGGTACTTCGTGATGACTGGATGCGAGACAATCTTGAGAAACTCAGCCGCATTAACCGGCATCAGGTTTTCGCCGGCGAGTTTTGAATAGACATCCGTGGCGTAAGAAATGCCGAGCGGATTATGCGCGTGGATCGCGACGAGCTTGGTTTCGGGACCAACGAACTTGTCAAGATTCTCGACGTAGCTGACTACTACATCCGTTTCCGAATACTCGCGCAACAGCAATGTTTCGACCATGCGCAGCCCATTGGGAACGTACTTGGCGCGCCCGTCAGGCCATGACTCTGTTATCAGGGCATCGGGGTTGATGAATTTATGTCCGTATTTTGCGGGAATCGTCGCCGACAGCATCTGTTGCCAAATGCTGTGTCGCCATTCGCTGGCCTCGCTGGATGAGGCGGTCAGAACGATCTTCGGTGAGCGCAATGAAGGGGCCTCCGCTAAAGCATTGAACCGTAACGTGATTACCGAGTAGTCGTAAGTAGCGGCGCGAATTCTAGCATCTGTCTCCTTCGCTTCCAAGCAATATGTCAGGAATCGCGTGTGTTCGCTGCCGTACTTATGTGATATAGTCCGCCCCGGTTTTACCCTGACGAACCAAGCGTGCCGAGGTTCTTGACATAACCCTTTTGCTGTCGTGCCAGCTGGCACACGGACCCTGCCGCCGGTTGGCCTAGTTATTGAGCCTGACGCTGTGAGATCGAATGCGAATACTACTCTACAACCCTGATAACGGGGTCACTCGCAATTTCATGCCCCATCTCTGGATGTTCCTGCTAAAGGCGCTGACGCCGGAGGGGCACGAAGTATTACTGATTGACGGCAACGCGCGCCCGATGAACGAGGAACAGCTCGTGCGCTACATCCGCCGCGAAAAAATAGGTTTGGTCGGAATTGGAGCGATGACGCGCATGATCGCTCGCGCTTACCGCATGGCCGATGCGATTCGCGCGGCGGGCGTCCCGGTGGTGATGGGTGGCCCGCACGTCACGGAAATTCCGGACGAAGCCCTGGGACGTGAGGGCGGCCCCCGGCACGCGGACGCGGTCGCGCTCGGTGAAGCGGACGAGACGTGGCCACGAATAGTTGCCGACGCGGCGCGCGGGCAATTAAAAGAGATATACGAGCCACTCGACGAAACCGGCAAAGAGCGCAAGCCGAGCTTACAGCCTTATCCCGAGATCCCCTGGGATAAGATGGATTTGGAACAGTTCGATCTGGTGCCCGGAGTCATCCGGCCGCTGTTAAAGCGTCAGGGTTCCGGCTGGGGATCAGTTCACATGATTCCGATTGAATCCGGCCGAGGCTGCCCGTACGGCTGCGAATTCTGCACGGTCACAGGCTTCTTTGGTGATTCGATTCGTTTCCGCACAAACGAAAGCGTCGTTGAAGAACTGCTCAGATTGAAGAGACACGCGCGCAAAAATCGCAAACAGGTGATGGTCTTTTTTATTGACGACAACTTTGCCATCAATATCAAGAGAACCAAGTCGCTGCTGCGTGACATCATTGCTGCCGGCGCGCAACTGCCGTGGACGGCACAAATCAGCGCCAATCTTCTGCGCGACGAAGAGTTGGTTGATCTGATAGCCGCGTCGGATGGCAAGTGGATCTTCATCGGCATGGAATCCATCGACTCTGTCAATCTGGCTGACGTAAACAAGAACTTCAATAAGCCGGCGGAGTACGCGGCCGTTTTGAACCGCCTCGCTGACCGCGGCATCTACGCCATCACCTCATTCATCTTCGGTTTGGACAACGACACAGTCGGAGTCGCCGATCGGACGCTGAAAGAGATTGAGTCCTGGCCGCCGGGCCTGCCGATCTTTGGTCAGCTCACGCCTTTTCCATCAACTCCACTCTTCGAACGACTGGTTAAAGCCGGCCGCTTGACGAGACCGAAGCACTGGCTGGATTTCGCGCCGTTTCAAATGGCCCACACGCCCTTGAAAATGAGCATTGCGGACACGCACGCCGAGTTAAACAAAGCCTGGAATCGTTCGTATAGCCCTGAACGGAATCAGCAGGCCATCGCCTCAATCAACGATAAGCCAATCGATCATCGAATTATGCATTTCATAACGAGGCTGATCTTTCGCGGCATCTACTTTCCCCAGATGGGCAAGCGCGCGTGGGCCAAACTAGTTCTGGATAACCGGCGGCTGATTTACAGTCTGACGCGCCAGGGGGTGGCGGAATGGCGCGGCCAGAGAGATGCTGCGCCAGCTTCTGCTGTGTCAGAGAACCTAAAGCCTGCCTAGGTGACGTCACCTCTTCTGTAGGACGAAGGTTCGCGGAATATTCTGCAAGTCACTCCGAATCTCGACCAACTTCCAGACACGATCGTCGATCAATTGTCGGACGCGATCTGCCTGTCCGAATCCAATCTCAAAAACAAAGTAGCCGCCGTCGCGAAGCATTAACGGCGTCGTCCGCAACAGTTCGCGAATGTGTGAAAGGCCGTCGTCGCCTGAGACGAGAGCCTGCATTGGCTCGTGATCGCGCACCTCCGGCTGGAGATTTTGGAGTTCGCCCGCCGGAACGTACGGTGGATTTGAAACAATCATCGATAAGTTCCCCATTGCGGAGAATGCGGAAACAAGATCCGTTTGGACCAGTTCCAATCGGCCTGCCACAGAATGCCGTTCAGCATTTCGCCGCGCAACGTTGATTGCCGCGAAGGACTTATCCGAGGCGACTCCGCGCGCGCCCTTAAGCTCATGAAGCAATGACACAATGATGCATCCCGAACCGGTGCCAATGTCGGCTATCACCGGCGCCGATTCCTGTTTCAGCAAATCCAGCGCGGCTTCCACGATGAGTTCTGTTTCGGGTCGCGGAATGAGTACGTCCGGAGTCACTTCAAACGTCAAATTGAAAAATTCCTGGAAACCGATGATGTATTGCAACGGTTCACGCGTGGCCCGTCGCCTCACAAGCGCGCGGAATTTCTGAAGCTCGTGGTCGGTCAATTCACGCTCTGGATGAGCGAGTACGAACGTACGGTCAACATTCAGCGCGTGCATCAGCAGCGACACGGCCTCCACTCGAGGTTCGCTGATTGACGCCTTGTGCAAAGCGTCAACGGCTTCATTAAGCACTTTCGCGATTGAATCCTTCATCAGGGTTGCGCGTAATGTAATCGTATATTAGGCTCGCGAAGAATTTGAGAGTAGTCGGTACGGAAACGTTTAGCTAAGTATTTGCCTGCGCTATAGGAAGTCAGGCGAAATTGAAACTTTAATTCGGGTAGCACGAAGCGAGTTCTCGTTTCTTCTCGTACGGACAGCGGAACCCCGACCCAGTCGGGGTTTCGCAGTTCGGAAGGGCCGAGCTTTAACAACTTTTGACGCGAAGGTGAGGGAGCCCTCCTCAAAAAAAAACATGGGAGCTTTGGCAAAAAGCATCACGCTCTTTCTTCTCAACTGGCTCGACGCGCAACTCACCCTCTACTGGGTTCACTCAGACATCGCAACTGAAGGAAACGGTTTGATGGCGCAGCTAATGCAAATTGGCGATGCGCCCTTCATGCTGACAAAGCTCGCCATCGGGGCCTTTGCCGCTTATGTGCTTTACCGATGCTCGCATCTGACTATCGCGCAGCGGGGAATGAAACTGGTGCTGATGGTCTACGGGGCAATCATGGTGACTCATTTTGCCACCGGTCTCTCGGCCCTGGGCTACTCAAAACCTCTCGTAATGGTCACGTTTGTAAGCAATCTTCCTTACACTGTCCTTTCGTTCTTTTCGTAAGAAACCCTCGGAACAGGAATCGCCAGGTTGGCTGCGGCGGCTTGCAGGCCGCTAGTAACGGAACCATTGGGGCTCTTGACGCGTTTTGCAAATACGACTCTGCGGAAACGTAAACTTGAGCAAATGCATCTCAAGCGCAGTACGCAAATCCCGTCATTTTACGAGGAGATCTAGCAATATGTACCGCATAACAGCCCGTCAAATCTTGTTAATCGCGTTGACTTCCGCCGTGTTTGCCTCGGCTGGCGTTCTCGGATTCCAGCAACTATCGCAGCATTTCAATCCATTTAGCTCGGCTCTGACGGTGAATTCGCCAGCGTCCATCACCGATCCATCAACGGCCAGCGACGAACAAAACAATATCGAAGTCTACAAAGCCATCGCGCCCGGTGTCGTTTACATTCAATCGACAACCATTGCGCGGGACTTCTTCGGCCTGTTTTCTGAAGCCAGAGAGGGCGCGGGCTCCGGTTCGATCATCGACGATCAGGGCGACATCCTGACGAACTATCACGTGATTGCGGACGCGCAAAAGCTGACGGTCAGCCTGGGCGGTGGCAAGAACTATCCAGCAAGAGTGGTCGGCCGCGACCCGGATACGGATCTTGCGGTGATTCGCTTGATCGAAAAGCCGACAGAAGCGATTACGGTAGTGCCGCTCGGCGATTCAGATAGGCTGGTTGTCGGTCAGAAAGTCCTGGCAATTGGAAATCCGTTTGGACTCGACCGCACGCTCACGACTGGAGTCATCAGCGGACTGCAACGGCCGATTCGCGCCCTGAACGGTCGGCCGATTGAAGGCGCAATTCAAACGGACGCTTCGATCAACCCCGGGAACTCTGGCGGGCCGCTGCTCGATTCGCATGGTCGGATGATTGGCATCAATTCACAGATCGAATCGCCTTCGGGCGCGTCGGCCGGCGTGGGTTTCGCAATTCCCGTGAACATCGCGAAACGAGTCGTGCCGCAGCTTGTGCAGAATGGATACGTGCGTCGGCCCAAGCTGGGCGTGACGCCGCGCGATGTCGAATCGCTCGGTGCACAGGTTCGTCTACCGGTTGATTACGGCACGATGATCTGGAACGTACAGCCAGGGGGCGCCGCCGCGAATGCAGGTCTGCGCGGCTTGGTTCAGACGGAAGACGGTGACATCGAACTCGGCGACATCATCATCGCCCTTGATGGAGAGAAGATCTCGAACAGCGACGATCTGTATCGCGTGCTCGATAAGCATCAGGTTGGCGACACGGTGCAGATCGAAGTCGTGCGTAACGGACGCCACATGACGGTGCCGGTGCGGCTGACGGAAACGCCGCAACGGCGGGGATTCAGCGAATAGTTGATGCAGTTAATTCAAAGAAGAAGAACGCGCGCCGTAACTGGCGCGCGTTTTTTGCAGGCTGGCAGGATCTCTCGAATCAACGTTGAATCTCGATCCCGCCCGCTACCCCGACGCGTCGGGGTTCTGACACTCATCCGGGCGGCCAGGTCATTTCTCGGCCACCCAACACATGCACATGAAGATGAAAAACTGATTGTCCCGCGCTGGTGCCGGTGTTGATTACCGCTCGATAACCTCCGCTGTCACTCAACCCGTGATCGTTAGCGACTTTCGCCGAAATACGCAGCAAGTGGCCCAACAGCAGCTCATCCCGTTGTGACGCATCGTCCAGAGACTCAAGGTGCTCGCGCGGAATCACGAGCACGTGAGTCGGCGCCTGCGGATTGACATCGCGAATTACGACACAGCGATTATCTTGAAACACCACATCCGCCGCGGCGGTTCCGTTGATGATTTTGCAAAAAAGACAATCAGACTCACTCATAGGCGCATGATAGCACAGACGTTAAACGATCTCAGGCGGCTACGCCGTCCTGCGATGTAAGCGGCGACGTCACCGATTCGCGCACGCGTTCGATGTTCGCGCCGACAGCTTTTAGTTTCGTTTCGATCTTTTCGTAGCCACGATCGATGTGATAGACACGGTCGATGATCGTCTCGCCTTCCGCGATCAATCCGGCCAACACGAGCGACGCAGACGCGCGCAAATCCGAAGCCTGCACTCGCGCGCCGATCAGGTTCGTCGGGCCTTCGACGACCGCTTTGTCGTGGCTAATTTGAATCCGTGCGCCCATGCGTTGCAGCTCGGAAGCGTGCATGAAGCGGTTCTCGAAAATCGTCTCAGTGATTTCTGATCGTCCGTTTGCCTGCGCCATCAAAGTCATGTACTGCGCCTGCATGTCGGTTGGGAAACCGGGGTATTCTTCGGTTTTCAGATCGCCGGCCCGAATCGGTTTCCCGTAACTGACGCGCAGCGTGCTCTGGTTGACTTCCTCAATCTCCACGCCAACGTCGCGCAGCTTGCCAATGATTCGATTGCAATGCTCCGGATTGCAGTCTTTGATTTCGAGTTCGCCTTTCGTGATTGCCCCGGCGACTATGAACGTTCCGGTTTCAATGCGATCGGGGATGATTGTGTGCTGCGCGCCACCGAGAGCTTCGACACCTTCGATTTCGATCTTAGGCGTGCCCGCGCCGCGCACGCGTGCGCCCATTTTGTTCAGCAGTTCGGCGAGATCGCGCACTTCAGGTTCGCGCGCCGCGTTGTGAATGACGGTTTTGCCGCGCGCCAGCGTCGCCGCCATCATCACGTTTTCGGTGCCGGTGACGGAAATCTTTTCGAATTGAATTTCCGCGCCGACCAATCCCTCCTGCGGCGCGCGCGCCACCACATCGCCGGCTTCGAGAAAAACATCCGCCCCCATTTTCGAAAACGAGGCCAGGTGAAGATCGATAGGTCGCGCGCCAATCGCGCAGCCACCGGGAAGCGAGACTCGCGCTTTTCCGAAACGCGCGAGCAGTGGCCCCAGCGCCAGCACCGACGCGCGCATCGTCTTGACCAATTCGTACGGCGCCTGCATCAACTCGACATTGGCGGCGGAAATCTTGTGTGTGCGCAATTCAGGCGTGAGCACGTGCGCGCCGATATCTTCCAACAGCCGCCGCATGGTAATAATGTCGCGAACGTAAGGAATGTTGTGAAGCGTGATTGTTTCCGGCGTGAGAATCGCCGCGGCCATGCACGGCAGCGCCGAGTTTTTCGCGCCGCTGATCGAGACGCGGCCTTTCAGCGCCACGCCGCCGCGAATGTGAAACCTGTCCACATTGGGAGATTAAAGGAAATGTTCTTGAACTGCGAGTGTTTGCGAACCTAACGACCGGCAGGGATGCCGGTGAACCGCAGGCAGGATGCCTGCGCTCCATTAGAAGTGTTCGCTGGAGGCGCGCGCGGGCTTCCGTCGTTTCCTTTTTCGCCAGCGCGGCCCTTCTTCAATTCCCTTCAAAGACGACAGCGGCCAAAGCTTGTGCTGAATTTCCGCAAGTCCCGCGTCGAGCACCGCTTTCACAACTTCCTCCGAGGACTTGTAGCACGCTGATGATTCATCAATCGGAACGTGCCCATCGACGTTCACGAGGATTCCGGCCTCAGCGTATTCATCATCGATCTTTCTTTGCGACAGAGTTTTCGTCGCTTGCGAACGAGACATACGGCGACCGGCGCCGTGGTTTACCGAGTACCCGCTTTTCACGGCATCGGGCAGAGGCCGCAGGATATAGCTGAAGTCTTTGTTGCTGCCGGGAATCAAAACGGGATGGCCGGTGTCTTCCCACAGCGTCCCCTTCAGCAGAGGATAGCCGGCAGGAAAAGCTCGCGTCGCGCCTTTGCGATGTACCCAAACGTCGCCAAATTCAGGATGCCATTCTTTCTGCACAAGGTTGTGACTAATCTCGTAAATCAATTTGAGATCGGAGTTGAACGTTTCGCGAAACGCTTCGGCGACCTGCTCGAAAATGATCAGCCGATTCAGAATTGCATAGTTGCCGCCGGCGGCGACGGCGTTCAAGTAGTCGCGATAATGTTTTGAATCAGGCGTGAAGTAACCGAGATCGATGTCCTTCACTTCGCGTCGTTCTTGGCGTGCAAGTTCGAAATAGTTCGTCGCCAGGCCATGGCCGAAGCCGCGACTGCCCGTGTGCACTTGCACAAACAACTTGTCTGAATGCACCTCACGCTGAAGCTCGATGAAGTGGTTGCCGCCGCCGAGACTGCCAAGCTGGTGCCTGCCGCGTTCGGGTTTTCCTTTACCACCAAATGGCGGTTCCCAATCATCATCCACCGGAATCCGATGTCGTTCAGCCCGACTGCGATCGAACGTCGCTCCGTACTTGTTGACGTAATATTCGGCGCCGCCATGCACGAGTTCAGTGAATTCTGATTCCGCCAGGTTGCGAAATCGATGACTCTTGCCGCCCGCACCCATCTCAATGCGGTCCATTACGGCTTGATTGAACTGCAGACGCTTTTCGGGCGTGGCGGCATCGACTTCAACGTCGGATTTCGCGCTCATCATGCCGCAGCCGATGTCGTAACCGACCGGTCCCATCGCGATCGCGCCGCTTTCGTAATCAGTGATCAGCACACAGCCCACCGGCACGCCATAGCCGTAATGGACATCCGGTGTGATCACGACCATCTTCACGCCCGGGAAGCGCGTGGCGTTTACGATTTGTCGATAGAGAGTGTCTTCAGCGGACTCGAGCAGGTTCGGAGTGAGAAAGAGACGCACAGGCACATCGCTAGTGTCTTCAGTCCTCAGGGCATAATAGCCGTCGCCGTTCCAGCGCGCGAGGTGC
This sequence comes from Pyrinomonadaceae bacterium, assembly GCA_036505595.1. GTDB lineage: Bacteria > Acidobacteriota > Blastocatellia > Pyrinomonadales > Pyrinomonadaceae > UBA11740. The sequence goes on from DASXTE010000283.1 coordinate 15,279, forward strand.
TTCCAACGATGCGCGTCGGCCAGCGACTTATCCAGCCGAAGATCTATTCCTGGTTTGGTCACGATTTAATTGTAGGCTCTTGCAGCACGGTGACGCGAACGAGATTGGGAAGCGATCTCATTAACTTTCTCTCAAGATTTGTTCGGCAAGTGTTTCGGCCGTATCGGTAGCGTTCAGCACGATAGTTCGTTCAGCCAAGGCATAATCGGCGCGGCGTGATTCGTATTTAGAAAACGCGGTTTCGCGATTGGGAGCGAGAGGCCGCACTGGTTGGCTTGTGGTTATTCTTTCCCAGCACAGTTCAAAAGGGGCATCGAGCCAGATGCTCATGCAATCGTGAAGAGCGATTAGCGTCCGGTTGGCGGGTACGATCCATGTACCACCACCCAAAGCGATTACCCATGAAGTGCGATCTTGCAGAACGTCCCGAAGTGCGAGTGTTTCCAATTCCCGGAACGCGGCTTCACCATCCTGGGTGATGATCTCAGCCGGTGAACGGCCTTCGCGCTCACGTATGAACGAGTCGAGATCGACGAAGCTACAGTCAAGTTCGCGCGCGAGTCTCTGTGCGACGGTGGTTTTGCCGCAGCCCATGAAGCCAACGATCACGATTCGCCGTCCGGTCATCTTTCAACCACCAATTCCAACAAATCAAAAAATTCTGGAAAAGAAACGGCCACGCACTCTGCGCCTTTGATTTCAGTTTCGCCTTCTGCGATCAAGCCAGCCACGGCGAAGGTCATCGCGACGCGATGATCACCGCGCGAATCGATCTGTGCACCACTAAGAAGCATCGGCCCGCTTATGCGCAGGCCATCGTCGAATTCCTCAACCTCAGCGCCCATCGCGCGCAAACCGGCGACCGTGGCCGCGATGCGATCGGATTCCTTGACGCGCAGTTCGGCCGCGTCGCGAATCTCAATACCACCGGTGATTTGCGAACCGACGACGGCGAGCAACGGCAGTTCGTCGATGAGTTGCGGAATCAACGCGCTGTGCAGCGTCAGTAAGGATTCGGAATCGACCGCGGGCGAAGACCTGCGCGTTCCTTCAACTTGAATCGTGCCGCGCGGCTCGTTGCACTCCTCACGAACATTTTCGACGTCAACATGAAATCCGAATGACTGCAACTGCTTCAGGAACAGCGCCCGCGTCGGATTAAGCCCGACGCTCTCAATCTCGAGCGATGAATCGTTGGTGAGCGCGGCCGCGGCGATAAAGTAGGCAGCGGATGAAATATCGCCGGGAACAGTCACATCGCGCCCCTGAAACATTGCCGGTCCCTGGACGGCGCTGAAGCGTTCGTTTTCTTTCCCTCCTTCACCGGTTTCAATCGACACGCCAAACCAGCGCAACATCCGCTCCGTGTGATCGCGCGTCGGCTGATCTTCGACAACGCGCGTGCGGCCGCCGGCGTTCAGGCCCGCCAGCAAGATGCATGATTTCACCTGAGCGCTGGCGACGAGCAATTCGTAGTCTATTGCTTTAAGCGGCTGGCGGCCCTTGATGGTCAACGGCGCGTGCCCATCGGCGGAAGAGACGGTCGCGCCCATCATCGTCAACGGCTCGATGATTCTTTGCATTGGCCGTGAGCGCAGCGATTCATCCCCCGTCAAGGTTGATTCGAATTTTTGGCCAGCCAGGATTCCGGCGAGTAGCCGCATCGTCGTCCCGCTGTTGCCACAATCCAGCGGCTCAGTGGGAGCCCGAAATCCGTCGCGGCCGATACCTTCGACCAAAATATCCGAACCGTCACGCCTAATCGCGACACCGAGCTGCGTAAGACACCGCAGCGTCGCCGCGCAATCCTGACTCGTCGAAAAGTGCTTGATTTGCGAAGTGCCGTTCGCCAGCGCGCCAATTATCGCGGCGCGGTGCGAAATGGATTTGTCGCCCGGCATTTCCAGGTGGCCGCGAATTCGTTGGGCGCGACGAATGATCACGAAAGGAATCTTAACCCAATGTTCGACAAGCTTCAGCTTGTCGTGATTTCTCATATCGAATCATGACAATCGACAAGCTAAAGCTTGTCGGACATTCTTGACACACAGCCAGCCAGCGTGTTACACGTCCGTCTCCGTTTGCGATTAAATCGTCAGCAGCCAGACCGCAATTCCCATGGCTGGGAGGCCGCGCCTTTTGTGACCGAACAAACGACTCGACTCGTTTTGCCCAGCCACATTGAGGCTGTTGCTGACGCTGCCGCCGCGGCGGCTGAGTTCGCGCGCAGTTGTGGGCTGGCCGACGAAGCGGCTTTCGGCGTTGATATGGCCGTGCGCGAGGCGATCACTAACGCGATTGTGCACGGCAACAAGGAAGACGATACGAAGCAAGTCGAGGTGACTCTCAACTGTTCGGCACATGCCGTTGAGATTGAAGTAAGAGATCAAGGCGAAGGATTCGATGCGGACCGCGTGCCGGATCCAACCGCAGCAGAGAACCTTCTGAAGACTTCAGGCCGCGGCAACTTTCTCATGCGCAGCTTCATGGACGAAGTGACGTGGGAAGCGCGATCCGGTGGAACGATAGTACGCATGGTCAAGCGATTTTAGATTTGTGGTTTTCCGATTTTGATTGTCGCAGGCGAGCGCTCAGCAGAATTCCGGAACTTTATGGCTGAGGACGCAGTCAAAAATCACAAATCAGAAATCGAAAATCTCTCGAGGAGAATCGTGAATCATGGCAGAGCTTAATATCCGCGAACGACAAGCCGGCGACGTGACCGTGCTCGACATGGACGGGCGAATCACTATCGGCGATGGCAGCATCGCTTTGCGTAGCGCCGTGCGTCGCCTGCTCGAAGAAGGAAAGAAAAAGATTCTGCTGAATCTGGCGGGTGTTGGATACATCGATTCGAGCGGCATCGGCGAACTCGTCTCCAGCTACACGGCGATCAACAAAGAGGGCGGTCAGCTTAAGCTGCTCAGTCTGACCCAGAAACTTCAGGATCTGCTCACGATTACGAAGTTGCTGACGGTTTTCGATGCTTACGACGACGAAGCAGAAGCGCTCAGTAATTTCAATTAACACCATCGACGCTGAATCTGTCCGAGCGTCGCCCACGAAGGTAGGGAGGTTGGCATGGCCGAACTAAACATTAACCAACGTCAGGCGGGAGATGTCACTATTCTGGATCTCGATGGCGAAGTGCGAATTGGCGACAGCAGCACCGCGCTGCGTAGCGCGATTCGAAATCTGGTTGCCGCCGGCAACAAGAAGATTCTCTTGAATCTGAAGGGCGTCAAATACATCGATTCAAGCGGGATCGGCGAGCTAATTGCGAATTACACCACCGTGAATCGCGGCGGTGGCCAACTGAAGCTGCTCAACCTGACTGAGAAAGTTCAGGATCTTCTGGTGATCACCAAACTGCTCACGGTTTTTGACGTTTACGACAACGAAGCGGAAGCTCTCAGCAGCTTCAAATAACGGTTCGATAATTCTATTTGCGGCGGCCCAGCACACTTGCTGGGCCGTTTGCATTTTGCGGCGCTGTTTGCCACAGAGGAACAGAGACACAGAGAAATTAAGAGAATGGGTAGCTGTTTCCGTCGATTCTTTCTCAGTGCCTCTGTGTCTCTGTGGCCTATGGTAGACTGCCGCAGCCAATGAAGAAGTTCGACAAAGCCGCCGGCGAAGCTATCGCCAAAGCCGTTTGCGAAATCGAAAAAGATACGGATGCTGAACTTGTCATCGTAATCCGCGGGCGGTCGGGACCTTATCGTCACGCAGATTACCTGTGCGGCGCGATTCTCGCTTTCGTCGGCTTGCTGTTCTTTCTCTTTTCTCCGTTAGTAATTCACGAATTCTGGGTGCTATTTGAAGTCGCCGGGTTATTTGCTCTCGGCGCATTCGCTTGCTCACGCACCGCTTTCCTGCGCAGGCTGCTGACTTCGAAAAAATTTCGGATGAACGCGGCACGGCAAGGCGCAGCCGCGATGTTCTACGAAGCGGGCATAGCGAACACAAGAGCGGAAAACGGTCTATTGATTTACGTGTCACTGCTCGAGCGTCAGGTTGAAGTCTTCGCAGATCGCGGCGTGTTGAAGGCGATGCCGCCGCTCCGGTGGAACACCGCAATTCATGAACTGAAGGACGTCGCCCGCCATTGCGATCCGGACAGACTGGTTCAGTCCGTGCGAAATCTTGGAAAAATTCTTGCAGAACATTTACCCGCCACTGGCGAAAATCCCAACGAGCTCGTTGACGGCCCCCGAATCGAATTGAGATGAAGCGCTTGAGATTTGGAATTTGGAAATTGAGATTCAGCCGCTTCGTGACCACGGTGCTGCCTGCGGCAATCGCTGTGCTGGCCACCGTGGTCTTTGCAACTGATGCATTCGCTCGGGTCGGTGGCGGCCAATCCTACGGCGGCGGCGGCGGCGGCGGAAGCGGTGGTGGCGGAGGCGATGGCGGCGGCCTTGGAGTTCTCGTCTATCTGATCTTTCGATTTCTGCTGTGGCTGACGATTGAACATCCGGCGATCGGAATTCCTGTCGACATCATTGTCATTGGCTTAGTGATTTACCATTTCGCCAAGCCTTCGAAGAAACCGGCATCGCTTGTGTCGTCATCGCCTGTGCTGGGACTGTCGACCGGCCCTGGCACCCAGCCAAAGCAGAATATTCAGCGTGCGTTCAATCAGCTTCGTCGTTTCGATCCAAACTTCTCGGAAATAATCTTTACAGACTTCTGCTATGCGCTCTATGGCCGCACACACGAGGTGCGCGGAGAGGGAAAAGCTGCACTAGATGAATTGTCGCCGTATCTGGGCGAAGGGGCGCGAGCGTCCCTGCTACAATTGAATTCGCCGCAATTGAAAGCCGTGCAAGGCGTAATCGTCGGCGCAATGCAAGTCGTGGACGTGCGCGGGCTGGCTACGCCGAAAGTCGAGATGAGCGTTGAATTCGAAGCGAACTACACAGAGTTCACGCCGCGTGCCGGCGATCCGCGTGGCGAGATGAGCTACTACGTGCGCGAGCGTTGGGAGCTTGAGCGAAAGCGAGACGTCCTTTCGCCGACGCCGGAACACGCGACTGCATTACATTGTCCGCGTTGCGGCGCGCCTTTGCAGAGAGACACGAATGGCGCGTGCGCATTCTGCGGCACGAAAGTAGAAAGCGGCGAGTTCCAATGGTACGTGCGCGCGATTCGCACACTCAGTCGCGAAGCGCGAGGGCCGCTGTTAACTTCGGACGTTCCGGAAGTCGGCACGAATTATCCGACTGTCACCCAACCTAACTTCCCTGCCGTGCGCGCCGCTTTCGAACAGAACAATCCCGAATTCAAATGGGCGGATTTCCAGGCGCGCACGCGCATGATTTTTAGCGAACTGCAAGAGGCATGGTCGTCACTGAACTGGGAACGCGCGCGGCCGCACGAGACAGACAATATCTTTCAAATGCATCGTTACTGGATTGAAGCTTACAAAGCGCAAAAGCTGCGCAATGTGCTTGACCGGTATCAAATCAACGCGATGCAACCGGTGAAGATCAAGCAGGACGCGTTTTATCAGGCCATCACGCTGCGAATCTTCGCCCAGGGCTTCGATTACACCACCAATCAGAACGCCCAGGTCGTCGCGGGATCTAAAACCAACCTGCGCCAATGGAGCGAGTACTGGACTTTCATACGCAACAGCAAAGCAAAGCCCGCGGCCGCCCGCGCCGACCTGAATTGCCCGAATTGTGGCGCGGCATTGAAAGTAAACGCCGTGGGAATCTGCGAGTTTTGCGGCGGAAAAATCACTTCGGGCGAATTCGACTGGGTGCTTTCGAAGATTGAGCAGGATGAAAGCTATGCCGGCTAAAAGACCATTTTTCATTTGTCATTTACAATTTCTCATTGGTCTATTTGGCCGATGCATTCCTCCACCACCGCGGTCGAGATGGGCGTTCGAAATAGCCAAATGGCAAATCTCAAATGCCAAATGTCAAATATTGTGGCCCGGCAATTGCTCTACCGCGATCATATCGTCGCGGAAAACTTGACGCCTCTTAACTGCGCTTGTTATTCTCAGTTCAGTTCAGGACAATCAGTTCAAGAACACCCGATCGGTTTTTTGTCTCGCATAACTATTCGGTCCAAGCCGCGCATGCGACTTACCTGGTGACGTTTCAAATCTCGGGAGGTGTAAGGTGGGCTTCAAGGTCGGCCAGAAGGTTGTTTATCCTAATCACGGGATCGGCACTATCGAGCAAATCGAGCAGAAGCAAATCGGCGCGACGGCGCTTCCGTTTTACACGCTTCGCCTCGCCGCAACAAATTCCCTGGTTCTCGTTCCAGTTTCCAACGCCGCCGAAGTCGGCTTGCGCAAACCAATCACTTTCAGTGAATGCGACACGCTGTTCCATGCGCTAAGCGCAGACTTCGCTACGCCGCCACACGATTGGAAAGATCGCTTTAAAGACTTCTCAGAGAAGATGCGCACCGGGAATATTTTTGAGGTAGCGGAAGTCTTGAAACATCTCAATTACCTCAGCCACAGCAAACCGCTTTCATTTCGCGAACAGCGGATGCTTGAGCGCGCGCATTATCTCGTCGTTTCCGAACTCGCCGCAGTTTGCCGGCAGCCAGAGTGCAACATCGAGCCGCGGGTAAGCAATGCGCTGGCCCAGGCTTGCGCTTGCCACGAGCGCAAAGGAAACGGCAACGCACGCCGGGCGGCAGCCGCAGGCGTTCACTGAAGAAATTTCAACCATCAGCTCCAAGCTTAAGCGCGCAGCTACGTCATGACTGCGCGCTTTTTTGCGTCGTGATATCATGACACTCAAAGCTGTAAACGCTTGACCACGATTCGCAATGGACGATCCTGCTAGTAACTTCCTCGGCCTTCTGGCTGGTGACGCCCAGTTTTCCGCAACGCTCGTCAAATTCGTAACGAAGTTCGCCGCGGTGCTGTTGCTTGTTGCCGCCAACGGTTTCTTCGTCGGCGCTGAGTTCGCGCTGGTGTCTGTCCGCCGCCCTCGCTTGGAGGCACGCGCCGCTGCCGGCAGTCGCCGGGCGCGCGCGGCGCTGCGCTTGATTGGAAATCCGACGCTCTTCATTTCCGCGACGCAACTTGGCATCACGATCGCCTCGCTGGCGTTGGGTTGGATTGGCGAGCCAACCGTCGCTGCGCTGCTTGAACCGATCGCGGAGGCAATCGCGCCCGCGGGAAAGGCCGCTTACGTGGCGCACGTGCTCGCGATTGTCATTGCTTTTGGCGTCATCACATTTCTGCACATTGTGCTCGGCGAGTTGATGCCCAAGATGATCGCGCTCGATCGTGCTGAATCACTGGCATTGGTCGCGGCGCGGCCGTTGGAGATCTTTGCGAACATTTTTCGTTGGCCGTTGTGGCTGTTTAATCGTACCGGAACGGCTATCGGTCGTCTCCTCGGGCTGAAATCGTCTTTGCAGCACACGGCAGTTTACAGCGAAGACGAACTGCGCCGGCTGATCGACATTTCGCGCGAGAGTGGTTTTCTGCGCGCCGAAGAGCGACGACTGATCCATCGGGTCTTCGAGTTTTCGGACACGCTGGTGCGGGAAGCGATGGTGCCGCGCACGCAAATCGCCGCCATCTCCGTTAATTGTTCGTTGGAAGACATCCGCGACGCTTTCAATAAGCACGGTTACTCAAGACTACCGGTCTACGACAGCTCACTCGATAACGTCGTCGGTTTCATTCACAGCAAAGACTTGATGCCGTATCTGCTGAAACCTGAGACGTTCAAGCTCGAATATGTATTGAAGCCGCCGATGTACATCGTAGACACGGCGCGGCTTGAAGATGTGCTGCGCCAGATGCAAAAAGCAAAGTCACATTTTGGTTTCGTCGTCGATGAGCATGGCGGCATCGAGGGCATCATCACGCTTGAAGATTTGCTGGAAGAAATCGTGGGCGAAATTTCTGACGAGCACGACGAGGAAGTCAACGAGCAGATCATGAGAGTTGATGCGCGGACGTACATTCTCGATGGCGCGCTGGCTGTGCGTGATTTGAACAAGCGCCTGAAAACTGCGCTTCCGGAATCTGAAACCTACATCACCATTGGCGGATTTCTCATGACTGAAGCCGGCCACGTGCTACAGCCCGGCGAGGTGATCGAGCACGACAGCCTGAAGTTTTATGTGGAAAAAGTCGAGCGTCGTCGTTTGTTGAGGGTGAGGCTGGAATTACCAGAGCAGCGCGCGGAAATGAAATCTGAAGACACGGGCGGAGTTGCCAAAGCTGCGTCCTGAACTCAAACTGCCACGAACAAATTGCTGCTGAATCGCTTTCCTTCATCCGTCCAGGTTTGCTGCCGCACAAATCCAGTCTGCTGCGCCATCAGCGACAGTTCGTCCGTGTCGTACTTGTAAGCATTCTCCATGTGAATACGCTCGCCGACCGCGAGTGTAATCGAAAGATCGAGTCCCGGAATCGTTACCGATTGTCCTCGCAAGCTTTCGAGATAGACATCGATTCGACCCACGTCTTCGCTGTACACGGAAACCAATTCAAAAGCGCGCAGGTCAAAGTTCGCTCCGAATTCGCGATTGATGCGGGCCAACTGATTCAGAATGAATGCGCGCGTGACACCAAGCGAATCATTGTAGGCGCGCTCCAGCATCTGCCGATCCTTTTTTAAGTCGGCGCCCAGCAAAAGCGCGTCGCCCGGACGCAGCACCTGGCGAATGGCCCGCAAAAAATTCGCCGCGTCGTCCTTTTGAAAGTTTCCGATGTTCGACCCGAGAAACAGAACGAGCACGCAGCCTTCATTCGTCAGCTTCAGCGCCGCCAGTCCATCAAAGTAATCAGCCGCGTATGCTTCGATCCGCAGTCGCGGGTACGCTTGAAGCAGAGCTTGCGAACTTTCTTCCAGGGCTGAAGGCGAAATATCGATCGGCAAAAACAGCAGCGAGGGCTGATTGCGCAGCACCGCTTCAATTACTCTGCGAGTTTTTTCCGCGCTGCCACTGCCGAGTTCTACCAGCGTCTGGCATCCGGCAACCGAGCGCACAATTTCGTCCGCGTGGCGCGAGAGGATTTCAGTTTCAGCTCGGGTCAGGTAGTACTCCTCCACGTGGCAAATCGCTTCGAACAACTTCGAGCCGAGCGCGTCGTAGAGATATTTTGGAAAGAGCTGCTTGGGATTCGCGGCCAGTCCCGCGCCTACATCGCGCGCAAAATTCGTCTGCCCGTTTTGTTTCGTCAGATCGTGAACGATGAACCGTTGCGAGGACTTTTCGGGTTGCGGCTGTGACATTCAGGCGTCCTTGCGGCCCGCTGACTAAGCGCGAGCGGGTCAGGGTACTCCATAATCCGAGGTTTGGGGTTCGGTATAGGACGCGAATTATACGCGTGTCGCGTGAGAAGCAAAAAGAGCAGCCGACCCGATGGCGGCTGCTCCCAGGCTGACGCGAGTTTGCGTCCAGCTCAGATGATCACAACGCGTTGTCTTGCAATCCTCGCCGGCCGACGAGGAACAGTGACGTTAATTTCTGGAACTGCGGGAATCACGATGCGCGGAGTTGAAATTGTTACCGGCGGAATTTCCGGAATTTCAATGCGCGGGATCACGATTGTCCGGGTGTCGGCCGAGCCGCCTGCGCCTGCCGGAGGCTTCTCAGGCGTTACGGTGACGCTGCGGGTATTCCGCTCGCGCACGACCGTGAGCGTGACCGGCCCATCATCTTTTTTGTTTATGGCGCGAGAAATGTCTCCGGGTGAATCAACCTTCTCGCCATCGACTGCGGTGATCACGTCGCCGGCTTTCAGGCCGGCTTTCGCGGCCGGACTGTTGTCATTGACCGAGGTCACCAGGATGCCCTCAGTGACGCCAAAATAATCTGCCAGTTGTTTCGTCAGCGTCTGTGTGGCGATGCCAATCCGCCGGTAGTTTCCCATGTAGAAAATGAACTTCCCGTCGCCATCCTTGATCTTCGGCATGTCCTTCTTCAGTTTTTCCATTTTCTCGCGCAGTTCCTCACGAGTCTTTGCGTTGAAGATGTTCGTCATGCCGGGACGTTTGCCAAGCGTTGCTGAAATCTCCTGCTCAGAACCGCCGCGACTAACTGTCAATCGCACGTTTTGATCCGCCGAAGACTCGCTCACCAGACGGTTCAACTTGCGAGTGCTGGTGACGGACTCGCCATCGAATCGAAGGATGACGTCCCCTTTACGCAGACCGGCTTTCTCAGCCGGGCTGTCCTTCACTACTTCACTCACGCCGACGCCGCGCACTTCGCGCATGCCGTACGTGGCCATGTTCTCTTTAGTGATATCTTCCGCGTGCACACCGAGAAATGTGCCGCCCTGCAAAAAGAAAGTGAAGTTTCGATCCGCGTCGGGGGCGTCCTGTAAATCGAAATCGAAGTCGAAATCAAAAGCGTCCGTCTCAGGAGCTTCCAACAGTTCTGGCGCCTTTGGAGCTTTTGGGGCGTCCTGAGCGTATGTGATCGCCCCGATTACTAGACCGCAACTGAGAATCAACGAGAGAGTCAGCAGCAGCTTCCGAATTGTCATAAATGAATCCTCCGATAGGGTTTTGCCCGTTTCACGCGGCGAGAGGCAGGCGGGTTCCAATTTGTTCGGTTACGAGGCTGGTTGGCTCAATCGGCCGCGAGCTGTCGATAAATTTCCCGGCCATCGCTCATTTCCAGCGCGATTTTGCCTTCTGCGTGCGCCTGATCGAGGTGGGCAACGGCTTCGGACACGGCGAGAAAGCGGTGGACGTCGTCCGCGTCGGGAAACATCTGGCGCGAGACTTCCCAGGCGGTCACGCCGGGTTTCGGCACCAGACGCAGCACCGTCGCCTGACGTTCGTTGATGGCGCGAAGATAGCGGTTGAAGAGTTCTTCGAAATCGTGAATCGGGTCGCCGTGCCCGCCGTAGACCAGCGTGGGCGCGAAACTGCGCACGCGCGCGAGACTGACAAGGTACTCGGCCAGTGATCGAAAGCGGCGTGAAGGATCGATTGGATCGGGGGAGATGACCGGGTTCGGAGTCACTCGTTTCAGAACACAATCGCCGGCAATGACGGTGCGATCGGCTTCACGAATGAATGAGCAGGAACCGGGCGTGTGACCGGGCGTGTGGATCACGCGTAACGATCCGGTTTCGAATTCCAACTCATCTTCGTCTTGCAGCGGCGTGCAATGATCATCATCGAGCGAGTCTGCGTATTGCCGCACCTCGTCGTAAAGCGCGCGCATCGTGCGCAACTCATCTTCGGGAACGCCCGCCCGCATCAGCAGACGCAAACTATCCTCATGCTCAAGCCGGCCCGCGCGATGGCCGGTCTCCCAATCGTGCACGAACACCTCCGCATCTTTCGCGTCATCGCGCAGCGAACGCGCCAAGCCGCAATGATCTTCGTGTGCATGCGTGAGCACGATCCGGCGAATGTCTGAAACTGTGACGCCTGCTTGTCGCAGTCCGGCGCGCAGCGCATCGGTGGCTTCGTTCGTCTTAGGCCCAGTGTCGATGATCGTGACGGGATCTTCTTTGATGAGGTAGACGTTCACCGCGCCGATGTAGAAGGGCGTTGGAAGTGAGATGGGAACGATTTTCATAAGGCAAAAGTAAAAAGGCAAAAGGCAAAAGTTAAGTCAGCAGAGAACCGAGCGCTTCGGGCGTTCGTTTTTGCCTTTTTACTTTTGCCTTTTAACTTAATAGGTATACCGGTTCGCCTCAATCATCGCGTTGGCGATCTGTTGCCGCGCGGCGACGGTATTGATCGGCGTCATCTTCGTGAATCGACGCAGGGCGGCGAGCAGCGTGCGCAGTTCGTCGCCGTCAGCCATCGCGGCCAGTGTGTTCTTCGCGTGCATTTCAATCCGCTCAACCGCGTCGTTGCAAAAAACTCGCGTCATGTCGATGAATCTTTCCGCGGCTTGGTCGCCTTGAGATACAGCGATCTTCTGTGTTCGCAGGATAGCTGACTCCATCGCGTAAGCATCCATGATGATGTCCGCGACACCCATCAGAATCTCCTGCTGATCGCCGAGTCCCAACATGTATTTTTGCGCCGCAGTGCCAAGCGTCATCAGCGCGACTTTCTTCGCGTTGTGGGCGAGTTTTGTTTCGGCAGCGAGCAAGCTTTCATCCGTGTCGAACGAAGGCATGGACGGATTGAGAATCTCATCCATCAATCCTTGCGCCGCCGGCAGCAGCGCCAGCCGCCCGCTCAACGCGGCCTTCATCAGGCGTCCCGGAATCAGCATGCGATTGATTTCGTTGGTGCCTTCAAAGATGCGATTGATGCGCGTGTCGCGATAGGCGCGCTCGGCCGGATAATCCGCTGAGTAACCATAGCCACCGAAAATCTGGACCATCTCATCTGTCACAAAGTCGCAGTATTCCGACAGCGCGACTTTGATAATCGAACATTCGGCGGCGTACTCCTCGATTGCTTTCAAGCGCGCGTCCATGTCGTGCGAATCAGCGATCGCGGCCAGGCCTTCTTCGATCATTCCCAGCGTGCGGTAAGTCATTGCTTCGCCGACCCAGGTGCGAATGGCCATCTCGGCCAGCTTTGTTTTGATCGCGCCAAATGAAGAAATCGACTTCCCGAACTGGTGTCGCTCGTTCGCGTACTTCACCGATTCAGTGACGGCGAGTTTCATTCCGCCCAGACACATCGCCCCCAGTTTGAATCGGCCAATGTTGAGAATGTTGAAAGCTATCTTGTGGCCCTTGCCGACTTCGCCCAGCAGGTTCTCAACCGGCGCCTTCGCGTCTGAGAGGATCAGCGGTGTCGTACTCGAACCTTTGATGCCCATCTTGTGTTCTTCGGCGCCGGGTTGGCAGCCGTCCTGCCGTTCGACGATGAAGGCCGTGAATTTGTCGCCGTCGACTTTCGCGAACACGACGTAAATGTCCGCGAATCCGCCGTTCGTGATGAACATCTTCTCGCCGTTGAGCGTGTAGTGCGTGCCGTCGTCGCTTAACTTGGCCGTCGCCTTAGCCGCCATGGCGTCAGAGCCGGAGCCCGCCTCCGTCAAGGCGTAAGCCGTAATCATCTCGCCCGCGGCAATCGGTGGCAGATATTTCTTCTTTGCCGCCTCGGTGCCGAAGTAAACGATCGGCAGCAAGCCAATTCCGCTTTGCGCGCCGAGCGTCGTGGCAAACGAGGCCGAGCGTCCGATATTCTCTGCGATGAGAGCGCCGCTTGTCTGATCCAAGCCCAGGCCGCCGTACTCTTCCGGAATTCCCGCGCCGACAAGGCCGAGTTCGGCAGCCTGCTTCACTAGTTCACGCGCCAGTTTCCAATCTTTGTTTTCCAGTTCGTTGATGCGCGGCAGAACCTCCGCGTCCATGAACTGGCGCGTGGTGTCGGCGATCATGCGATGCTCTTCGTTGAAATCCTCAGGCGTGAACACTTCAGACGGTGTGAGCTCTCCGATCAGAAAACTCCCGCCTTTGATGATTTCTTTTTGTTCGATTGCGGCTGCCATTGCTAATGCCTTTCTGTGTAGCGCAATTTGTTAAAATTGCGATTCATTTTAGTTACCACGCAAATTAACAATTTGCGCTACAACCTCTCAAATATTCCCGCGGCGCCCATGCCGCCGCCCACGCACATCGTCACCATGCCGTACCGCGCGTTGCGTCGTTCGAGTTCGCGCAGGATCGACGCGGTCAGCTTTGCTCCCGTGCATCCCAGCGGATGACCAAGTGCGATCGCGCCGCCATTAACGTTCACTTTGTCAGGATTCAGCTCGAGCATCTTGATCACCGCCAGTGATTGTGCCGCAAAAGCTTCGTTCAATTCGATCACGGCGATGTCATCGAGCGTTAGGCCGGCGAGCTTTAACGCTTTGGGAATCGCGTAAACCGGGCCGATGCCCATCTCTTCGGGCGGACAGCCGGCCGTTGCGTACGCGACGAGTCGCGCCATCGGCTTCACGCCGAGCTTCTTCGCTCGCTCGGCGGACATCACGATCGCTGCTGCCGCGCCGTCCGACATCTGGGAAGAATTGCCGGCCGTGATTGTGCCCTTCATCTGAAACGCCGGCTTCAATTTCGCCAATGCTTCAGGTGTACTATCTCGTCGCGGACCTTCGTCTTTGTCAAAAACGATTTCGCTGCGTTGCTTCTTGCCTTTAGCGTCCAACTCTTCAACTGTCACGGTCAGCGGCACAGTTTCGTCTTGGAACTTATCCGCATCCAGCGCGGCTATCGCGCGTTGATGCGAGCGCAACGCGAACTCGTCCTGTTGCTCGCGCGTCACCTCGTATTTACGCGCGACGTTCTCAGTCGCCAGTCCCATGCTGAGATAAAAATCAGGATAGGTCTCAATCAAAGTCGGATTCGGGCGAATGATGTGGCCACCCATCGGAATCATCGACATCGATTCCAGACCGCCGGCGACAATCACTTCCGCGCCGTTCGTGCGAATGCGATCGCTGGCCATCGCGATCGTTTGGAGACCCGAAGAGCAGAAACGATTGATGGTCATGGCGCTGGTTTCCACCGGCAGCCCCGCGAGAATTGCCGCCGCGCGCGCGACATTCATGCCTTGCTCCGCTTCAGGCATCGCGCATCCCATGATGACGTCGTCGATCTCGGACGCTTCCAAACCCGGGACGCGAGCGATGGCTTCCTTCATCGCGGCGGCGCCCATATCGTCGGGCCGCGTGTCGCGCAAAGTTCCTTTCGGGGCTTTGCCGACCGCGGTGCGAACTGCTGATACGATTACTGCTTCTTTCATATTCATTTTGTCCAAAGTCCAACGTCCAATGTCTAACGTCCGATTGTCCAACGAGACTTTGGACTTTGGACGTAAGACTTTGGACTAATTCCTCAGCGGCTTCCCAGTCTTCAACATGTGCGCGATTCGATCCTGCGTCTTGCGCGTGCCGATCAGCGAAAGAAAAGCCTCGCGTTCGAGATCGAGCAGGTACTGCTCACTGACGCGCGTCGCGTGATTCAGATCGCCGCCCGTCAGAATGCGCGCCAGCTTCTCGCCAATCAGCGCATCGTGATCAGAAATGTATCCCGCGCGCTTCATCAAATGCACGCCCAGTTTCAGAGTCGCCAGCGCCGGCGCACCCAACGCGAGAATATCCGTGCGCTGCTGGGGTTGCACGTAACCACTCGCGGCCAGCGCCAGCACCTGTTTCTTCGCGTCCGCGAGCAGACGATCGGCGTTCATCGAAATCGAATCTTCTTCGCGCAGGAATCCAAAATCGCGCGCTTCCTCGGCAGAGGTTGCGACCTTAGCCAAGGCGATTGTTTCAAACGCGCGCTTCACAAATGGGAATGGATCGGCGTCTTTCATATCGGCGGGAATAGAATCCATGGTACGCACCAACATCTCTTTCGTGCCGCAGCCGGCGGGAATTATTCCGACGCCAACTTCGACCAACCCAATGTATGTCTCCGCCGCGGCGCGCACGCGATCCGCGTGCAAAACCATCTCACAGCCGCCACCGAAAACCATTTGAAACGGCGCAACCACGACCGGCTTTGGCGAATAGCGCAGGCTCATGACCGATGATTGGAAGTAGCGGCCAATCATCTCCAACTCTTCCCAGTTTTCGTCCTGCGCCTCCATCAGCATCAGCATCAAGTTCGCGCCGACTGAGAAGTTCACGCCCTGATTCCCGACCACCAGCCCAACGAAATTCTTTTCCGTTTCGCCGATCGCAAACTTCAGCATCTCCAGCGTGTCCCCGCCGATCGAATTCATCTTGGAATGAAATTCGACACACGCGACGCCGTCGCCGAGATCGATCATCGATGCGCCGGAATTCTTTTTGATCACACCGGTGCGATCCTCCAGCGACTTAAGAATGATCGTGCCGGGCGGATCCGCGAGTGGCCGATACTCTTCGGAAGCGAAGTCGTAAAAGAATTGCTGACCATCTTTCTTTCGATAGAGAGATTTAATCCCCACATCAAGCATGGCTTGCACATTCGCGGGAACGGGGCGGCCTTCTTCTTTCAGCTTCGCGACCGATTTTTCGACGCCAATCGCGTCCCAAACTTCGAATGGCCCCAGTTCCCAATTGAATCCCCAGCGCATGGCGCGATCGACTTCGACGACCGTGTCGGCGATTTCCGGGATACGTTCAGCCGTGTAAGTAAGGGTCTTCGAAATTGTTTTCCAGAGAAACGAACCGACGCGATCCTTTGCCCAAACCAGCACTTTGATTCGCTCACGTGTTTCCTCGACGTTTTTGGCCATGTCGAGCGACGGCAGTTTCACTTTCTGCGCCGGTTTGTAGTCGAGGGTTTGT
>DASXTE010000284.1:0-17354 GCA_036505595.1 Pyrinomonadaceae bacterium
AATAGTTTGTCAAGTCTTATTCAGAGCAATGGATCAAGAGACGCTAGAAGAACATTTAAAGAAATATAGATATCACCTCACCCGCTCGCTCGTTGAACTGCCACAGTTCTCCTCGGAAGAAAAGATCAAGACCAACTTCAAAGATTTTCTGCGACGGCTGCATGTTGAATATAAAAGGGCTCAGAAAATCCTGATTTCAGACTATCTTGAGATAGAAAGCGAAATAAGGACACTCGATGACGCACGTGAAATTAACCGTCGTCAACTTTGGATTGCGATAATCGAAATCTCATTTAACGCTTTGGTGTGGATCGCAAACTGCTGGGACCGCGACCTAATAAAGCGAGTTTTCAAAGGGCCTAAACATGGGACGCTCGACAGCCGAAACGCAACGTCGGCAGTCACGGCCATCGAATTTATGAATACGCGTTGGAACGATTTTGCTATTGCTTTGGACTTCTGCCGCTTCGAATGCATGACAGATGTCCAAAAAATGCACATTCATCCCAAACGTTTGAGCCTCGAAACTTACTTCATTGAAGTAAAGGAAGGGAAGGCTAATGTCGACATGCTTCAAACGATCCGGAGCCGCTCGAAGGATTCTTACTTCGATTACTTCGAACGGTACGGTGAGCATGGTATCAAGCAGATGAAGCGACATTTTCGGCAGACACAAGCTGCTAGTCAGAGATTGGAAGTCATGAAGTCTGAAACAGGCGGCCACTTCAAAATAGGTGATGAGCAGTTATTCATTCACCTCGCGAAGGAGCCTCGTGTTCATCATGTTAATGGCGTTAGAAACCTCTTAGATCATTTGAAAACACATCACTGGGGTTCATTCCTGGTTGATGGATGTCTGTGGGTTTGTGGTGCTCGAGTCGAGAACAGTCGAGATATTAATGCCGCGGATTTCTTTATCCGTCACCAAATTCACCACATCGTTTCTAACGATTGCCAAGTCTGCGCTGGCCGTGATGGCTGGATGCAAGCCCTTGCAGGCATCAAGCTCCTCGATGGATGGAAATATTTATTCGCGTATGTCGTTCTTGAGCCGTTTATTCAGAGACCAATCTCAGACCAAGAAATGCTCGACATCCTATTTGGTCGTGTAAGATTCTGGTTTTACTTACATGGAGATCCATTTATTAGATTGTGCCGCGATCTTGGTTTGGAGGCTGGCTACACCACAACGAGAGTCTTCAACCGCGAACGTTCGAAAGGCCACCGCGAAATGATTGGTTTTGAGGGTCGCGCGTTGTGGATGAAAGCTAGTCAGCTTACGACATATCTTTCGGAGGGCCTGCTTCTCGACATCTGTCTGAATTGGGCGCACCCGTCGTGGTGGATAAAAGAGCATGTTCATGAGGGGACTATGGATTTTGAAAGAATGGTGGATGAATCCAATGATGACTAGCCGTGAGCTATCTACTGCGCCCCTTCAGGGCTTTGATGGGTTTTGAATCGTGATCCCAGGGTGGCGCGCTGCGCGCTTACCCTGGGCTATTTTATTTCACGCTTCGGCGTGAAGACATGCGCCCTCCCTCACGGTCGGGCTACTGCCCCAACCCGGTCGCTAACGCTCCCGGTACTGACTTCACTCCGCTCGCGTATGACAGCGCCTCGACTATCTCTCCAGCGCCTTCCGATCCCAGTTCGCCAAATTCGCTCCCGCTTCATAAGTGCTCTGACAGAACTCCATCAAAGCATCTTCCGGTGAAGGGGATTGGCGGACGGCGTCGTAAGGCAAGAAGAATTCCTTGACCTCTGAAGAATAGAAAGTCGCCGCGGGTTTGACCTTTACATCGCCAAAGCCAGTGGGCTCAGGCGCGGCGTAAGAATAGAACGAGGCTTGAAAGCCGTTGCCGCCAGGCCAGAAGCCGTGGCTGATCACTTCGTGTGAATAAGCTTCCACCGTGATTTTGTCGGCGCCTTCACGCGGCGGCGCGGGCCGTCCCGAGAAGCGCGTAACCGCATGATCAAAACTGCCCCACCAAAAATGCACCGGGCTAACTTTGCCGATGAAGCGCGCGCGAAATTGCTTGAACACTTCATCGACGTTCACCAGCGCGCGCCAGAAGCGATTCACGTAATCCGCATCATAAGACTTGTGCACTTGATCCTCTTCGAAGCGAATCGCTTCGCGCACTGCCGAGAAAGCTGAAGGCACTTCAACCGGCATCGTCCAAATCGTCACATCAATCCCCAAACCATGCAGCGCGCTCATCAATTCTTTATAGAAATCGGCGACCGATTGTGCGCGCAAATCGAGCGTTGTGAGTGCACCATCGCTGCATTCAATCCGCAGTTTGTGATCGATGAAATCGAATTCGATCTCAAAGATGCGATCGGCGTAACTCATCGGCGAAGTCGTCAACCCGCGCGCGGAAACATACAGCGGCACATTCCACCAGTGATTGACTAGCGGCGTCAGCTTCATGCGGATCTTGCCGACAATTTGCGTCCACATGTGCAGCGTGGCGAGCGTGGCCTGCCACTCTTCGAGGATGAGTTCGGGCCAATTGTTGGGCATCTTCTCTGTGTCCTCTGTGGTTGATCTAACGCGCGACAGAATTTACCACAGAGGACACAGAGGAACACGAACTCACTTAGACTTCGAAATGGCTCAATGCTAGATTCTTCTCATGTCGACACCACAGCCACAAGCTACTGAACGCCGCTATCAACTTTTCATTGATGGACAATTCGTTGACGCCGAATCTGGCAAGACTTTCGCGACACCAAACCCGGCGACGGGCGAGACGTTCGCTGAAGTCGCCGAAGCTGAAAAGGCCGACGTCGACAAAGCAGTCGCTGCCGCGCGGAAAGCTTTCGAAGGAAAGTGGTCAAGGATGAGTGCGCGTGATCGCGGGCGGCTGCTCTACAAGCTTTCGCAGTTAATCGAACGCGACGCGGCGCAACTGGCAGAACTTGAAACGCACGATAACGGCAAGCCCATCAAGGAATCGACTTACATCGATCTGCCGGGTGTGGTTGAGAACTTCGAATATTTCGCCGGTTGGGCGACGAAGATTGAAGGCGAAACGATTCCCGTTCCCGGCCAGATGTTTAACTACACCTTGCGCGAGGCGGTCGGCGTCTGCGGCCAAATCATTCCTTGGAATTTTCCTTTGCTGATGGCTGCGTGGAAACTCGCGCCGGCGCTGGCCGCCGGAAACACAGTCGTTTTGAAGCCGGCGGAACAAACGCCGGTGACCGCGCTGGAACTCGCGAAGCTGATTCAGGAAGCGGGCTTTCCTGAAGGCGTCGTCAACGTCGTGACTGGTTACGGCGAAACTGCGGGCGCGGCGCTCGCTTCGCATCCGGGCATCGACAAGATTGCGTTCACCGGATCGACAGAAGTCGGCAAGCTGATCGCGAAAGCCGCGGCGGAAAACTTGACCAAAGTTTCGCTTGAGCTCGGCGGCAAAGCTCCCAACGTCATCTTCGCGGATGCCGATCTCGATCAAGCTGTCAACGGCGCGATGATGGGAATCTTTTTTAATCAGGGTCAGGTGTGCTGCGCCGGTTCGCGCATCTTTGTCGAAGAGAAAGCCAAAGACGAATTCCTCGGGCGCTTCAAAGAAAAAGCTGATCGCATCAAAGTCGGCGATCCGATGGACAAGGCCACTCTGATGGGGCCACAGGTCTCGGAAGAGCAACTGAATCGGATCAAGGGTTACGTCGACATTGCGCGCGAAGAGGGCGCGACGGTTTTGACCGGCGGCGCGCAGCCGCAACTGGATCCTCAATTTCAAAACGGTTATTTCTTTCAGCCGACGATCTTCAGCGACGTCGACAACAAGATGCGCGTCGCCCAGGAAGAGATTTTTGGCCCGGTCTCGAGCGTGATCACTTTCAAAGACGATGACGAGCTGATTCAGAAAGCGAATGACACGATCTATGGTTTGTCAGCGGGCATCTGGACGCAGAACATCACGCGCGCGCACCGGTTTGCGAAAGCGATCAAGGCGGGCGTTGTCTGGATTAATACCTACAACATGATGAACGCCGCATCGCCGTTTGGTGGTTACAAGCAATCGGGCTATGGCCGAGAAATGGGCAAGCACGCGTTGGAACTTTACACGCAGGTAAAGAGCGTCTGGGTTGATCTTTCCGGTAAACCGATTGGTTGGTTCGGGAAATAAGATTGTCTCTACCGCCCGCGTTAGCGGGTGGATCAAAGACGCCACCTTGACCCAGCCGCTCTTGCGGCTGGTACTGACCTCGGCGCACGCAGGATGTGTTCGCTTCGTTAGAACCTAAATCTATATCGCGCCGTTACGCTTCTTCCGGGCCCTTCGATCCCCCACGCGAGGCCGCGATAGTTCTTATCGGTAATGTTCTCGAAGTCGATCGAGATCTCTGACCGCTCGAATCGATAACCACCGCGCACATTGATCAGGCCGTAGCCGGGTATGTGATCGAACAGCGGCTTTGGTGAAGCTGTCGGGCTGCCGAGTACGCGTGTCTGTACTTGCGCCAGAGTTTCACCGGTAGCTATCAAAATGCCGCCCGCTGATCCGCAGCCAGTGGGACCTGGTGTCGTCAGTCCTCTAACGCAAGCTCCGCGACGGAAGAAGTTTTGGATCTGACCAGTAGAGCGCGTGGCGCCCGTCCTTCGATCACCGAGATCGAGTGAAGAAAGACGGCTTTGCCGGTCAGCCAGGGTCGAATAACCTTCAATCCAGAAACGCCTTCCAGCCGGTTCGTATCGCAGACGAAGAAAGCCGGTGGGTGGTGGCGTACCCCCTTCAATGTTCGGCGGCAGCCCGGTCGCTTTGTCTTCCGCATGCACGTAAGTGAAATTTCCGCCGAACATCCAATTGCGATGCAGCCGTGCATCAACTGTGTATTCAACTCCCCAGATGCGAGCGTCAGTAAAGTTTGTGCGAATCAAGACCGGCGTGCTGCCGGAAGCCGGAACCGTAACCCAACCTCTTGGATCCTGAGAATTGATCTGCTGATCGCCCAGGAACTTGCCGACGGAGCCGGCTGGAAGAATCAACGTCTGTTTGACGATAGCGCCGTTGATGTCCGTAAGGAACCAGGTAAAGTCAGTATCAAAGCGTTTGTGACGGAAGCGAAAACCCGCGTCGAAGTTATTGCTTACTTCGGAATGTTGCTGCTGGAGCGCAATACCCGTAGTTACGGCATCGGTGCCGGCGGTCGTCCCGATTGTGCCGCCGAGAGCAGAAGAGCTGGTGAAGTCCGCTTCAAATCCATCGCCGGTCAATCCAAGCGTTCCCAGATCGGTGATATTCGGCGCGCGGAATCCGCGGCTGTAATTGAAGACAATCCCAAAATGTTCGTTTGGCGAAATGACTGCTCCAATGCGTCCCGAAAAATCGTGTGCCTTCAAATTGTCGTCGGGCCAGAGCGGCTTGCCGCTGACGATTGGACTGTTGGCCGCGCGCGATTCGTAGGAAGCTCGGTTGAATCTTAACGCGCCGCTCAAACGCAGATGCTTATTGACTTCATAAACATCCTGCACGAACAGGCCGAACAGATCATATTTGGCGCCGTGCGGGACCCGTGGACGCGAAAGTGTCACCGCGCGCGAGACCGGGTTAAGAGTGTAAGCGGGAGCTTTGACGCGCTCATCATAAAAGTCGGTCCCCAACAGGATTGTGTTGGTTCGTGAAAGCTGCTTATCGAGAAACGCGCTGAAGCCAAACACACGTGTGCGTTCGTACTGGTGAGTAATATCGCCGACCGGATTTCCCTGGCCACCCTGGTTAACGCGCTCTTCGCGTTGGGCGTTGTATGAGCCAGTGATCGAAAGGTTGTCGAAGATTCCCACGCCTTGTTTCAAATAACGCCCATAGGCGAAGTCGCTCATCAAGTTCCGCAGGTCGGCAATCAGATTTCCATCGCCGCCCAGAGTTTGATCGTAACGCTTGCCGCCGTCCTGCTGGCCGCGCTGATAGTGAAACGTGAGTTGCTGATCGGAATCGGGAGCGTAGCTCAACCGAACCATGCCGCCGTATTGCGTGAAGGCGGTATCAGTCAGGCGATCGCCGAGGATGTTCGAAGGCAAACCGAGGAAGCGCGTGATCGACGAGTGCGGATCGAGACCGTGGCCTGGCCGCAGCGTATTGACTCGACGCGCGGCGGCGTTCAGCAACAGGCCAAAGCGTTTCGTGCCATATGAAACCAGCGTGTTGCCGCCGAACGAAAGATCAGCGCTGGTAAAGAATGTATTGATTTGACCATGCGTTTCCGGTTTCGCAGAACCAAGATTTGGAGTGTGCGAGACAAGTTGAAGCGTGCCGCCGATCGAATCCGAACCGTACTGTGCGCCGTTGGGTCCGCGCAGAACTTCGAAGGTGCTGAGATTGCTTGGATCGTTTAAATCGAGAAAAGTGTTAATGCCGCCGCGCATTGCCGAAGTCGTGTAACGCACACCATCGACGTAAACTGCTACTTTGTTCCCGACCAGTCCCCGCACGAACACACCGGCAATGGTGGGACTGGTGCGCTGCAAGGCCAAGCCCACTTCCTCATCCGCAATCTGGGCCAAGACACCAGTGGTGCGCTCCTGGATGCCGCGTTCGGAAACGATATTGACTGCCTGCGGAATGCGATCCTTCTCTTCGGCTTGTCCAGTTTCTGCGGTGACGGTTACTTGTGAACTGACTGAAGCGACCTGAAGAAAAATCTCTAAATCAGTTGGACGGCCGGAGGTCACGCGTGCCGCGGTGGTTTGCTGATCAAACCCGGCCTGTTCGACAAGCACCTGATACGAGCCGACGGGCACGTTCTCAAAACTGAAACGTCCGCTCGCGTCGGTTGTGGTCGTCCGGACTATCGCTTGCTGCGCATGACGCAGCGAAACATTCGCGCCTGTCACGATAGCCCCATCGGGATCCTTGACCGTGCCGCTGATGCTGCCTTGCGAGCCGGGTTGGCTGATGGTGATCGTCGAACAGAACAAAACTGTAAAAAACGCGCCCATCAAACGGACGTTCGCCATTCTAAGAACACGTCTCATGCACACGCTCCCATCTATATTGTCAGAGCATAATTACTGGTTTTCGCGAAGTAATTCTGTAAACTGAGAACTCTAATTTTGAACGGTAACTACTACCAACAATCGTAGCAGCCGCCGCGCGTGGTATCGCTAAGCATGATTGCATCGCAGCAACCCCGTGGCGTGAGTTACGCTGTGCAGATAAAGAGATCACCGAAAACCCATGACATCGAAATCACAACGTAAGAGTGCTTTCACCTTTATCGTTGCGATTGGTTTTGTCAGTCTGTTCGCCGACATGACGTACGAAGGCGCGCGCAGCGTGGTCGGTCCGTTTCTGAAAGACCTTGGCGCGAGTGCGACGCAAGTCGGAATCATCGCGGGCGCGGGCGAGATGATTGCAGCCAGTCTCCGTTTGTTCACTGGCCGCCTGGCCGATCGCACGCGCGCTTATTGGTTGCTGACCGGTTCAGGATACTTTCTGAATCTGGTGGCGGTGCCGCTGCTTGCCTTTGCCGGGAATTGGCAGCTCGCGGCGCTGCTCATCATTGCCGAACGCACCGGCAAAGCCTTGCGTGGACCGTCCGTTGATGTGCTCCTTTCTGAATCGACCCAAGTCGTCGGTCATGGATGGGGATTTGGTTTGCACGCGGCGATGGACCAGGCGGGCGCTGTTCTCGGGCCGATTCTGGTGACGATTGCCGTCGCCAGAGAGCATCAATTCAACGCGGCGTTTGCGTGGTTAACCGTCCCGGCGATCGCGGCTTTGGTTTCTTTGGCCGTTGCTCGGGTAGTTCGGGCAAGACAAGACAGGCCACCGCCGCCAGTCCCCACCCAACGAAATCTGCCAAAAGTATTTTGGTTCTACGTCGCCGCAGCCGGGCTGCTGGCATTTGGGTTCATAGACTTTCCCCTACTCGCGTACCACTTTCAGAAAAGTTCACTCACGAAGCCTGAAGTCATTCCGCTGCTTTATGCATTGGCGATGGGATTGGGCGGGTTGACGGCGCTCGCTTTCGGCAAGCTGTTCGATCGATTCGGCATAGTTGTAATTGTTCCGGGGATCTTGATTTCGCTTTTGGCCTTGCCGTTTGGTTTTCTCGGCGGCGCCATCGGCGCTTATGTCAGCGTGGTGTGCTGGGCCACCGGCATCGGCGCGCAGGACGCCTTGCTGCGGCCGGGCATTGCGCAGGTCGTCTCAATGAACAAGCGCGGGTCAGCGTTCGGCGCGCTCAATGGAGTTTATGGAGTGCTTTGGTTCGCCGGGAGCGCAACCATGGGTCTGCTATATGACCACTCGTTCATTGCGCTGATTGTCTTTGGTATCACGGCGCAGCTTGGCGCGGCAACGTTTTTCTTCTGCTTGCGTAAGCCCTTGGCCGCGGCAGCGGAATCAGATTAGCTGAGAAGAGAAACAACGCGCTCTACAACGGAATGGACGGTCAGCAGGACTTGAGGATTAGTGGAGACTCCCACCGCGGATACCGAGACCGCGAGCAGGCCAAGCAGCGGCGCAACCGTTCCGATTCGCACGCGCTGCATACGGTTTGATCGACTTGCCGAAGCGATCTCCAGCAGCCGCCGCACACGAGCTTTGATTCCACGGGTCTCCTCGCCCACCAAAAAAGTGGCCAGCGGAAGTTCCGTTCGGACGCCAACCGGAACCATTCGCGCGATTCTTACCAGCGCGGAAGCGAGGTTCAGCGCGACGTCTGAACTCAACTGCGCCGCATGTTCGTCGGCGGCGCACTCAACCGACTCGGTCCAGGCGCGATCTAACGTGCGACCGCTGGGCACGATCGTCAGCAGGTCCCGGCAGGCCCGCAGCAACGCGCGCTTGAAGTTGTCGCGCGCCGCCAGATGGCCGCCTTCGTGCGCGATTGCCGCCGCCAACTCATCCTCAGTCAGTGATTCCAGCACCTGTTCAGCGATGAATAATCGTGGCCGCACCGTTCCGACGACGGCGATGATTGGAAAAGTATGTGCGATGCGGTACGTCGGGATTTCACTGAGCGGCAGGCTCGTTCTGGTAGCTGCGCGGAGCCACTGTCTCTCCAGTTTCTTCGTCGCGATCCACGAACGGAAAGCGCGCCACATCGCGAAGCCGAGACCAAGAAATGAAATGGCGGCGAGCGTTCCGAGTTTCCTGCTGACGACTTCCGACGTTCCGTGTGGTTCGTATCCAACATAAGCCGGAACGAAGAGCAGCGTGACGGACAGGAGCGAAAGAAGCGGCGCGGCAATTCGCAGCGCAAACAAGCATTCCGCGCGTGTGCGGGCGGACCAGCGACGCGCGATCGGCTCGGCAACTCGCCACATTAGCGAGATCAGCGCCGTCGCGATCACGTTAAGGGCGAAGAAACTCGCCAGCGCCAAACATAATCCGAGCAGCTTGTACATGGCTATTCCGGCTTGCGTCGCAACTCTCGTTTCTTCTCTCTCACCAGCCGATCCAGCTCGTCCAGAAGTTGGCGATCGCGTTCGCTCACCGTATCCACGATGCAGGCGAGCAAAGGTTGAATACCGTTGGCTCCGTCGTTGAAAAGTCCGTCGATGACGTCCTCGCGAATGCCATCGTCGAATTCTTCGCGCGAGAAGGCCGCCCGATACAAAAATGCGCGGCCGTCTTTCCTTCTCATCAGAATTTGTTTTTTGTAGAGCCGATCGAGCGTTGTCATTAACGTCGTGTAAGCAATTCGTTCGTCAAACGCGAGGAAGATTTCGCGCACAGTGACTTCGCCATGCTGCCAGGTGTGCTCGAGCACTTCGCGTTCGAGTTTGCCCAGCGCCAGCGAGGCCACCTCCGCCGGCCGGCGAAATCCACGGAGAAGAAATCGAGGCGTTTTCATCTTGAGGCCAGCATTTTCGCGGCAGTTTATGGCGCTGTCAACGCTGAAATGACCGCTGCCGGACTTTGCAATAGTTTTAGAAGATCGCCGCTTAGGCTGCGAACTCAACCTGAACCGGATGTGGGATGATGCCGCGCTCGTGGCCTTCTGTGAGCAGGCGGCGCACGGCTTCGCGTCCTCGCTCGCCGTAATCCAGCGTCAGCTCGTTAACCCACATCGCCACAAATCGATCAGCCAACGCCGGATCCATTTCACGCGCGAACTGCATTGCGTATTCGAGCGCGTCCTCGCGATTGTCGAGCGAGTACTGAATGCTCTCTTTCAGGAGTTTGGAAACTTCCCGAATCGTTTCATCGCCGAGGTCGCGCCGAATCGCGTTGCCGCCCATCGGCAGAGGCAGTCCGCCCGTGTGTTCGTGCCACCATTCGCCGAGATCGAGCACTTTGTGCAAGCCAAGGTTGTTATAGAAGAGCTGGCCTTCGTGAATCAGCAACCCCGCGTCGCAGGTTCCTTCATTAACTGCCTCAATGATTTTGTCAAAAGGAACAACTTCGTAATTGAAATTTGGCGTGTGAATACTCAGCGCGAGAAATGCACTAGTCAAAGTGCCCGGTACCGCTACCGTCACGTTCCGAAGCTCTGAAGGATCAAGTTCCTGGTTGGATACGACGATGGGCCCATAGTTGTCGCCGATTGATGCGCCGTGCGGCAGCAGCGCGTACTTGTCTGCGACGTAGGCGTAGGCATGAAAGCTGATCGCCGTGACGTCGTATGTTCCTTTGCGCGCTTCTTCGTTCAGCGTCTGAATATCTTTCAGCACATGCTGGAATTCGAGTTCGCCCGTTTCGATCTTGTGAGTCGCGAGCCCATAGAACATGAAAGCATCATCCGAGTCGGGCGAGTGCGCAAGCGAGATCGAACGCGTGTTGACTAAGGTGGTCATGGTTTCAGAGTCGTAATAAACGGCTGCAAATATTCACTCGGGGAATTCCGGTATGATTATAGTGCCCGTCGCTATTGGAAATACTCCAGAATTAAGGAACGATCACCGCCGTTACAATCAGGTCACCCCTGAGCGTCACTATCGTGGTGCGCATTCCAATCGACGCGCCGTGGCGATCCAGCAAGCGAACTACCAGAAAATAGGTTCCCGTCGTCAAGTCACTCACTTCCGTCAGACGGACGCCGGCGCGTAAGTCACCGCCGGGCGTCGGGATGAATTCTGCATAGAAGACGTGAGGGACTTTCGGGGTAATTCGCTTAATCAGATGGACGTCAACTAGGTTAACCGCGGTCCGATCAAAATCCGCGCGCAAATCTATAATTAGCCTTGCCATCGAACTTCCCTCCAGCGCTTCAAATCTCCGCACTGATCACCGAGAGAGTCGCCGGGACAACAAAAACGGTATGGCGGCGAGGAGTCTCTTCGTTACCGGTGCGGAAAGAGCGCAATGTTTTTATCATTCAGCTTTCAGACGGAAACTGCTTCATGTCTGATCGGATTGTAAACGGTGTCGCGCTCGACTGCTTCAAATCCGGCTTCTTCGATCAACTGAATCAACTCCGGCTTTGTCATCTTCACTTCATTGTTGCTTTCGACTGAATAGCTTTCGGTCAGCTCGCCGCCTTCGGTGATCGTGCCGTCAATGTCGTTTGCGCCGAAGTGCAAGGCAACCTGCGCCAGACGCTTGCCCAGCATTACCCAGTAGGCTTTGATGTGCGCGAAATTGTCGAGCATCAAGCGCGACACGGCCATCGTCTTCAGCGAATCGATGCCCGATGGGCCCGGCAAATGTGCGAGCTGCGTGTTCTCAGGATAAAACGCGAGCGGAATGAAACACTGAAAGCCGCCGGATTTGTCCTGCTGCTCGCGCAAGCGAACCATGTGATCGACGCGGTCTTCAATCGATTCGATGTGGCCGTAGAGCATTGTCGCATTTGTCTTCAGTCCTGCGGCGTGAACTTTGCCGGCCAGATCCAACCAGCGCTGCGCGTCGCATTTGTGCGAGCAAATCATTGAGCGGGTGGGCTCGCGAAAAATCTCAGCGCCGCCACCGGGACACGAATCGAGACCCGCATCGATCAATTGGTGAATCACGTCCTCATCGCTCATTTTGTAAAAGCGCGCAAAGTGATCCAGCTCGACCATCGTGAACGCCTTCAAATGAAGCTGCGGATACTGCTTCTTCAAAGATGAAAGCAAATCGGTGAAGTAGCTGAAGGGAAGCTTTGTGTTGAGGCCGCCCGTGATGTGCAGCTCCGTGGCGCCCTCGCCAACCGCCTGGGCGGCGATCTTCAACGAATCATCGATATTATGCGTGTAGGCGTCCGGCTGGCGCGGCGTGCGATAGAAGCCGCAGAATTTGCAATCAACGTAACAGACGTTTGTCGGATTGAAATGTCGATTAACGTTGAAGTAAGTCGTGCGGCCGTGCATCTGTCGGCGGACAGTGTCGGCCAGCTTGCCCAGCGCATTCAGATCGTCTGTATTGAATAGCGCGACGCCATCTTCGAAAGAAAGCCGCTCGCCGGTTCTCACTTTCGCGCTGACGTCACAGAGTTTTGGATCGTGCGAAACGCTCATTAGCTTAATGTCTTAAGAAAACTGCGCTACCGAATGTTAACAATAGAATCACGCTTACAAATGCATTAGTTGTAAAGAATGCCGCATTCAATCGCCTCAAATCATCAGCGCGAACCAGCGTGTGCTGATAAATCAAAAGCGCGCCGGTTGCGATTATGCCGATTAGCGCCAGGACGCCAAGATTCGTTGTGAAGTATAGCGCAACGAGAGCCGCGAATGCTCCTGCGTGCAGGGCGCGCGAAATCCAGAGCGAGCGCGCGATACCAAACCGCGCCGGGATCGAATGCAAACCTTCGCGCCGATCGAAATCGTAATCCTGGCAGGCATAAAGCACATCAAACCCCGCAGTCCAAAGCATTACAACGAGCGACAGCAGCAAGGGAACCAGGCTGTCGATTGTGCCGCGTACGGCGATCCACGCGCCCGTTGGGGCGATTGCCAAGCACCAGCCCAAAATCAAATGCGATAGCAGTGTCCAGCGCTTCGTGTAGGAATAAAGCACAATGCTCGCGAGCGCGACTGGCGACAGCAACAGAGTCAAACGGTTCAGCATTGCGGCTGCAACAAAGAAAATCGCCGCGCTGATAAGCGTGAAACCCCACACGAACGTTACCGACAACGCACCCGCCGGTATCGCGCGCGTCTTTGTGCGGGGATTCCTTGCGTCGTAGTCCTTGTCAGCGATTCTATTGAAAGCCATGGCCGTCGAACGTGCGCCAACCATGGCTACGATTATCCAAATAATCTGCCACGCCGTTGGAATTCCACGCGCCGCCAGCACCGCGCCGAGAAAGGCAAACGGCAGCGCGAACAGCGTGTGCTCGATTTTGATCATTTCGAGCGTGGTGCGAATGTCTCGGGTCAGCGTAGCCATCTCAAAAACTCAAAAACTCAACACTCAAAACTCAAAACTGAAAACCGTCACTCTCCTTTCCAACGCGTCGCCGTTGAATGCGGAATCCCAAACTGATCGAGAATCCGAAAACATAGGTGATCGACCAGCGCCTCGATCGTCTGCGGCCGGTGATAGAAGCCCGGGCTCGCCGGCAAGATCCGTGCTCCCGCGCGGGACAGTTTCAGCATGTTCTCCAAATGAATTGCGTTATAGGGTGTCTCGCGCGGCACCAAAACCAGCTTCCGTCCCTCCTTCAAAGTCACATCCGCGGCGCGATGAATTAAGTTTGTTCCGGCTCCCGAAGCAATCGCTCCCAACGTTCCCATCGAGCAGGGGACAATGATCATTCCGACTTGCGGATGTGACCCCGACGAAGGCGTGGCCGCCATGTTATCGAGGCGATGGAGACGGACAACCTTAGAATCACTTGGCAAGCCGATCCACTCGCTGATCTTTTTCTCGTCAGCAGAACGCAGGTCAAAACCCAGCTCGACCATGGCAACGGTCCTGGCCGATTCCGACAGAATCAGATTGATTCTCTCGACGACGACGCTGGACGCGAGATGCACCAAAGTTCTGTGCGCATAAATCGCCCCGGAAGCTCCGGTAATGCCGACGGTGATTTCCATGAAGGTTAATTGGCATCTTACGTTCGCTGGAGAGGTGATCGCAAGCAGGTCGGTTACGGCGAGAGAACGTCACCGATCGCGCCGGTTTCAATGCTAAAATCGATTCAGCAAATGAAGATTCGGCGAAGAACGGGGCGTCGTGCCGCACGCAGTAACTCGCGGCAGAAGCATCCATCGCTCAGCCGTTTCGCCAAAAATCTCCTTCGCGAGTGGCGGCGGCTTCACCTTCCAGTCTCAAACATCACCACGATCGTAGGTGTCTCAGGCGGTGCGGACTCAGTCGCGCTTCTGCTGGCGCTCGACGAACTCATCAGGGCTAACAAACTGAAGGTAAAGTTAATCGTCGCGCACATCGATCATCGACTAAGAAAAACCAGCGCAGACGATGCACGCTGGGTGCGAGCCTTCGTTCAGCAACTCGGCTACGACATTTCGATCAGCCGCGTCAGTGTGAAGAATAGCCGGGACAATCTCGAACAGGCAGCCCGCCTCGCGCGTTACAAATCGCTCTCCGCGCTCGCGCAAAAACGGCAAGCCGCGCTCGTCTTAACGGCGCACACGATGGACGACCAGGCTGAGACGATTCTGCTGAACCTTTTGCGCGGCAGCGGCGCGGAGGGGCTTGGCGGTATCGAGCCGGTTCGGCCGCTCACTGAAAGCGCGGAAACCTTGCTGGCGCGGCCGCTGATTCCGTGGGCGCGCCGGCATGACACCGAACAGTATTGCGGCGGGCGGCAAATCGATTTTCGCCACGACGAAATGAACGAAGACGAGACATTCGCGCGCGTTCGAATTCGGCGACAGTTGTTGCCGTTGATGGAGACGTTCAATCCGCGAATCAGTGAAGCAATCTCGCGGACAGGTGAGCTCTTGAGAGATGACGACGAAGCACTGAATCGCGCGGCGAGGCGTTTGCTTGAGCTTTCAACGGAAAACCCGGCGAAATGCGACCGCTTACGAACTGACTTACTCGCGGGCACGCTGCCGGCGTTGCGGCGACGCGCCTTGCGTCTGTGGCTGGAGAAGTGCCGCGGAGACCTGCGACGGCTGGAGTTCGCTCATATTCGCGCCGTCGAGAATCTGGTGACCGAGAATCGCGGCGCGCGGACAATCGAGCTGCCGGGCGGCTCCAGCGTCTGCCGCAAAGATGGCCTCCTGACATTCAATCGGCGAACATCCGGGCGAAGTAAACCGTAGTACCAGCGGGTGGATTTAAGCACCGAATCGGAACAAATCCGCATCTTAGAACTCATAAGCTGGGCGGATTTCTTTAGAAGGGACAATTCGAGGCGAATTACGGTATCATGGGCGACGGAGGCTGGAAGGCTTTGAGTTCTACTGCAAGACAAATCATTTTTTGGCTGCTCATCATCGCGGGCGCGCTCCTCATCTATAAGCTCGTCAATCCGGGCAGCAAGAATACCACGAACATCGATCTCACCCAGCTCGAGCAGAAGCTCCAGCAGGGTCAGCTGTCGCAATTGACGGTGAAAACATCCGAGGTAGCTGCCGTTGAAAAGAACACTGGCAAGAACTTTGTCGTGCAGCTTACAAACGAGCACACGAAAGCCGAGATTCTGAAAGAGGCGCGCGAGCTCGACAGCAACGGGAATCCGAAAGTCGGCAACGTTCAGGAAGAAGGCAGTTCCGGCGTGTGGTGGCCATACCTCACTTACCTTTTGCCTTTCCTGCTGATCTTTGGTTTCTGGATTTTCATGTTGCGGCAGATGCAGTCAGGCGGCAACAAGGCTTTGTCGTTCGGCAAGTCACGCGCGAAGCTGCTCAGCAATCAGCAGAAGCGCGTTACGTTCAAAGACGTCGCGGGCGTTGAAGAAGCCAAGGAAGAACTTCAGGAAATCATCGAGTTTCTGAAGGAACCGCAGAAGTTTCAGAAGCTGGGCGGTCGCATTCCCAAAGGTGTTTTGATGATGGGACCGCCGGGAACGGGCAAGACTTTGCTGGCGCGCGCAATCGCAGGCGAAGCCAACGTACCGTTCTTCTCGATTTCAGGTTCAGACTTTGTCGAGATGTTCGTCGGCGTGGGTGCTTCACGCGTGCGCGATTTGTTCGAGCAAGGAAAAAAGAACGCGCCGTGCATCATCTTCATCGACGAGATTGACGCCGTCGGTCGTCATCGCGGCGCCGGCCTCGGCGGTGGTCACGACGAGCGCGAACAGACTCTTAACCAGTTGCTCGTCGAGATGGACGGCTTCGAATCGAACGATGGCGTGATTCTGATCGCCTCGACGAATCGGCCTGACGTTCTGGATCCGGCGTTGCTTCGACCCGGGCGATTTGATCGGCGTGTCGTCGTATCGCGTCCCGATGTCCGCGGGCGCGAAGGCATCTTGAAGGTTCACACGCGCAAGATTCCGCTCGGTGAGGACGTCGACATCAGCATCATCGCGCGTGGAACGCCCGGCTTCACCGGTGCGGACCTCGCGAACCTCGTTAACGAGGCGGCACTGAACGCGGCGCGCTATAACAAGAAAGTTGTAGCGATGTCTGATTTCGAATTAGCCAAAGACAAGGTGCTCATGGGCGCCGAGCGCAAGAGCATGGTCATCTCAAACGAAGAGAAGCGCGTGACGGCTTATCACGAAGCCGGCCACACGCTCGTCGGCTTGAAAGTTCCAAACGCCGATCCGGTACACAAGGTCACGATCATTCCGCGCGGGATGGCGCTGGGCGTGACGCAACAACTGCCCGAAGGCGATCGTCACAACTACACGATGGAATATCTGCTCGGCCAGATTTCGATTCTGATGGGCGGGCGCATTGCCGAAGAGACTTTCCTCGGCAACATCACAACCGGCGCGTCGAACGACATTGAAAAGGCAACCGAACTCGCGCGCGCAATGGTTTGCGAGTACGGCATGTCTGAACTGGGCCCGCTGACCTTCGGCAAGAAGGAAGAGCAAATTTTCCTCGGCCGCGAAATCGCGCAGCATCGTGACTTCTCAGAAGAGACGGCGATTCGCATCGATTCAGAAGTCCGCAAGATCGTAACTGAGCAGTACGAACGGGCGACGAAGATAATTCAGGAGAATCGCGACACGCTGGTTCGTTTGGCCGAAGCACTGCTTGAACACGAGTCGCTCGACGGAGTGCAGATTCGTCGCATTGTTGCGGGCTTGCCGCTCGATGACACCAGCGAAGCAACTGAGCCAACCACGCCGAAGGAACTGCCCGCAGTGAAAGAGCCTTCGACGAAACCGCTCAAGCCGATTCTACCGCCGATTACCGGAGGCACCCCGGCTCCGGCGTAGCGATTGTGTCCGACAAGCTTCAGCTTGTCGTGCGACTAATCGACAAACTAAAGTTTGTCGGACATCACGCAAAGGCGAGAGTCACGGCTCTCGCCTTTTTGCATTTACACAATCCATTACTGAATTAGGAGTTGCATTTTTGGAGCATGTGCATCCCG
>DASXTE010000285.1:0-9168 GCA_036505595.1 Pyrinomonadaceae bacterium
GGATCGGCGACTTCGGTGAGTTTGAGGACCTCGGGCCCGCCGTGTTGTTCGAAGACGACTGCTTTCATCAGAATGGCAAAGGGCAAAGAGGTAAGTGCAAAGTGTCAATCGTCTTTGCCCTTAGCTCTTTGCCCTTCGCTCCTCGCTCGCGGTTACCGCGCTGCTTCGATTCCTTTTTTCACTTCATTGATCGCATCCTTCACCAGGTCGATCGCCCGTGCGCGGTGTCCGCCTTTGTCGGATGTGGCGCGCTCCAAATTGTTCTTAGCGCTTTCCAAAGCCGCGAGCGCTGCCGTCATGTGCGGCTGGTCTGGCGCGCCGGCAAACAGATTGGTCGCACTCAAGCTGCTCGCATGGTTATGCCGGCGATCGAACGCGATGCCCTGGTTGACTTGCGCGATCGCCTGATTGACCAACGCAATTGCTTTGACGCGGTGGCCGCCTTTGTCTGGTGCAGCGCGCTGCAACTCACTCTTCGCAGTTTGTAAATCCGCGCGCGCGGCCTGCATGAACGGCTGATCGCCAGCCGCAACGATGGTCCCTGCAAACAAAACCAAAGCAAGAACTGCCAAAGAAATTCGTGTCTTCATTCACTGAAACTCCTTTTCCAACATTGAAGTTTTTAAGAGACCAGAAGCGCGGATAAATTGCTACAGAGCTCTTGATTCGGACAATAATCAGTTCCCCTTATTCTTCCGCAAAGCGCGACCGGCCAGCGCGCCCGTGTATTTGCCTTCGTCGATCGCTACCTTGCCATTCACAATCACGTAACGCATTCCTTCGGCGAGCAACTCCGGCTGATCGTAGGTAGCGCGATCCCAAATCGTATTCGGGTCAAAGATAATCACGTCGGCGAAATTTCCCTCGCGGACGAGACCACGTTCACGAATGCGAAATGTTTCAGCGGTCAACGCACTGGAATTACGGATCGCAAAAGGCAGTGAGATCAACTTGCGAAGGAAAACGTATTCGCGAATTTTTCGCGGGAAGGTACCGTACTTCCGTGGATGACCAGCCGAGCCGTCTGAGCACGTCATCACAAACTTTTCTTTCATGAAGCGACGCACGTCCTGCTCATTCATGTTGAACGAGATCGTGCCGTTACGCCCGAGCTTAATCAATTCCAAAGCAGCTTCGACCGGCGTTTTGTTCATCTGTGCTGCGATCGCATCCAGACGCTGGCCGACAAACTGACGATTTGGCGAATCGGCAATCATCAGACTATTCGCGCCACCGCGGCCTTTCAGGTTCAA
The DNA here is from genome assembly GCA_036505595.1 of Pyrinomonadaceae bacterium. Classification (GTDB taxonomy): domain Bacteria; phylum Acidobacteriota; class Blastocatellia; order Pyrinomonadales; family Pyrinomonadaceae; genus UBA11740. Next base: position 1,254 of record DASXTE010000285.1, read on the forward strand.
TTCCATCTCAGCCATCAGGCGCGGCCGAATCTGCGGATCGTTGATGCGATTGAGCAGCTCGCGTCGCCCACCGACTTCCGCCCAGCGCGGAACCAGTGCCGCCTGCAAGTTGGTACCCGACGCGATGTACGGGTACTGGCATGCGGACGCGTCGATTCCGGCGGAGCGCGCTTGTTTGATCAACTTGATGGCTTTATCGCTGCGATGCCAAACCTCTGGACCAAGCGCTTTGATGTGCGAGATGTGGACTGGAATCTTCGCTTCACGGCCAATGCGAACTGTTTCAGCGATCGCGTCCAACAGGCCTGCCGCTTCCGAACGCATATGCGTGTCGTAGATGCCGCCTTTCATCGCTGCAATTTTGGCGAGCTCGATTACTTCTTCGGTTTTTGCATAGCTCTGCGGCGCGTAGTACAAGCCGGTAGACATGCCGAATGCGCCGTCATCCATCGCTTGCGCAACGAGCTTCTTCATCTCTTCCAACTGCGCGGGCGTTGGTTGCGCGTCGGTTGGCCCAAGAATTCGACTGCGAATCGTTCCGAAACCGGCGAGCAGAATCGCGTTCGTCCCAATGCCCTGCTGGTTCCACTTACGCAACGTTTCTCCGATGTTCAGAGCGCTCTCGCCGTCGTTGCCGGTGACGACCGTCGTCACGCCCTGCATCAGGTAAGGCTGATTGCTTTTTCGATTTTCATCCGACAGATCGCCGAGGGTGTGCGTGTGGGAATCGATGAAGCCGGGCGCGACAATCAATCCGGTCGCGTCGATTGTGCGCGTGGCAGTCAACTGCGCTTTGCCAGCATCGCCGACGAATACTATGCGATCGCCGCGAATCCCGACGTCCGCATCGCGAGCCTTGCGCCCCGAACCATCGATAAGCTTTCCATGAACGATCAGAATGTCGAGCTGGCTAGTCTGCGCGCCGGTCACAATCATCGGTGACTGACTGGTGGCAAAGATGGCCAGCAGCAGAATTAGAGCAGCAAAGCGAAGCACGTAATATTTCATGTCTGCAAAAGAGGGCGAGAGATTGTTAAGCGAATAGCAGCTTCTGTCAATCGCGTGGCGATCCGGTGTCCCAATTCAAAATTCTCGACTCATGCTCTGCGATCTCTGCGCCCACCTCGGCTCTTTCTCTGCGGTAAATGTCTTTGGACCGTCGCTTAACCGCAGAGGGCCGCAAAGGGTTTTCGCAGAGGGTCACAGAGAAAGGTTGAATGCACTATCACAAAGCCGAGAATCTTCCCGGCTGACTGCGACGTTTTTTTGGAACTCGAGCGGCCATTGTGAGTTACAATCTGTGCGTTCTTTCTCTCCCGATTTCGCGTTTGGCTCAATGAGCCACTCAACCACTCTCCAGTAAACAAAAGCAAAGGAGTCACATAATGAGTCTGACTCGTTCACTAATTTTTAGCGCGATATTCGTCATCGCTTCGTCAATTCCCGTGCTCTCTCAGGAACGCTGGCAGCGCCTGCCGCCGGCGCGCGACGTTCAGTTCTATGCGCCGCGAAACAAGCTGGAAGAATTTGAATCGCGCGAATCGACGTTGCTGATTAAAGGTCGCACGTGGGTGGCGACTCTGCGCGCGCAGACTGGTTCGGCGCGCGTCGAAGCCACAGAGATTCGCGACGCTGGAAATTCGACGCGGGCGTTGGGCGTCACGATCACGATCATTACATCCACCCCGGCGAGCGAAGTGCGCTGTTTGATCGACTACGACGAGATTGACCATCTGGTCCGGGCGTTTGAAGCGATGGAGAAGGCTGATGACTCGGTTACGAAGTTGAGCCACTTTGAAGCGCACTATCGTACGCACGCTGACTTTGAAATCATTGTTTTCAAGCAAATCACCGGCGGAATTGCGGCGGCCTTCGAAGGCGGTTTCGTCGATCGCTCGCGCGTGCTGTTGACCCTCGAAGAATTCACGCGTTTGCGTTGGATGATTGTGCAGGCGAAGGAACGGCTTGACGAAATCAAGTAGTCACATTCGTTGAGCGCGATCGCGTGGACGCTTCCGTTTGCGGTAGAGGCTTTAGATCCGGCTCAACCCACTCGGCTTTCGCTTTGGCAGACGCCAACAGGTCCTCCGAGTAATACTGGCGAATGAAATCCTTGTCATCGTATTTGTCGATCAGCGCATTGGCCATCGCCGCCAGCGATTCCTCTTTATGCTCCGCGGCAAAGTTTGAAACGATTCGCAACCAGAAGAGTGTAATCGTCTCGTGGTATCCAGTCTTGCCGTAGGTCTCCGCCAAACGCCGAATCCCCTTCGTCATCTTCGAAGTTGCTTCTTCCGGCGAAGAATGGCAGACGTACCAAAGCGCCACTGTCAGATGCTGATAGTGCCGGAATTCTGATGGATGGAAACTGCACGCTTCGAACGCAGATACCAGCGTGCGAATTTGATTGTCGCTTGCGTAATACTCTTCCATGACTGTTGCTCCACGGAAAGGGAGGACGAGGGCGTCCGCGCTCCCCAAAAGGAATCCAAAAAAACAAGTGAGGCGGACCGATTGACGATCCGCCTCACTGAACTGTTAGATTTCAACCACCCGCTAAGGCAGGTGGTTACTGACTCTATTTTGCGGCAGCCTGGTTTGCCCGAGCTGTCAGGCGCGACTTGTGACGCGCGGCGGCGTTGCGATGCAGCACGCCTTTCTGTACAGCCTTGTCGATTTCCGAAACGGTTTTCGGCAGCAATTCAGCGGCCGCTTTGCCGCCCTCGTCCAGCGCGCCACGAAGGTCCTTCATTGCGGTGCGCAATCGTGACCGGTGGCTGCGGTTGATCGCGCGGCGACGCTCGCTCTGCCGTACGCGTTTTTCTGCTGACTTATGATTAGGCATTCAAATCTCCAACTTCTTTGAAAATGCAGCGCCCAGGATGACGATCCGCGCTCAGCGCGAAATTAGAAACTATAGGGGCGCGAACCGACACTGTCAAGACAACACAAAGGCCCGCGCGAACGGGCCTTTGCTGGTTGGCTTGCTTTCCATCCTGCTTAGTCATTCAACTGCAACGACCGCAGAATATTCTGAAAGACATTCTGATAATTGGAGTAGTCATTATTTGGCGCAACAGCAATCATGTAAAGCACCTCGCCGTTACGCAACTGCGTCGTGATCACGTTTACGATCTCCTGGCGACCAGTTGCTTCGTTAACGTTGCTTAGACTGATGGATAGCCCGGACCGCCCGTCGACGTACGTTCGTTGGTAGCCACCGCGCGAGCGCAGATTCGGATTGCCCTGTTGCAGGTTATTAATGAATTCGTTCGTCGCCTGCTGCAAGTTGCGGCTGTTTGTCTGTACCACGCCGAAGTTGACACCGTGCGTGAACACAGCCTGGTTGTTCGCCGAGCCGTAGGCTCCCGAAGGAGCAAACCACACAGAATTTCCCGATTCGGATACTTCGCGCCAATTCTCAGGCACGCTGACCTGCAGGACGTCGAACACCGAATAACTTCTGAAACGCGATGATGGGTATTCAACTCGCCCCGTCGGAGCGTTGGGATAACCGGTACGATCCCCGGTTGGGTATCCCTCGCCCTGGTTTGGATAACGTTGTCCACTGCGCTGAATCTCGGCCATCGTCTGCGCGCGTGGATAACCTCGCAGACGCTCGTTCATAGCGAGAAACTCCCGATTATCGCGCGGGACATTTCTAACCTGAAGGTACTGCGCTTCCTGATTGATGCGCGCATAGCGGTTCGAAGGGCTCGGGTGATCGCTGAACCAGCCGCCACCGCCGCCGCCCTGTCTCTCGATCGTTTGAAACATGTTCGCGAGATCGCGCGGATCGTAACCAGCATTCGCCATGATGCGCGCGCCGAGAAGGTCGGCTTCAGTTTCGTACTCGCGGCTGAACCTTAAGAAAGAAACTGCGAACGGAATCTGCGCTGCTTGTCCCACAGCTGGCCCGCCGAGGATCGTGCCGAGAATTCCGGCGACGCCCGCGCCGAGAGAATACTTTTGCGCCTTAGTCGCTTGCGCTGTACCATGCCGCAGCGCGACGTGGCTAAGTTCGTGCGCCATCACACCGGCCATCTCGCCTTCGTTCCGCGCGGCTTGAATCATTCCGCGATTTACGTACATCGGCCCGCCCGGCAGCGCAAATGCGTTGATGTCGCTCGCGTTTATGACGCGAAAGTAATAATGAAACTCGGGATGCTGAAATTCGGGTGGAATAGCCGCAACCAATCGCTGCCCGACTGATTCGACGTAGCTCTGTACTTGCGAATCGCGCAGCAGCGGAAATTGCTGTTCGGCTTCAGCGGCCGCCTGGCGGCCAAGTTTCACATCATCGCTCGGCTTATACTTGTTGCTGTGATAGGTGATTTTTGTTTGCGCGAGGGCCGCCATTGGCATCGCGACCAGCGCCACGGCGAGCAACCACGCTGCCCATCGTGCTGCGAAGCGTCTATTAATTCTGCTCATTCCAATTTCCCTCCAGATATGCTTGACGGGAATGCGTCCGTCCTTCGCTTCATTTACCCGGTTTTAGACAATCAATTCTGATGCCACTGGTGTCTGCCTCAATGCCAACACCCCTTTTCTTACAATATTCTTGCATGAAACGGCGGAAGGCCGGTTCTGCAAAGCGATTCGGCGCACGAAATCAAAACAATTCAAACACATTTTCTGCGATTCACTGCATCACTCCAATTTCGTTCGTCTAGAGTCCGATTTCGTTCATGGAACTGCCGCCGGTCACCACCGAAGAACGAATGAGCATTGTACGATAAAGGTGGTGCGTCCAGAACTTTTTCGCTCACAGGTAGCGCCGGAATGTTAATCTGTAGCCGGGCGCTTTGCGCGACTGGAAATGACTGCCGAAACTCTTAATTGTCCAAATTGTGGCGCGGCGATCTCGTCTGATTCGCCGCAGTGCAAATACTGCGAGTCCAAGCTGGCGACGGTCGCTTGCCCATCCTGCTTCGCGATGATGTTCATCGGCAGTCGCCACTGTCCGCATTGCGGCGCCGCTGCTGTCGCAGCGTTGCCAGCCGATTTGCCCATCTTGAAATGCCCTCGGTGCAAGTTGGACATGTCGCCGGTGACGGTTGGCCAGACCGCAACGCGCGAATGCGAAAAATGCGGCGGCCTTTGGATTGACGTCGCTGCCTTCGAAAAAATCTGTGCCGACCGTGAGCAGCAGGCCGCCGTGCTTGGTGGGGCTTCGCCGGTGCCGGCGCCGAAAGCGGTGCCCAGTGGTGCGCTCGGAAGAATCAGTTACGCTCCTTGCCCTCAATGCGGCCAGTTGATGAACCGGGTCAACTTCGCGCGATGCTCAGGCGTGGTTGTGGACGTTTGTCGAGGCCACGGCACTTGGTTCGATCGCGATGAATTGCGCGAAATTGTCGAGTTCATCCGCGCTGGCGGCTTGGAGCTTGCGCGCCAAAACGAGAAGCGCGAACTTGAATTTGAGCGCGAGAAACTCACTCCCCTGCAAAGTCTGAACGCACCACGCGCGCCCGTGATGGCCGGGTTTCACTCAGTCAGCATCTTCACCGAGGACGAATTTGCCGATGGCCTGTCTGCCGCCGGCGGCTTGCTGAAGTTTTTGCTCGAATGAATTGCCGACGAGAGGAGTACTTCGCCATGGCAGGGACAACGCTTCTTCCAACGTCAACGGTGCTGGGTTTGTGGCAAGCTGTGGACGAAAGCAGTTGGGCACCAAATTGCAGGGCCAGCGACAGTTCCGGGTGACGCTCGCGGGGTACAAACAAGTCAACTAGTTCGCCCATCTAGTAATCCGCCAAACTGATAAACATAATACCGCGTTCAAATCTTTGTGCGCATAACCACGAACTTCTTTTGGAGACGTGCCATTGTTTCAGAATTGGGAAGATGGTGGAGCCGAGGGGGATCGAACCCCTGACCTCTTGAATGCCATTCAAGCGCTCTCCCAGCTGAGCTACGGCCCCGCGTTTTGTCGCACTGATGAGTATTCAATGCGCTTGCTGGTGCGAGCAATGATAGAAGAGAAGCGCTCTCGATACAAATGGGTATCGAGAGAGTCTTCGTTCGGCTTTTTGGGAAATTATTTCGGCGCCTTTAGCTTTTTTTCCAGGGCCTCAAACAGATATTCGTGTTCTGTATGAACCCCAATAGCTTCCAAACGTCTCCAGTACCATGCCGGGGACAGCCGTGAAACGATCGTTGTCTTTCTGGTAATCACAGTCTGGTTGCCCGCGCGCGAAATCTCGTAACTGGCATCCTGGAAGCTGAGCCATGGTCTACCGGGAACGTCAGACTCGACAATGTCAAATTTCATCGAGTGCGGAAAATTCCATTCCGTGATTCGCTCCTGGATGAATCCGTGCTCGAAATAACAAGTGCGCTTGCCGCCGACGCCCTCACCTTCAGTCCTGCAACTCACCGGAACCGGCAAGCCGATCTTCATCAGAAACGTCTTTCGCGCGGTGATGTTTTCCATGCCCTTGAGTTCCTTCCAGACAGATTCTGGAGACGCATTGACCACCAAAGTATCAGAAACAGTTTGCGTGCGCGGACCTCGACTTATGTGTTCTGTGCGGTTAGCGCCCGTCAGGAATATTGGGATGAGCAGCAGCAATAAGAAGGTTAGACCCTTCGAGCTTCGAGACTTATCGATAATGTGCACGCGCACGAGCCAACCAAATAAGCCCCCAAACGCAAGACCAAAGGCAATTAACGGCGCTGACATGAGTATGCAGACAAAACCTTCAAAGCCAGTCAGCAGAAGGATCGCTGTGCAGAAAAGTAGTCCCAGTAAGAGTGAAGCGATGAGCACATTACGCCGCCGTGCCACCAGAGCAGTGGCAAATCCAGTAACGACGGGAACAAGCAGGAAAAGCGTCCACCCCATGTATCCTTCCGTGTTGTAGACGAGAAAGAAACATCCCACGCCCGAGACAACAGCAGTCACAACACCCGATAACAAACCAAGGGCCAGGTTGGTACCGCCGGGCGTTGGCATAGGGTTAACGTTCATCGCAAATTATTTCCCTTCTTCTTGATGCTTGCGGGGAGACTGTTTTTCATGCGAGACGAAAACCCTAATTTGATTTGCGCCATCGATCGCACAACTCGGCTGAGGCGTCGGGCCAGGTCGGAAACTCGAACCTGAATCCCGACTGCAAAAGTTTAGCTGGGACGACGCGGCGACTTTTGAGAATCAGTTCGGTTTCGCTCTGCAACACAAGCGCGCCAAGTTCCAACATCCATTCAGTCGCCGGAAGGCCGAGAGGCATGCCCCAAGCCGCCCGCAATACTCGCATGAATTCAGCGTTTGGTATCGGATTCGGTGATGAGAGATTAACAGGTGCTTCCAGTTGCTCGTTTTGGATCAGCCACATGACTGCGTTTACAAAATCGCGATCGTGAATCCATGACATATACTGCCTGCCGTCACCGGCTTGGCCACCAAGGCCGAACCGCACCAATCTCAGAAGCATGTCGAAAGGCGAACCATTAGTCGGATGCATGACGATACCAGTGCGCATCGCAACGCGCCGCGTATTCGGTGTTGCTGATTCACGCAGCGCGCGTTCCCAGGAAATAGCGACGTCTATGCTGAAACGCCACGTGTCTGGCGCGTCTGGTTCCGCGCCGCCTATCACCCCATTGGCTTCGTCGTTGGGAGCGTCGTAACGATGCGCGTAAATAGTGGCCGTGCTCGCCTGCAACCAGACCCGCGGAGGTTTCCAAGCCTGTGCGATCGCATCGCCGACGACTTTCGTGGATTTCACTCGCGAATCGGTGATGATCTTTCGATTTTCTGGTGTGTATCGACAATTGACGCTTTGCCCGGCCAAATTGATAATCGCGTCCGCTTCTTCAAATTCATCAGCCCACTGACCCAGCGTCTCACCGTCCCATTGAACTGTTCGCCACGGCGCGCGTTTTGGCGTGCGACTGAGAACAACAACATCGT
>DASXTE010000286.1:0-4273 GCA_036505595.1 Pyrinomonadaceae bacterium
TTTCTCGTGTGGGGACACCACTTGTTCGTAGCCAGCCAGTCCGTTTATGCCGGAATGATCTTCTCGTTCCTGAGTTTCGCAGTTGCCATTCCCTCGGCGATCAAAGTTTTCAACTGGACGGCGACGCTTTACAAAGGCTCGATCTCGTACGACACGCCGATGCTCTACGGCCTGGGATTCATCGGCTTGTTCACGATCGGCGGCATGACGGGATTATTCCTGGCGTCGCTCGCGACCGACGTGCATTTGAGCGACACGTACTTCATTGTCGCGCATTTCCACTACATCATGGTGGGCGGGACGCTGCTGGCATATCTCGGTGGACTGCATTACTGGTGGCCGAAGATTTCCGGCCGCATGTATCCCGAAGGCTGGGGGCGCTTCTCGGCGTTGGTTGTTTTCATTGGATTCAATCTGACGTTTTCACCGCAGTTCGTGCTGGGTTACATGGGCATGCCCCGGCGCTATCACACGTATCCGGCGGACATGGTTTCGTGGCAGGTGCTGCATGTTTTGTCCACGGCAGGCGCGTCGATCTTGGGAGTTGGCTTGCTCATTCCGCTGATCTATCTCGCCTGGTCGCTGCGCTATGGGCGAATCGCTGAGGCAAATCCATGGCATCTGCCGGGGTTGGAGTGGCAGACGCCTTCGCCACCTCCGACTGAGAATTTCCTGGAGACGCCGATCGTTTCGTCCGAGCCTTACGAGTTCGCGCCGCCGGAAACGAAAGAAGTCGTCGGCAAGTTTGAGCGGCAAGCGCCGGCCGAAGGGTGAGGAGCCGCTTGCGACAACTAGCGCGTAAAGCGCGTTGGAAGGAAACATTGAAAACTGAAAAGTGCAAAGTGCAAATCTCAAATTGCGCCGGTTGAATCGGGTGCGAGTCTTTCGCCGGAACGAAATCAGAGAGGCCGCATTCGAAAGTCGATCGCTTGATTAACGATCCGATTTGAACTTTTCAATTTTCATTTTTCAATTTGCAATTCCCTGTTATGGCTGAAGGACTAGCAACAACTCACGACGCCACTTCGCATCCCGCGTTGCAGCACCATTTCGAGAACATGGAGCAGCAGCGCGAGGCGGGCACGCTCGGCATGTGGGTATTTCTGGTCACCGAGATAATGTTTTTCGGCGGTATGTTTCTGGCGTATACGCTCTATCGTTACAAGTATCCGGGGGCTTTCGCGGCGGCGAGCAATCACCTGGATATTCGCCTGGGTGCCGTGAACACAGTCGTGCTGATTGTCAGCAGCTTCACAATGGCCATGGCCGTCTTTTCTACGCAGGTTGGGAAGCGCCGCAACTCGATCATCTTTTTGATTATGACTTTGGTGCTGGGACTGACATTTCTCGGAATCAAAGCGGTCGAGTACCGCGATAAGTATCGCGACAATCTGATTCCCGGACAGTTGATTCCCGGGCACCCATTCAATCCGGCCGTCGCGCAACACGGCGATACTGATCCACACAAGTTGCATCTGCCGGAAGGCGCCTCGGTTCATAACGTCGAAATGTTCTACTGGATCTATTTCGCGATGACCGGCATGCACGCGCTGCACATGATTATCGGCGCGGGAATCCTGACCGTGATTCTGATCCTGGCGTGGCGCGGAAGATTTAGTCCCGAATATCACTCGCCGGTCGAGATCTCAGGACTGTACTGGCACTTTGTGGACATCGTTTGGATCTTTCTGTTTCCGTTGCTGTACCTGCTGGGCAGACATCTGGAAGGACACATGTGAGAGTTTCAAGTTTCAAGTTTCAAGTTTCGAGGTCTTGAGTTGTCAGTTGGATTTTGAGTCTTCAATTGCAGGTTTTTCTGACCTCTGACCTCTGATCTCTGCCTTATGAGTGAACACATAGTTTATCCACGCGTCTACGTCGGAATCTTTTTGATTCTTCTGGGTGGCACAGGGCTCACTGTGCTCGCCGCGTTCCGGGATTTTCCCGGGCCATTGAACGCGGTGGTGGCACTAACGATCGCGACGATCAAAGCGACGTTTGTCGTGCTTTACTTCATGCACGTGCGCTATAGCGGGCGTCTGGTTTGGCTGGTGATTGCCTCAGCGCTGTTTTGGTTGGTAATAATGTTCGCGCTGACGATTAGCGACTATTCGTCGCGTGGTTGGCTGCCGTTGAATTGATGCGGTTTCTTCAAAAAGGATAAGCGTGTCCAAGTCTGAGCAACCAGCAAAAATTCTTCAGAGTTCCGACGAGCCCGTCCAAAAAGAGCAGCTCGGTAAACCATTCCTGACGATCGAAGAGGCGCGCGCGCATGATGCGCAAGTGATTGATTACCTGAAGCACGTCACCACGCTCTCGACCGGTTCGCTGGTTTTGGAGATTGGCTTTCTGGAAAAGGCTTTCCCGAATCCGCAATGGAAAAGCCTGGCCGCGCTTTCGCTGATTTCGTTCGTGCTTTCGATTGTCGCGTCCGTCAGAGTTTATGCCGGCATCCTGAACTCCAGGTCGCGCCGCGTCAATCCCGCTGAGACTAAAGTCCTGAAGAGTGGGTCGTATCTGTCTTGGATGGGATTCCTACTGGGAATTATTTTATTGAGCCTGTTCGGGCTCAAGAACCTCAATCTGGGTTTCTAGAATCGATCAGTAGTTGTCCGTCACGGACATCGATCACTCTCTGACAATTCGTGCAGCGAAGTTGGAGCGTCGCATCCGAGGTGCGAATTGGCGCGCCGCAATTCGGACAGGGCGCGTTGATCTCGTTGGTTTTGAAAAGGTCGCGCATCATGAAGACGGGAATAACCAAGCCTGCGACCAGCAGGGGAATTCCGAAAATCAAGCCGATGCTTGTGCCATCGCTTAACGTGAGGCTGATGACCAGTCCTGCTATGAATAAAACCAGTCCAACCGCGATGCTGAAGGAAAAGCCGTAAGCACTATCAAAAGTTCTCCCGCTCTTAACTCGCTGAGTTGTTTCTTCCGCCACGATTACTTACTCCCGGAATGGCAGGACTTTTACTAAACCCATCTCTCCCTTGTCAAACTGTTCAGAGGCGGGCTACCGCCCGCCCTTTTTTGCTGATCTCAAACCTAGTGGCGGGCAGTAGCCCGCCTCTAAACAAAGCGAGGTTAGTCTATGAAACGCCTGCAGGCTGCGCCGCGTTATTAGGCTCGTAATAAAGAATGCGGTTGCAGTTATCGCAGGTGATGACTTCGTTACCGCGGCGCACGTCAGCCATGATCTGCGGCCGCAGCGCCATGAAGCAAGCGGTGCAGGCGCCGTTGCGCGCTTCGGCGACGGCGATACCATCGCGGATGCGCGCGCTGATGCGGTTGTAAAGGGCGCTCATTGCTTTCGGCAATTCTTTGACCAGCCGTTCGCGCTCCGCGCGAGCTTCGGCCAGCTCTTTTTGTTGCCGCGCCACTTGCTCATCGAACTGAACGAACCGCGCCTGCATGTCTTCGCGCAGCTTCTCGACTTCCGGCGCGCGCTCCTTCAATTCTTTCTCCGCGTTTTCAAACGCTTCCATCTGTTCCAGCACCTGCGTCTCAAACGCCGAGATCTGTTTGCGCGCGGCGTCTGCTTCGCGAATCGCGGCCGTGTACTCGTCGGGTTTTTTGGCCGCCATCAGATTTCGGTCGGCGCGTTCGGCGCGTTGCTTTTGTTCGAAGATCTCTTTTTCCACCCGGGCGCGCTCGTGAAACGCCGTGTCACGTTGCTGTTCGAGGCCGCGAATTTCAAAGGCGCGCTGATCGAACTCTTTCTCGATCTCGGCGCGCCTTTCAGGAATGCTCTCGATTTCCGTCTGTAGTCTTCTTATATTTGTATCAGTCTTCTGTAGTGCGATTAATTGCGCTAACTCCGCCTTCACTCTTTATCGGCTCCTCATGAATTTCGTTTTGTGAATGATGACATTCATCGCAGCAATCATCACACAGACCACGGCAGGCGCGCAAGAAGCGACTGAAGAGCCTTGCGGCGGCAAGGAAAACCGCTGCGACGGACGCGCGAAAAAGCTGGGATTATTGGGGAGTTACTGCCTTCGCCGCATTGATCCTGCCGCCCGTCGCGACCTTCCCTTTCAGCGACGGCAACGGATCGACCGATTTCAGCAAGCGCGCGCGTAATTCATCGACCGAGATACCAAGATTCGTGGCCAGCACCAGCGCCGCAACGCCGGCGACGAACGGCGTCGCCATCGAAGTGCCCTGCTTTTCTTCAAAGCCATGCTGCAACCACGTGCTGACAATTTGCTGACCCGGGGCAGCGATGTGGACGCTGGTCGCGCCGTAGTTCGAAAAGGCCGTGAGCTCG
>DASXTE010000287.1:0-17350 GCA_036505595.1 Pyrinomonadaceae bacterium
CCGAGGTCTTCATTCAAATAATCGAAGCGCGCCGGAGCCTCGGGCAAAAGCGTCTGCTTCAGCCCGGGAAAGTTGGTGAGAATGCGAATCGGTCGCTTGTCGTTTCCCATATCAAACTACGCAACCGTTTCCCGGCGCTTCAGCAGCGAAATAGTCTCGCTGAGGCTTTTAATCGCCAGCCTGCCGGCAGGCAGCATCCCCAGTACCGTCAGCGAAATGGCAATTGTCATCACAAAGCCGATGGCCAGTCGCGTGATGAGATGCGGAATTGTCTCCAGCCAGGGGCGGCACAGCAGCAACACGATTAACGATGTCGCGGCCGCGCAAAGCGCCGGCCCAATCGTAACGTAGACGTCACGGGCGCGAACTGGGCCGCTGCGTCCGACATACCAGAAAAAGAGCGGCGTGCCGATGCAAAGATCCGTGATGGCGTACGACGCTGCAACTCCGGTTGCTCCCCACGGCAGCCCGACGATAATTGATGCCACTGCGATCGCCGCGCCAATGATTCCCCACCGCAACATCTCACGCGATCTGCCTTGCGTAATCAGCAACCACGTTCCCGTTTTGCTTACCGGTTGGATCACCGCCGCTATGCCCAGCAGCATGAAAATGCGGGAGGCTTCGCCCCACTGCCGGCCCAGCAGCAACAGAATGACCCAATCAGACATCGCGATGGTAAACACGATTGCCGGCATGGTGAGCATCGCGATCTTTTCCACGATCTTCAGGTAAGCAGCGCGATAGCGCTCAGGCGATTCAGCCAGCCGGCTCAACGCCGGCACTGCGACGGCCGACAGTGGCATGATCACTTGTCCAATCGGCGTCAGCAGCATCTGATACGCTCGCGAATAGATGCCGAGTTGATATGCGCCCCAAAACTTTCCGATCAGCGCGTTGTCTGAGTTCTGCGCAAAGAACGTCGCGATGTTATGGCCGGTCAAGTTGCCGCCGAAGGCGAGCATCGAACGCACACCGGAATTCCGCGCCGGCAAGCTCGGCCGCCAACGGCAAACCGTCCACGCGCCGACGATCGTGAGCGATGAGAAAACGAGTTGATTGATGACCAGCGCCCAGTAACCCGCGCCACGCCATGCCGCAATGATTGTCACGATCAGACCGATGGTTACCGCGCCCAGGTCGAGCACCGCGAGCGCAACGAATCGCATCTGCCTTTGCAGCAGCGCCAAATGTTGAATCGATAGTCCGGTGAGGAAGATGAAAAATGCGTAGCCGGCGGCAATGCCGACGAGCCGCGGCTCTTTGTAGAACCAGGCGAGCAACGGCGCGCAACCGAGCACCGCTAACATGATCGTGGTGCTCAACGCCACGTTCACCCAGAAAAGGTTGCTGACCTGCGCTTGCGTCAGTTCTTTCCAGCGTATGGTTGCGGCGGGCAATCCCAGGTACTGAAACATGCCAAAGAAACTGATCACGATGACGACCATGCCGACCAGTCCATAGTCTCGCGGCGTCAGCAGTCGCGCGACAATAATCATCGCGGTGGTGCTGATCAGAAACTTCAAGACTTGCGCAATCAGCGTGAGCATCCCGCCGCGCATCGATCGTCCAGCCAAATCTGCTTGCAGATGATCGGTTCGGAAGTAACGATCCTGCTCTGGTGCGGACGATGATCGAAGCGGCGACACAACGGTCGACGAAGTGTTCTCCGGTTGATGTGACTGCTGATTCAACATCTGAAAGTCGGGAGGCGGTGGCAGGGGCTCGTCAGGCGGTAGGCTTCCAGCCACATTGATTATACAGGAGTAAGAGCCGCGCGAATCCATCGATTTTTCAAGCTGATTTCGAATATTCGAGCGTTTGGCGCTCAATATCGCAGGCGGTAGTAAATCAGCTTCACGTACTCGCCTGCGACCACTTTCCAGCCCCAGCGAGACAGCCACCACTTGGCCGGCGACGGCGTTAGCCATCCCGGCGGTGATCCATCAATGCCGATTTGAAGGTTGCTGCCGGCCGACGCGCGTTGCATGGACCACAGAGCGCGCCGCGTGTGATACGCGGACGTGACTAGCAAGAGACGGTTAATGCGATGCGCGGTCGCGAAATCACGAATGCGCGAACACTCCTGAAACGTCCCGGCGCCGATGTCGGAAACAACGCGGATGTTTTGCGACGGCACGCCTTGTCGCTCCAATTCACGCACGGCGAGTTCATAGAAAAACGGGTTGCGTTCCTCAGTCTGCGACCAACTGCTCATCAGTTTCTCGTCAGTTACAATAACCATCGGAGCGCGTCCTTCACGAAAAAGCTGCGCGGCCCGGTTCGTTCGTTCGAGGTAAGTGGAAGAACCGCTGAGTACGACAATCGCGTCAGCAGCAGCCAAATCCTTTTTGACGATGAGGAATTGTGCGGCAGACCATGCGAACAGGGGCCACAACGCCGCGAGCCCAATCACAATGATTAGAATTATTCGCCACTTGCGTGGGCTCTTTCGTTTCCTGGGTTGTTCGGACGGCACGGTCTTTGGGCGTGGCTAGGTTGAGGGCGTAATGTCACGAAGTAGGTTCCAGACCCGGGAGCGGATCCTCGTGCTGCTTGTTTCGATGAGTGACAACACGCGACAACAGGTCGTCATACAGGCGCTCAGTTTCAGCAAGCTGCACTTCCGCAGAGAACTTATTCTTGACAATCTGTCGCCCGCGCTCGCCCATGGCGCGCGCCTGGTCTTCGTCGCGCAACAACGAAATGATGCGCGCGGCCATCGTTTCATGATCTCCGCCGGCCACGAGGTAACCTGTTTCGCCCTCGATGATTTGTTCGCGCGCGCCACCCACATCGGTAGCGACTACGGGACGCCCTGCGCCCATGTATTCGAGAATCGAGTTGGAAAAGCCTTCCGCTTTTGAACTGAGCACGCCGATTTCAGAAACGAAAAGCAACTCTGCCACTTGATCACATCTGCCGATGAAGAAAACGTCGCGCTCGAGGCCCAAATCACGCGCGCGCGCGCGATGTTGCTCCACTAGATTGCCCTCACCGGCGATTACAAATGCGGCGTCGGGCACTTCGGCGCGCACACGCGCCGCCGCGCGCAGAAACATCGAATGGTCTTTTATTGGATTGTGCAAATTCGCAATGATAGTTACGAATCGGCGGGACGGTTGTTCCGGCAAACCAAGCTTCGCCAGCGCGTCAGCCCGCGTCAGGCTTGGCGACGCTGTGACACGCGAGAGATCCAGCCCGTTGTAAACAAGCGCTATCTTTCTTGGGGGCACTCGTTGCTGGATCAAGAATTTCCTCACCGCGTCGGAATTCGCGTGCACCACGCTGGCAAGACGAAACGCTGCGCGTTCCAGAGATTCCTGTCGTGGGGTTAACCAGCCGGCTACAGAACCACGAAAAGCCACACGCGCGGGCACGCGCGCTAGTGCTGCTCCCGTGATTCCGAAGACGTTGGTATAAAAACCCTCCGTATGAATGACGCTGATGTTTTTTTGTCGCAGAAAACGGACGAAGCGACGAAGCTGCGCGACGGCGTTCCAATCATGAAAATTGTTTAGCCGAAATTCAGGAATGTCATCCAGTCCTAATCGCTCGGCTTCGTTCAGAAGCGGACCCGACCGGTTTAGGCAGGCGAGATGTACTCGATAGCGCCCGCTTTCGATCAGCAAACGCGCGAGCAAAAGTATCTGACTCTCCGCGCCGCCCATCTCGAAGCTGTCGAGCAAGAGCAGAACGTTCGGTTTAGCAGCTGACAAATCAGATGGGACGATTCCTCTCATCGTATTCGCTCTAATCCTATTCATCGCGTCTCAAATCGCGGTCGCTGCCTCGCAGGCGAGCGCGACGAGTTCCTTTGTCGCTCTCTTCCAACTGAACTCTTCTGTAGCGATTCGCTGCAAGGTTTCGAGATTGGCGGCGAATTTCTTTGGATTCCGAAGATAGGCGATTATCGAGTCAGCCAATTCCTGCGGCGTATCGGCGACAATTAGTTGGTCGCGCATTTCGGGGCTGAGAAATTCAACAGCCATGCTGGTGCCGGCAACGAAGGTGCCACTGGCTATCGCTTCCAGAACTTTGTTCTTAAACCCGCTTCCGCAAACGAGCGGCGCCACATAAAGTTCGCTCTGCGCAATTTCGTGACGTAGGTCCTCAACATAGCCCTTCACTTCGATGTGCGGGCCTCCTCTGGCTATCAGTTCCGCAACAGGATTTGCACCGGCAATTACCAATTTCACGTCAAGCTGTTTCCGCAATAGCGGAAAAACATGATCGATAAACCAAATGGCCGATTCATAGTTGGGCGGGAAGTCCATGGTCCCGGTAAAAATAATTTGATTTCTGACCTTCACGATTTGATTCGCGGTGTGCGGCTCCACGCCATTCAACAAGACGCGGTTTCGACGAGCGCGCCCATTCACAAAATCCAGGCAGCGCTTATCAACTCGCGAGACCGTCAAATTGAGTGCGCTTTGCTTGCCGTTGTAACGCTCCTCGATCAGGGCGTCAGCCAAAAACCATAGCGACTTAAGCGCGCTAACAACGCGGTGGTTCCGCAAATCAACGAGAAGCTGTCGCGAGTGATAAAGAACGTACGAATCTACCCAGTCAATGATCGTGGGAAGACTCTTACTAATTTCCGGCAGCACGAACAACAGGTCGCGCGACGAAAATAAGCACACATCGATCTGCCTATCGACTATTTCTTCGTTGATTGTGTCTGTGACTGGCAACCGATCTTTTCGCAGAAGCAATCTCTTCAAAGTTGGAAAGAACAGCAGGTGTGCCAGCTTGCCGCGGAATCTGGGGTGACGATACTCAACCTCCAGGTAATCCGTGATGACCTGCTGTCGCTTTAAACTTTCGAGGTACATTGATTTTGCCATTCGGTCATCTGTCTTCCGTTTCATGACGACGAGGTGGGCCTCGTGACCGTCGCGAACCAGTTCCTTCGCGTAGTTGAATAATCTGAGATTGCCGCCGTGAGCATTACCGGAGTTATAGTCCACGTACGCGAACCACAGTATCTTCAGCTTTTTTGGAATGCGATGCGGCCTCGGTCGAGGGCCGCGATCGACGATTCGTGCTGACGCGATGTGTGCTTCAGCTCGCAATTGCTACGCCCTTGCCTCCCTCAGAATCACCAGTACGATTTGTTTTCGCCGGTTCGCGAATCGGTTCCCAGCGCGCGTAGCGTTCTCCGCGCGCCAGCTTATAAAGCGCGATTACGGACGCCAAATTCGTCAGCACGAAATACTGCGGAAAGGTGAGTAAGCGGCTCCGCAAACCGGCCCGTTCTAACATCAATCCGAGCACCGCGCAGCCGTAGCAAATCAGTTGGGCCGCGAATATCAAACGGTAGATCAGCGAGCCGATCGCAAGGACGCCGGACGCAGTCAACGCGATCATCAGCAAGAACGGCACCAGGTATCGCATCACTTTGTGCGAGAAAAGTTGTACGGCAAAGAACCCGCTGCGAAACGGATTCAGCATTGCGCGATGCTGCCAAAGGTCATTGATCGTTTGCGTGATGACGCGCACGCGCATCCGCAATTCGTTATCGACTCGCCGGTTCGTCTCTTCCATGCAAACGGCCTCCGGCTCAAAAACCGTGCGCAGCCCCTGCTGAATCATCTTCGTGGCGATCAGAAAATCGCCGTGCGCTTCGGGATAGAGCGGCAGGTAAGCCGACTTCCGCACCGCGTACATGCAGCCTGAGGCGCCAATCAATGAACATGCGCGGCTCTCTTGTCGCCGCAGAAAAACTTCGTAGTTCCAATATGACACTGCGCCGCGGCCGACACTTGACTCGGTCGGGTCAACGTAAATCAGCCGCCCCGCAACGCATCCCACCGTAGCGTCTGCGAAGTTGGGAATCATCGCGCGCAAAACGTTTGGTTGGTACATCGTGGTCGCATCTGAGAAGACGAGGATCTCTCCATGCGCGCGCTCGACGGCGGAGTTTTGTGCCGTCGTTTTGCCCAGCCGTTGCGGCTGGCGATAAAGCTTCACACCGCGCGATGCGAACTGCTGCACGATCTCATCGGTGCGATCGCTCGATGCGTCAGACGCCACGATGATTTCAAGCAACTCCTTCGGGTAATCGAGGGCCAGCGTGTTCTCCAACTTCGCTGCCAGATCGCGTTCCTCGTTGTAAGCGGTGATGATGAAACTCACCGATGGCTCAAATGCCGTGGTGCGATGGCGTCGCGGCCGCACGTTCGCCACGACGAAAACCAACAGTGGATATCCGACGTAGGTGTAAACCAGCGCCGCGATAGTCAGCCAAAAAATTATTGAGGTGGCGAATTTGATGTCCATGCCGATTTAGGCCTCTGCGGTTTGCACTAAACTTTCGGTCTGCAGATTTCGTTTTCTTTCTTTTCGCTTTTGGACCACGACTAATCGGCCCGTCTGCGATTCGTAAATGCGGCGAAAGCAAACGGCATAAGCGACCAGATAGTAGACGTACCAAACGTAAGGGACTGACAGAAAGAAACTCGAAACCATATAGCCGATCAGCGATGCTTCCAATCCAACCGCCAAATAAAAGAACTCAGAGCTGTGCCGGCCGCTGTGCGTCTCTCTCACGATCTGAGCCAACTTTCGCAACGGCGAAATGATGAACACTACATAGCAGACCAGCGCGAGTAAGCCCATTTCGGAGGCGACCTGCGTGTACGAGTTGTGAGTCACGAGGCCTCGGAGCGACATCTGGCCCGCGTAGTTGCCCATCCCGATCCCAAAGAATGGATGACGCACAGCGACGTACAAAGAACGGAAGAGTTCAGCGCGGCGCGCGTCAGCCGATTGCAAAGGGTCGAGACTCGGAATGAAGATCGAGAGCAGCCGCGTACCGTAATTTCCCGGCGCAAACAACAGGAAGGCACCGGCCAGCATCACCAGGCCCACCGCGATCCCAAAGCGATTCTGATTTCCAAGTTTGAGCGAGAGGAATACGAGAATCACGATTAGTCCGAGGAATGCGCCGCGCGAATACGAAACGACAATGGCCGCGATCAACAAAGCTGCGCATAACCCACACGCAACTTTGATAATCTTGTTACGCGATCCGAAAAAGAACGCCGCGACGATCGGAAACATCGTCACCAGATGAAGCGCCATGTCGTTCGTGTTGCCAAAAATTCCGGTGCCTCGACCCGCTACTCGATATCCTTCCACGGTCAGCAAACCGCTGCGATAGTCGTTAATAGCCGCAAAGCTCAACCAAATTGCTGCCGCGACGCCCAGAAACAGCAGGCCCTTCAGCCGCGCCTGGGTGCGGACTACGTTGACCATTACAATGAAGATGACGACGCAACGAATGAACGTGGTGCTGAAGACCTGGGACGCATCCGCGGGACTCATCGCCAGCGGAATGTTGATTGCGGCAAGCAGCGCGAAGAGTAAGACGACCTTCACTTCGGGTAACGGCGCGCTCAAGTTTCCCGCCAGAGCCAGTTGAGTCGGAACAAAGAACACGAGCGTGACGATGCCAATGACGAGAGCGATTGACGCTGTGACTGGGGATGGATAGAACTCGCTTGGTCGCGCGTAAAGAACCAACGTGAAGGCGAAAAGGGCCACATAAGAAAAGCTGTGGCCACTCTTCAGTTTCGTTGACACGCCGCTTTGCAAATTGGCAGCAGTGTCCAGCGTTGCTTGTTGTTTTGGATCGACGTGATCGGTGCAGCGATCGGCCACCTGTTTTCTTGCGGGCGCGCACACGGGCTGGCGTCGCGCACGTGAAGGGCCGACCGATTCGTAACTCGTGTTTGCTTGAGCCCTAATCATTCGCAACCTGGTCGTAAAACCAAAGAAGCGCAGGCGTCCTGCGCTTCTCGGATACTCTATTGTGTCTCAAAACAATCGGCGCAGATTATGCAACAACGCTTTCTTCGCCCATTGCTACGATCACGCGCACGCGCTCACGCAGGGCCAACTCGAACATGCGCGCCTCTTCGACTTCCGTAAACGACAGCGCCCGCAGCTCCTGCTCAATGCGCCGCCGATAATCGGAGACCAAAGAATCAGAAACACCCAATGTCGCGGCGACTTCCAATTGCGTCGCGTGATCAGGGCTCAAATAGCAGTGCCAAAGCACGCCCAACATGCGGTTGTACTGCTTGATTTTGCCGCGAACGTTCGCGCGCAGGTTGGTTAAGAATTTGTCGACTGAGCCCGCGGCTTCGCGCTGCGACTCGTGCCGAAGCAGGCTCTCTTCGGGGTTCTCGCGCAGGTCGGCCGGGTCGTAATGCGGCCCGTCATCACCTTCATCGCCGCCGAGCGGCACCAGATAGATGTCCATCACAGGCAGGCGCGACATCACCAGGCTACGCAGGCTTCTGACATCAGCCGGCGCATCGATCGCCTCCAGGACAGAAATGATCAGGTCTTCAAGATCGGAATTGCTGATGACGATCTGCGCGTCACCGGTGCAACCAACCATGCGCGTGTCGCGCTGACGGACCGGAATCATGTGCGCGCGCTGCTCCATCTCGTGCGAGTTTCGTCCTGCCTTATTGCCTGGCCATTCGCTCAAGCCGTAAACGCGGTCGGCCAAACGTCGGTGTTGTTCGTCGGCGGTGCCGCTGCTGTCGAAACGTCGGAAGTTCGAACTCGACTGAATCAGCGTCGAAATGCGACGCGCCAGCCGATAACTTTCCGGGTGACGCTTGCGAAGTTCAGCCGTGAGCAAATTCGTCAATTCGATCTGGCCGATCTCGCATTCAATTTCGGCATCCGTCATGTTGGTGTCGAGATAGTGCTGAAAGCGAGCTTTCGTAAGCAGTTGAACGAACAACTCCTGCGTCAGATCTGTGTAGGCGCTGGCGGCGCCTTCCTCGATCAGCAGCCCCGCGTTGCGCGATGCGCGCACCAGGGGATGGTTGCTGACGATGCGGTGCAGCTCAGCCCACAAGCGGTTGACGTCCGAATTGCGCAGGCTCTCAACCCAGTGTCCTGCTCGCGCAGCGCGTTCTGCGGCACGCTTCGCCCGCGATACATCAGCAGCAACATTGACGGCTGGTTCTGACGAGGTCTTTTGAGTTATTGATTTCACGGTCGTGGTGATTGGTCCCGATAGGAATGAATTTGAGGTTGTGATTTGGCGATCTGAGTCAAAGTGCAATCGCAGTTAAAGCGGTCGTGAGAAGGGCGCGACTATACGTGTTCGACGGAAACATCGCCTCGCTTAGGCGTGAGGTCTTATGTTTTGGCTTTAAGTCCCGGTAAGACGGTGCGTGTTCCGACTCTCTGATGTCGGCCAGCGGGGAAGCTGGTTTGGTCAGCACCGCTCAAGGGCTATCGCGCTGCTGAAAACCGGCAGCTAAACCCGCTGCTCGGCTCCAGAGACATCTTAACAAACAGGCCGCAAAATGAGCAACATGTTTTTACATTTACGGCTGTTTTGCGATTTTCTGAGGAAAACTGCAAGCTAAAAGTGGAAAACATCGTTTATTAGCTGTCTCTATGCCCTGTAACAGGGGCGGAACTGAGTGACAAACGTACGTTCACTACCATTGACCATCTTCGGCAAATCAGCGAAGTGTCCGTCGTCGCAGACGCTGCTTGCGTTCGTCGGCTCGCAGTTGGCGGCTGGCCGGAGTGAGTTCATCAGAGCACATCTGGACGAATGCGAATTCTGCCGCGCTGAACTACAACTGCTCGAGCGATTTCCAAACGAACCGGAACAAGCAGTCGTCAGGGAAATTCCACCAAGGCTCCGGGTTCTAGCCGAATCGCTTCTTCGAAGGTCCGGAGGATTGCAAGCGTTCGGTTTCGGCGAGTTCCACCGCGCGCTTAATTGAAGTTGTTCTCAGAAGTTGATGGTCACTCACGCAGAAGAATGTGGCAGTTGAATTTTGAACTCAGAGCCTTCGCCCAATCGAGAAGTAACACTCACGTCACCGCCATGCGCTCGCGCCAGGTGTTTCACGATGGCCAAACCAAGACCTGTGCCGCCCAGATTCCGTGACCGTGCGCGATCGACTCGATAGAACCGTTCGAACAGTCGATCCAGGTGCTGTGCAGGAATTCCCTCCCCAGAGTCTGTCACACGGATCACATCATTCCCGCCACTCTCATGATCGATTGTTACGGTTCCACCCTCGCGATTGAATTTGATTGCGTTATCGACGAGGTTCGTGAGCATCTGCATCAGACGATGTGGATCAGCGGAAACTTCTGCTTGCTTCGCGACGAGGTTTCGCACGTTGACCTTCCGTTCGGCCGCCGCGACTGAGAGAGTATTAACCGCGTCCTCCACCAGTGGATAGAGTTTGATGCGCTCGACGTCAACCGTGAGATTTTCAATAGCGCTCAGTTCCAGGAGATCGTTGATTAGGCGCTGCATGCGCGCCGCATTCTTGTGAATGATCGATAGAAACCGTTGGTCGCTGGCGGCGTTGTTGACGGTGGAAGATTCCAGCGTTTCCGCCGACGCAAGAATCGAAGTTAGCGGAGTCCGTAGTTCGTGAGACACGTTTGCGAGAAATTCCTGCCGCACAATCTCAAGCCGTTCCAACCGGCTGATGTCGAAGAAAACGCCGACGGCGCCCGCAACGTTTCCGCCGCTCGCCGATCGTAGGGGAACGACTCGCAGATCGAACACCTTATGCCCATTCCCGTAAGTTTCGACCCTGACGCCGTCGCGCTCTTTGCCCTGCACAGCGTCAAGGAAGGCATCGTAAATTGCCGGATTCCGCGTGAGTTCCGTTAGGCGAGCCCGCATTGGATCTTCGCTGGTGAAAAGACTTCGGGCGGCCCGGTTGAAGGCGACGACACGCATGTCGGTGTCGATGACCACCACGCCCTCGCGCATTTCGTTCAGCGCAACGTCAAGCAGCTTTGGGTGTAAATCTTCTGCGTCGGCGGATGGTTGTTCTGAGTTTGGCCCACCAGTTTTGCGCCGTAATGCTATCCCTACAGCAAGACCAAACATTAGCGCCAGCCCCGAAGCGATCAGCAGACGCGACGCGAGAAATGCGCCCGCGGCAAGCATCACGAACGCAGCGATGATGAAGAGCAGGAGGAGCAGACGATTCATCAAGCATTTTCTCGCATGGCATCGGAAGCGCAGCCGATAAATCGATAACCAACGCCAACGACTGTTTCGATGCAGTCGCCACAAGTGCCTAGTTTCTGCCGCAGCCGGCGAATGTGGACGTCAAGTGTCCGTGCGTCGCCGTAATAGCTGTAGCCCCATACCTGATCCAGCAGTTGCTGGCGCGTAACCACCCGCGCCCGTTTTTTCGCCAAGGCAGAAAGCAGCGAAAACTCTTTGTTAGTCAGCTTCACCGCGACTCCGTTACACGATGCGCGCACATCGTCGAAATCGATCGTCAGCCGGCCATCATCGTAAAGCTCGGGCGTCGCTTCGTCCGCGCGTCGCAGCACCGCACGTACGCGCGCCAGCAGCTCGCGCACCGAGAATGGCTTAGCAATGTAATCGTCGGCGCCAAGATCCAGCCCGGCAACGCGATCAGATTCCGATGCTTTCGCGGTCAGCATGATGATGGGCGTGCGGCGCGTGTGATCTTCGCGGCGCAAGCGACGACACAAATCCATGCCGTTCATGCCGGGCAACATCAAATCGAGAATAATAAGGGAAGGCGCGTTTTTAGGATCGAGTGCGAGTGATAATCCTTCTTCGCCGGTCAGCGCCACGCGCGTCGCGAAACCTTCAGACGCCAGATTATATCGGACGGTCTCGGCGATGTCCGGATCGTCTTCGATGATTAACGCGCGTTTCATTGCCACGGCGCAGTCTACAGGTTTCCGCGTTGATGTTTAATGATGGCGGCTTCGGCCATGTAGACCGTCAACTCGCTGATGTCCGTCACGTAATCGCCGATGCGCTCGAGGTGCTTCGCCACCAACAGCAGGCGCGCGTCGCGCGTGGCCGTCGCCGGCGCGGTAACCATCATCCCGATGAGCTCACTAAAGATCTCGTTGTAGAGATCGTTGATCTCAGTATCGCGTTTGATAATTTCGCGCGCCGCGGCGGCGTCGGATCTCGTAAATGCATCGAGGGCCTGAGCCAGCATCGACGAGGCGATTTCGCCCATTTCCGCGATACGAATTTGATTTTTGAGTTCCGGCTCGTGCGTCAAATCGATCGCAGAGCGCGCGATGTTGCAGGCGTGATCGGCGATTCGCTCGAGCAGCGGCGCCGTCTTCGCGACGGACATTACGAAGCGCAGGTCGCGCGCGGCCGGTTGGCGCAGCACGAAAATATCGATGCACTGACGATCGACTTCGACCTCCAGTTCATCGATAACATCGTCGTGCTCCAGCACTTCACGAGCGGCGTTGACATCACGGTCCAGTAATGAGTGTATCGCGCGACGTAAGGCAGCCTCAGCCTCGCCGCCCAAAAGCAGGACCGTGTCGCGCAGCCGGTCCAATTCCTCGTCGAGATGTCTGTGAACTTCCATCGTTAACCAAACCGTCCGGTGATGTAATCCTCTGTCAGTTTCTCGTTCGGATTCGTGAACATCTTTTCCGTCGTGTTTACCTCAATCAGTTTACCCAGCAAAAAGAACGCGGTGAAATCCGAAACGCGTGCCGCCTGTTGCATATTGTGCGTGACGATGGCGATTGTGTACTGCTTCTTCAGATCAAAAATCAACTCTTCGATCTTCGACGTGGCGATTGGATCGAGCGCGGAAGCCGGCTCGTCCATCAGGATCACTTCCGGCCGAATAGCCAGGGCGCGCGCGATGCAGAGCCGTTGCTGTTGACCTCCCGAAAGGCCGAGCGCCGATGAATTTAGGCGATCTTTCACTTCCGACCAAAGCGCCGCATTCGTCAGCGCTTCTTCCACCCTCTCTGCGAGTTCAGCCCGATTCGACGTCACGCGATTGATTCTGAGGCCGTACGCGACGTTATCGAAAATCGTTTTCGGAAACGGATTCGATTTTTGAAAAACCATGCCGACTTTGCGGCGCAGTTCGACGACGTCGGCTCCCGGCGCGTAGACGTTCTCTCCATCGATTAGCACCTCGCCCTCCACGCGCGTCCCCGGAATGACATCGTTCATGCGATTCAACGTCCGCAGAAAAGTCGTCTTGCCACAGCCCGATGGCCCGATGAAAGCCGTCACCATTCGTTCAGGCAATTGTATCGAGATGTCGTGTAAGGCCTGGTTGCGGCCGTAGAAGAAGTTCAGATTACTGACCGAGATTTTCGCCGCCTGCGAAGTCGAGACAGAGTTGCTCCTGATATCGAACTTCGGCGTCATCATGGTTGTTGGTGTGGACATCGCCACTACTAAAACTTCTTCCGCGTGAAAAACCTTACCGTCACACTGATGCCGAGAATCAAAGTCATTAGCACCAGCGTTGCCGCCCACGCTTGCGCATGCCATTCGTCGTACGGCGAAATCGCATAGTTGTAAATCTGGACCGTCAGCGAAGCGATTGGCTCATCAAGGCCACGCGGGAAAAAACGGCTGCCGAACGCGGTGAACAGCAGTGGCGCCGTCTCGCCCGAGACGCGCGCGATGGCGAGCATTGCGCCGGTCGCAATTCCCGACGCCGCCGCGGGAATGACAACTCCGAGGATGACTCGCCATTGCGGGGCCCCAAGCGCGAGCGCGCCTTCGCGCAAACTGTGGGGCACGAGCCTAATCATTTCTTCGGTTGTGCGCGCCACAATTGGAATCATGATTAGCGCCAAGGCGATGCCACCCGCGTACGCTGAAAAGTGCTTCATGCGAAGTACCACCACCGCGTAGACAAACACGCCGGTGACAATCGACGGTATCCCCGTCAGCGTGTCAACGAGAAACCTCACCACCGATGCAAACCAGCCACGGCCGACTTCGGAAAGATAAACGCCGGTCGCGATGCCCAGCGGAATGCCGGCCGCACAAGCCAGCGCCAACAATACTGCCGAACCAATAATCGCGTTTCCGATGCCGCCGCCTTCGCCGACCGGTTTCGGCGTCTCAACCAGAAAGCGAAGGTTTATCGAACTAATGCCCCTTCTCGCGATGTACCAAAGGATAATCATGAGCGCGCCCACCGCCACGATGGTGCACAGCGCCGTAAGTCCGGTCATCACTGCGCTGATTGTGCGACGCGTTCGATCCGATCGAGAAAGTCTCATAATCATGCGGCCATGACAGCTTCCGAAGTGGTGCGCGTCACTCGCCACACCAGTATTCGCGCAATCGCATTAACCACAAACGTCACCAGGAACAGAATCAGTCCCAATTCAATAAGCGCGCTCAGGTAAACGTCTCCGGTTGCTTCAGTGAACTCGTTTGCGATCACGGACGCCAGGGTGTACGACGGCTGAAACAATGAAAGACTAATCTCCGCCCGATTGCCGATCACCATCGTCACGGCCATCGTTTCGCCGAGCGCTCTCCCAAGTCCGAGAATGATCGCCCCGGCGATGCCCGGCGCTCCGTTAATCAGAACCACCCACGTCGTCTCCCATTTTGTCGCGCCCAGCGCCAGCGCCGCTTCGCGTTGCGTGTTGGGCACGGCGGCCAGCACGTCGCGCGCAACCGCGGAAATGATCGGCGTGATCATGATGGCCAGAATCACGCCGCCGGTCAGCAAACCGATTCCGGTAATTGGTCCCTGAAAAAATGGCAGCGATCCGAACCAACGCGCCAGGAACGGGTCGACGTGTTGACGCAAAAAAGGCGCGAGCACGAAGATTCCCCACAATCCGTAAACAACTGAAGGGATGGCCGCGAGCAGCTCGACGAGAAATATAATCGGACGCGCAATGACGGGCGGCGCTTGTTCGACCAGAAAAATTGCGATTCCGAGCGACAATGGCACACTAATAAGCAGCGCAATCAAAGACGACGCCACCGTGCCGTAGATAAACGCCAGCGCGCCGAATTGTCCGTTGACCGGATCCCAAACGCTGCTGCGCAGAAAGCCGAACCCAAATTGTTTGAGTGAGAGTCCTGAGTGCGAAGCCAAACCCAGGATCATGCCCAGCACGATCAAAACGACCAGCAACGCCGCCGCGAACATTAGCAGACGAAAAACACCGTCGCCGAGGTTGCCAGTCGGCGATAGTGCCCTGCGTAATCGTCCGACAAACTTCAGTTTGTCGCTGGCTTTCGCGACTTGATGCATTTGCTGATCGAGGGTTCGCGGAAAACACGGAACGACAAACTAAAGTTTGTCGGACATCTCGCTTATCGCAAGGGCTTTCCTCCGGAGGTAATCGAGTTGATCTTCGCTTCGGCGCGTTTGACGATCTCGTCGGGAAGTGGCGCATATTTCAGTTCGCCGGCAAATTTCTCGCCGTCATGAATGCACCACCACAGATAATCAACCAGCGCTTTGCCCTTGGCTGCATCTTTTTGATCCTTGTACGCGAGGATGTAGGTGTAGCTCGAGACCGGGTAAGCATCAGCGCCGGGAGAATCTGTGATTGAAACGCGCAAATCATCGGGCGTGTTGGCGAGCGCGCCGGTGGCCGCTGCGGTTACGGAATCGAGGCTGGCCGGGACGAAGTTGCCGGATTTGTTCTTGATGAGACCGACCGGCAGATTGTTTTGTAATGCATAGATCAACTCGACATAGCCGATTGTGTTGGGCTGATTCTTAACTTGCCCTGTCACGCCTTCATTGCCCTTGCCGCCCTGGCCGACCGGCCAATTCACCGATGTGCCAACTCCAACTTTTTGCTTCCACTCAGAACTGACTTTCGCCAGATAATCTGTCCATACCCCGGTGGTGCCGCTGCCATCCGAACGATGGACAACTGTGATGTCCGCCGCGGGAAGATTCACGCCGGCGTTATCAGCTTTGATCCGAGGGTCATCCCACCTTTTTATTTTTCCCAGAAAAATATCCGCCACTACGTCGGGCGAGAAATGCAGTGGCTGCGAAATCCCTTGCAAGTTATAGGTGATCACCACCGCGCCAAGAACCATCGGAATGTGCAAGAGTTCGCCCGGCGCGCTCTTCAGGTCCTGATCGCTCATAAACGAATCGCTCGCGCCAAAATCCACCGTCTGCTCTCTGATTTGCTTTTGCCCGCCACCTGAGCCGATCGATTGATAGTCAATGCGAACGTTCGCATGAAGCTTGCCGTATTCGCTGATCCATTTTTGATAGAGCGGATTCGGGTAAGTCGCGCCCGCGCCTCGCAGCGTGACCTGGCTGCCGCCGCTTCCGCCGTTACAGGCCAGTCCACCGGTCGCGAGCACGAAGGCAAGCGTTAACAGAAGCGCCCGTGTTTTCGTCGAGATAGACATCTTGCTGACTCCTGACTTAGATTCGATCAGAAGCGGAAATTTAGGAGAGTCGTGTTACAAGCGGCTTAAATGCGCGTGAAATCGAAGTGAATAAGCCGATCCGCACGGACCGCCAGCGACAAACGCGCGTAGACATTGCAGAAGTCGTCGGCTATATTGCGCATCTCGAAATCACCGCACGTGAAGGATTAAATCGAATGGGAATTCTGAACCTCATTCCGAAAGAAGAGCAGTACTTTGATCTGTTTATTCAGATGACGGTCTACATCGGTGACGCGGCGCGCGAGCTGAAGCAGATGCTCGCTGACAAGCCTGAGAACTACAAGGAATACTCACAGCGGATTAAGCGTCTGGAGCACGCCTGCGACGAGCTGACGCATACCGTCTCGACAAAGCTGAACAAGTCTTTCATCACACCGTTCGATCGTGAAGACATCTATCTGATGTCCAGCGCTCTGGATGACATTGTGGACCTGATCGACGATGCGGCGCGCGCAATCATCATTTTCGACATTGGCGAGATTCGCGATTACGCGCACGACTTCGCCGGCGTGCTTGAGCGCATGGCCGAACAACTGCGCGAGATCGTGGGAACTTTGCAAAAGCCGAAGAACATCACGCAACGGCTGGTTGAAATTCATCGGCTCGAGAACGACGGCGACGATATTTATCATGCGGCCATTGCTGAATTGTTCCATGAGGAGCGCGATCCGATGACCGTCATCAAGTGGAAAGAGATTTATGAAAAGCTGGAAGCCGCAGTCGATCGTTGTGAGAACGTCGCGAATATTATCGAAAGCGTTATCATCAAGCACACGTAAAGAAAATTAAGTGATGAGTGATGCGTGACGGGTGATGAGTAAAAGCATTATCCGTTCATCACAGCGGTCACTCATAACTCATCACTCATAACTTTCCTATGTCCGCCACCTTCGCCTTCGTCCTCGTCCTGGTCACGTTTGCGCTGATCTTTGACTACATCAACGGATTTCATGATGCAGCAAACTCGATCGCGACGGTGGTCTCGACGCGCGTGTTGTCGCCGGCGGTCGCTGTTGTTTGGGCGGCGTTCTTCAACTTCGTGGCCTTCGCGGTGTTCGGGACGCGCGTGGCGAAAGCGATTGGCGACGGCGTGCGCATGGATCTGATTGC
>DASXTE010000288.1:0-2997 GCA_036505595.1 Pyrinomonadaceae bacterium
ATCAGCGAGTGCCCACGGCGCGTGCTCGCGCGATGAACCGCAGCCAAAGTTCTTCCCAGTAACGAGAATCGATGCGCCTTTATACTTCGGCTCATTCAGGGGAAATGACGGATCAACTTCGCCGTTGGGCAGACGCCGCCAATCGTAGAATAAGAACTCGCCAAAACCGGTGCGCTCGATGCGCTTGAGAAACTGCTTTGGAATAATCTGGTCCGTGTCAACGTTAGCTCGCTCAAGCGGCGCCACCAGACCGGTGTGGATACGGAAGGGAATCATAAGAGATTGTTCGTTGTCAGTTGTCAGTTGTTAGTTGTCAGTTGTTAGTTGTCTGTGTTTGCCGAAGTAAGAAGCTACGAGAAGCTTGAACAACTGACTACGGACTGCGGGCTACGGACAGCTTCTTCATTTGAATTGCCATTCTCGTACATCGGTAAAGTGCCCGGTAATTGCAGCCGCGGCGGCCATCGCCGGACTGACGAGATGCGTACGTCCGCCACGACCTTGTCTTCCTTCAAAGTTGCGATTGCTGGTCGAGGCGCAGCGTTCGCCCGGTTGCAGGATGTCTGGATTCATGCCGAGGCACATTGAGCAACCCGCTTCGCGCCATTCAAAACCGGCTTCGCGGAAGATATGATCCAAACCTTCGCATTCCGCGGCACGCTTCACTGTCTGTGACCCGGGCACAACCATCGCGCGGACGGAATCGCCAACTCGATATCCCTTAACCACCCGGGCTGCGGCCCGTAAGTCTTCGAGGCGGGCATTAGTGCAAGAACCGATAAAGACTCGATCGATTTGAATATCTTCAATTCTGGTACGCGGGGCGAGAGCCATATATTCCAGGGCTCGCTGGGCCGCACAGCGATCAGCATCGCTTTCTGTTTCCCTGGGATCGGGGACAACACCAGAAACCGGCACGACCATGCCCGGGTTAGTCCCCCAGGTTACGTGCGGCTCCATCTGGCCAGCATCTATCTGAATTACGCGATCGAATCTGGCTTCCTGATCGCTAGCAAGTGTCCGCCAGTATCTCAACGCTTCTTCCCACTTCGCGCCGTCCCGGGCAAACGGGCGACCTTTCACGTAGGCAAACGTTGTTTCGTCCGGAGCGATCATTCCCGCTCGCGCTCCTGCTTCGATACTCATGTTGCAGAGCGTCATCCGGCCTTCCATCGAGAGGGCGCGCACCGCTTCGCCGGCGTATTCGATCACGTGACCGCTGGCGCCGTCAGTGCCAATCTGCCCAATAATTCCCAGCGCCAGGTCCTTTGCCGTCACACCGTCCGACAATCGGCCTTGGGTTTGAATCAACATTGTGCGCGGCTTGGTCTGAGGGAGACATTGCGTCGCCAAAACGTGTTCGACTTCACTGGTGCCGATGCCGAATGCGAGCGCGCCAAACGCTCCGTGCGTGCTGGTGTGACTGTCGCCACACACGATCGTCATGCCCGGCTGCGTCAGCCCAAGTTCCGGCCCGATTACGTGCACGATGCCTTGTTCGTTTGAATTGATATCGAAGAGCTGGATTCCGAAGTCGACACAGTTACAGCGCAACGTCTCGATCTGTTTCGCGGCGACTGCATCGGTTATTGGGAGCGAACGATCGGTCGTGGGCACATTGTGATCGATTGTAGCCACGGTTAAATCTGGACGTCTGACTTTTCGTCCTGCGGCGCGCAGACCATCGAATGCCTGCGGCGAAGTGACTTCGTGAACCAGATGAAGATCAATGTAAAGCAAGTCGGGCTCGCCCTCGGTTGAGCGAACCACATGCGCGTCCCAAACTTTTTCGAAGAGTGTACGAGGCATAGAAAGGCAGACGGTCTTTGTACTTTGAGCTTTGTAATTGGTTCTTTACTGCAAGTTGAGCCGAAGACGTTTTGCCATACCTTTGCTAAACACCAAGCACAAAGCACCAAGTACCAAGTTCGCTTTTCTAGACCGCATGATAAGCGTGCCGCATGTCCGCGACACCGGCAACTGCCTCCGCTATCAGTTTGCCCATTTCTACAGTGCTCACCGTTTGGCCTGCTGCGCCACGCGCGATGTCGACTGTCCGATAGCCGGCGTCGAGTACGTCAGCAATCGCGGCTTCAATATCGTTCGCTTCGTCATCCAAATGCGCCGTGTAGCGCAAAAGCATTGCCACAGACGCAATCGCGCCGAGCGGATTTGCGACGCCGCGGCCGGCGATGTCCGGCGCCGAACCGTGAACCGGTTCGTACAAATCCACCGCTCCGCCGATCGTCGCCGACGCCAACATGCCGAGCGAGCCGGTAATCACTGACGCTTCGTCGGACAAGATATCTCCGAACAAGTTTTCCGTCAGCATCACATCGAACCGCTGCGGATTCGTGATCAAGTGCATCGCCGCCGCGTCAACGTAGAGATGGTCGAGTTCGACTTGCGGATAATCCGCCGCGATGCGCGTCACGGTTTGCCGCCACAATTGCGACGTCTCGAGTACGTTGGCCTTGTCCACGGAAGTCACTCTACGCCGGCGCCTCATCGCGGCTTCAAAAGCAATATGGGTCACACGCTCGATTTCCGGAACGGAATAACGCATGGTGTTGAATGCGACAGAATTGCCATTCTGCGAAGAAATGCCGCGAGGTTCGCCGAAATAAAGGCCGCCGAGCAATTCGCGCACGATTAGGATGTCGACTGTCTCAGCTATTTCACGACGAAGAGGGGACGCGTCAGCGAGCGCTCGATACGAACTCACCGGCCGCAAATTCGCGAAACCGCCAAGCCCTTGCCGCAATTGGAGCAGGCCTGCTTCCGGCCGCTTGTCGAAGGGCAGGTGATCGAACTCCGGCGTGCCGACGGCCCCCAACATTACGGCGTCGGCTGAGAGACAGGCATCGAGCGTCGCACGCGGCAAGGGCGAGCCCGCCGTCTTGATCGCGGCGCCGCCCGCTGGATATTCCTCGAACAGAAAGTTATGGCCGTGAATGTTTGCCACCTCGCGCAAGACACGCACGGCCTGTTCGGTCA
>DASXTE010000289.1:0-9000 GCA_036505595.1 Pyrinomonadaceae bacterium
CGGTCACGCCGACTATGTGAAGAACATGATCACGGGCGCGGCCCAGATGGACGGGGCGATTCTGGTGGTGGCGGCGACTGATGGTCCGATGCCGCAGACGCGCGAGCACATCCTCCTGGCTCGTCAGGTAGGCGTGCCGGCGATGGTGGTTTGC
This sequence comes from Pyrinomonadaceae bacterium, assembly GCA_036505595.1. GTDB lineage: Bacteria > Acidobacteriota > Blastocatellia > Pyrinomonadales > Pyrinomonadaceae > UBA11740. The sequence continues at coordinate 155 of DASXTE010000289.1, forward strand.
CTGAACAAGGTGGATGCGGTGGACGATCCGGAGTTGCTGGAGCTGGTGGAGCTGGAAGTGCGCGAGCTTTTGAGTGCTTATGAGTTTCCGGGCGACGACATTCCGGTGATCAAGTGCTCCGCCTTGAAAGCCTTAGAAGGCGACGAGCAGTGGGAGAAGAGCATCCTGGAGTTGATGGACGCAGTTGATTCTTACATTCCGACACCGGCGCGCGACATCGACAAGCCATTCCTGATGCCGGTCGAGGACATCTTCACGATTCAGGGGCGCGGCACAGTGGCCACGGGAAGAGTGGAGCGTGGCAAGGTCAAGGTCAATGAAGCTGTGGAAGTAGTCGGCATACGTCCTACCAGACAGACTGTCGTCACTGGTGTCGAGATGTTCCGCAAGCTCCTGGATGAAGGAGTGGCGGGCGACAACGTGGGTTTGCTGTTAAGAGGTGTGGACCGCAAAGACATTGAGCGCGGGCAGGTGATTTCGAAGCCGGGTTCGATCACGCCGCACACGCGGTTCAAGGCGGAAGCTTACGTGCTAACAAAGGAAGAGGGCGGTCGACATACACCTTTCTTCACGGGCTATCGTCCACAGTTTTACTTCCGGACAACTGATGTTACCGGCGTGGCGAATCTGCCGACGGGAGTGGAGATGGTGATGCCGGGCGACAATGTGACGATGGACATCGAGTTGATCGCGCCGATTGCGATGGAGAAAGGTTTGCGCTTCGCGATTCGTGAAGGCGGCCGCACCGTCGGCGCCGGCACCGTCGCCGAAGTCGTGGAGTAAGAAAAAGGATTTGTGCTATGCCGCGTGACAATATTGTGTTGCAGTGCAGTGATTGCAAGAGCCGCAATTACGTAACGACGAAGAACAAGAAAACGACGACTGAGCGTTTGGAGTTCAGCAAGTTCTGCCGACGCTGCCGTAAGCACACATCGCACAAGGAAACTAAGTAGGAAGGATGAAGGCGGAAGGATGAAACACAGCTAATTCATCCTTCATAATTCATCCTTAGATGAAGGGGTATAGTGTCAACGGTTAGCACGTCGGTCTCCAAAACCGAAAGTCCGGGTTCGAATCCTGGTACCCCTGCCAGTTGAAGCGCGAAACCAGAGTGGCGAAGAAGTTCGGAAAAATTACTGTGAGCGACGACGTAATCGAACCCGAGGCGGAAGCCCTAGAAGAGACGTCCGATGTGCCGTCCGGCGCGCCGCCCGCGAAAGTGACGACAGGTGCGCGCCCATCATCGGGTGGCGGCGGCGAACGCCGTCCAAAGAAAACCACAGCGGAAGCAGGTTTATTCGCGCGCATCCGTCAGTTTCTTCATGACACGCGCGCAGAGATGCGCCGCGTTTCGTGGCCGGGCATGAACATGGTGCGTAACACCACCATCATCACTCTGGTGGCGGTTGTTTTCTTCGCACTTTACCTGTTTGCGGTGGATCGCGTGTGGGCATTCTTGATTGATCACTTGCGCACCTTGTTGGGAGGCTGAAAACGATTTTATGAAGCAGTGGTTCATTCTTCATACGTATTCGGGACACGAGAAGAAGGTTTGCGAAAGCCTGAAAGCTCGTGTGGCGGGTACGCCTCTCGAAGATGCGATCAGCCAGGTGCTAGTGCCGACTGAGACAGTGGTCGAGATGCGCGGCAACAAGCGCATCGAATCGTCGCGCATGTTTTATCCGGGTTACGTGCTGGTCGAGATCGACTGCGACGAGCGCGGTCATATTCCAGACGACGTGTTTCACACGATCCGTTCGACGCCGAAGGTCACCGGGTTTGTTGGAGGTCAGCATCCGACGCCGCTGACCGCGGAGGAAGTCGATCAGATCGTGAATCAGCAAGCGGCGGCGGCTGAGAAGCCGAAGCCGAAGTTCTCGTACGCGGCCGGCGAAACTGTGCGCATTAAGTCCGGGCCGTTCCAGAGCTTCACCGGCAAAGTTGAAGAAGTTAACGAAGAGAAGTCGACGCTTAAAGTGACCGTGACGATCTTCGGTCGCTCGACGCCGGTCGAGTTGAATTTTCTCGACGTGGAAAAAGTTACGTTTACGGAAGAAGAGTAATGGCAAAGAAGATTTCAGGTTATATCAAGCTGCAAGTGCCGGCGGGCAAAGCTAATCCGGCGCCACCGATTGGGCCGGCGCTTGGCCAGCACGGCGTCAACATTATGGAGTTCTGCAAGGCTTTCAATGCGAAGACTGCCCAGATGGATCCGGACATGAAAATTCCGGTGGTGATCACGGTCTATGCCGATCGCTCGTTCACTTTTGAAACAAAGACGCCGCCGGCTGCGGACTTGTTGAAGAAAGCAGCAGGAATCGCAAAGGGCGCAGGAAATCCCAAGAAGGAAAAAGTTGGCACGATTTCGCGCGCGAAAGTTGAAGAGATCGCGAAGACGAAAATGCCCGATCTGAACACGACGAACCTCGAAAGCGCGATTCGCACGATCGAGGGCACGGCGCGGCAGATGGGACTAACGGTGGAATAATTGCCGATTGTCGATTGCCAATTTGACGAGCGGGCGAACGATGTTCGGTTTTGAGAGGGAGGAATTGAAATTCAGTTGGGTTGCCAAAATCGGCAATCGGCAATTAGAAATCGGCAATTCCGTTTGCACCTCGGAGTTAAGAAATGAAAAAGCACGGAAAGAAATATCGCGCCGCCGCGGAAAAGCTCGAGGAAGGGCGCAAATACAATTTGGATGACGCGGTCAAAAAGCTGAAAGAGATCGCGTTTGCGAAATTCGACGAGACGGTTGAGCTGACGATGTGGCTCGGAGTAGATCCGCGCAAAGCCGATCAGCTTGTGCGCGGCACGATTGTTCTGCCGCACGGCCTCGGCAAATCGAAAAAGGTTTTGGTGATCGCGCAAGGCGACAAGATCAAAGAAGCCGAGGAAGCCGGCGCCGATCTTGTGGGCGGCCAGGATATGGTCGACAAGATTAAGGGCGGCTGGCTGGAATTTGACGCGGTGATCGCCACGCCAGACATGATGCGGCTAGTTGGCGGACTGGGAAAGGTGCTTGGCCCGCGCGGGCTGATGCCGAATCCGAAAACGGGCACGGTTACGTTTGATGTGAAAACCGCTGTCAAAGAAACAAAGGCCGGCAAAGTCGAGTATCGCGTCGACAAGACTGGCGTCATCCACACGGCGGTCGGCAAAGTTTCCTTTGACGAAAACAAGATCGTCGAGAACACGCGCGCTTTGATCGATGCGGTGGCGAAAGCAAAGCCATCAACGGCCAAAGGCAAGTACATGAAAAAAGTGAACCTTGCCTCGACTATGAGCCCGGGCATCCTGCTTGATGAGACCGCGTTCGCGAGATAAGGAGTTGTAATGAAGACCAGAAAAGAAAAGCAGAAAGATCTCGAAGCGCTGGCCGAGCAATTCAAGACCGCAAACGCCGCGATGCTGGTCAGTTTCAAGAACATGACGGTCGCGAAAGACCAGGAACTGCGGCGGCAACTGCGCGAAGCGGGCGTGAGCTATTCGGTCGTCAAGAATACTTTGGCGCGGAAGGCCGCAGCGGGCACGCCGATTGAGCCGTTGGCCGACGAATTCAAGGGCGTGACCGCGGTCGCACTGAGCACAACCGATCCCGTCGGTTTGTCGAAAGCGATTTCAAAGTTTACGAAAGCGAACACGGAGATTTTCAGCTTCAAAGTCGGCCTTGTCGAAGGCAAGGTCGTCGAGCTGAAGGAAGTTGAAGCGATCGCGAATCTGCCGGCGCGCGAGGAATTGATCTCGAAGATGCTGTTCCTGATCAACGCGCAGGCGCAGAGACTGGTAACAGTGATTCAGGCAGTGCCGCGCAATCTCGCGGTGGTGATGGATCAGGTGCGTGCGCAGAAGGAAGCTGCCGGCGCATAAAGAAATTCGAAAGTCGAATTGCGAAATTCGAAATGATTTTGCGGTCGTCTGTCAGTGGACGGCCGAGGACGGCAAAAGTCGCGGTGATGCAAGCCGCAACCGCTGCCATAGAAATGGCGACCTCTTACAGATTTCGGATCTGAAATCTCAAGTCTGAGAGTTTGCGCCAAAGCGATACAGGAGAACGTGAATAATCATGGCTGACATTCAAGCAATAGTGGATCAAATCAAGGAGCTTTCGTTGCTGGAAGCTTCGCAGCTCGTCAAGCTGATGGAAGAAACCTTCGGCGTGTCGGCTGCGGCGGCAGTTGCGGCCGCCCCGGCGGCGGGGGGCGCGGCGGCGGGCGGCGGTGAAGCGGCGGCTCCGGCGGAAGAGAAGAGCGAGTTTGACGTCATTCTTCAATCCGTTGGTGGCAACAAGATCAACGTCATCAAAGTCGTTCGCGAAGTGACCGCGCTCGGATTAAAGGAAGCGAAAGACTTGGTTGAAGCTGCGCCGAAAGCCGTTAAAGAAGGGGTGTCCAAGGAAGAGGCCGAGACTATTCGGCAGAAACTCGCGGACGCGGGCGCAACTGTTGAAGTGAAGTAATTGACGGAAAACGGGGCTTTGGTCTTTGGACTTTGGTCTTTGTTCTCCGAACAAAGGTTCAAGGTTCTTTCAAAGACCAAAGATCAAAGTACAAAGACCATCAAGGATCGAGCCCTTGACTTGACCTTTGATCATTGAGCAGTTAACTTAAGGGAGTATTGAGGGCTGGCGTTACTCCCGAAAAACTTTCAGAGATGCAAGCGCGTTTCACTTTTTGAAGCGGCTAGGGAATTGTGCGCCCTAGCCGCGAATACGTGTCTTTAGGCGTAAGCGAACGCGAACTCCTCAAACTTGTAATTTGTCGCACATCGAAATCAGGAGCATTCATGTCTGCAAATCTTCTCGAAACAGTGAATACAGGATTGGGACGGCGCACGAGTCAGGCGCCCGAGCGGCAGGATTTTTCGAAAATCAAAACCGCGGTGCCGATTCCGAACCTGATTGAAATTCAGCGCGATTCATACAACCGTTTTCTGCAGATGGATCTGCTGCCGGAAGAGCGCGTGAACACTGGACTGCAATCTGTATTTCAATCCGTTTTTCCGATTTCGGATTTTCGCGAGACGGCGACGCTGGATTTCGTCGAGTATCAAATCGGGAACTGGCAGTGCAAGTGCGGCAACCTCGAAGGTCTCCAGTACCTGCGCGCGGCTTGTAAGAACTGCGGCGCGAAGATCAAGGTGGATCCGCTGCGCCCGGGCGAGACGCTCTGTCACGTTTGCGGCACGTTCAATTCGGTTCGTCCGGAATTATGCCCGAACTGCGGCGAGCCCGTTGGCCTGAAGCACAAGCACGATCAGCAAGAATGTCAGGAACGCGGCATGAGTTACAGCGTGCCGCTGAAGGTCAAAATCCGTCTGACCGTTTACGACAAAGATCCCGACACGAACATCAAGTCGATTCGCGACATCAAAGAAGAGGAAGTTTTCTTCGGCGAAATTCCTTTGATGACCGACAACGGCACGTTCATCATCAATGGAACTGAGCGCGTCATCGTTTCGCAGTTGCACCGTTCACCCGGTGTGTTCTTCAAGCGCGGCGCGATGTTCGTTGCGAAGATCATTCCGTATCGCGGCTCTTGGGTTGAGTTCGAATACGATCAGAAAAACCTGCTTTACGTCCGCGTCGGTAAGCGCAAGTTTCTGGCGACGATTTTCCTGCGCGCGCTGGGCGTGTGGTTGGGCGAGCCATTCAAGAACAGAGGGTTCGGCGGTGATTCTCAGCTGGAAGACGCCGTCAAGAACGCGACGTTCTCTGACGAAGATATTCTGCGCGCGTTCTATGTCGTCGATGAAGTGCGGGTCGAAGATGGCCGCTTGATGGTGCAAGTACCGGAAGCGGGACGCACAAACCTGGTCGGCATGAAAGTCGACTTTGAGATCAAAGGTCGTGGCGGTGATCCGATTATCCGCAAGGGAAAGGAAGTCACGCGTACGTCACTCGAAGGCCTGCGCAAGGCCAACATTGGTGAGGTTGAAATCGAGCCGTCGCAGTTCGAAGGCGCCTACGCTGCGGCCGACACCGTCAACACCGAAACTGGCGAAGTCATCCTCGAAGCTAACAATGAAATCACCGCGGCCAAGCTGCAAGAGATCGTCGAGAGCGGCGTGCAAAGTTTCGCGATCTTCTTCCCGGAACGCGATGACGTTGGCGTTGTTGTTTCTCAGACGCTGAAGAAAGATACGATCACCAAGCCGGTCGATGCGCTCCTCGAAATCTATCGCAAGATGCGCCCCGGCGATCCGCCAACAGTGCAAACTGCCTATCGCCTGCTCGAAGGCATGTTCTTCGATCCGCGCAAGTTCGACTTTTCGCGCGTCGGCCGCCTGAAATTCAACATCAAGATGGGCAAGCCCGAGAGGGAGCGCATCGAGGATCCGCTGCTGCAAGCGAGCGATTTTTTCGAAGTCGTCAATTACGTCCTGAAGATGCGCAAGAATCCAGTCGATGACGAAAAGAAGCCGATCTATCAAGCTGACGACATCGATCACCTGGGTAATCGACGCGTGCGCGCCGTGGGCGAACTACTGGAAAATCAGTTTCGCATCGGCCTCGAACGCATGGAGCGCGCGATCAAGGAAAAGATGTCGATCCATCAGGAAATGCAGACGACGATGCCGCGCGATCTCATCAATGCGAAGCCAGTCACGGCGGCGGTGCGCGAGTTCTTCGGCTCGTCACAGTTGTCGCAGTTCATGGATCAGACGAACCCGCTGTCGGAAATTACGCATAAGCGTCGTCTCTCGGCGCTGGGACCGGGTGGGTTGAGCCGCGAGCGCGCGGGCTTCGAAGTGCGCGACGTTCACCCGACGCACTACGGCCGCATCTGTCCGATCGAGACGCCTGAAGGTCCGAACATCGGCTTGATTTCGTCTCTGTCGTGCTACGCGCGCATCAACGAATTCGGCTTCATCGAGTCGCCGTACCGAAAGGTAAACAGCGGCGTCGTGGTTGAATACGTGCGCGTCGTCAACGGCGGTGACACCAAGTTCAAGCCGAACGATCACGTGCCGCAAGAGGATGTCGAGAAGGCGAACAAGCGAGTTGGTGCGGACGGAAAGGCGAGCTATGAACCGTTTCCGTTCTATCTGACGGCGTGGGAAGAGGACAAGCACGTTGTCGGTCAGGCGAACATCGAGCTCGACGAGAACAGTTATATCGTTAACGAGCGCAATGCCGCGCGAAAGGCGGGCGAGTTCATTCTCGCGCATCGCGACGACATTGAATTCGTCGATGTGTCGCCTAAGCAGCTCGTTTCCGTCGCTGCTTCGCTAATTCCTTTTCTCGAGAACGACGACGCGAACCGCGCGTTGATGGGCTCAAACATGCAACGCCAGTCGGTGCCTCTGCTGCGCGCTGAAGCTCCGTACATCGGCACCGGCATGGAAGACGTGACGGCGCGTGACTCGGGCGCGGTGGTCATTGCGCGCCGCGACGGCGTCGTCGATTACGTCGATTCGGAACGCATCATCGTCAAAGCCGATCACAACGTTGACGGCACGATTTCGCGCGAAGTGACAGCGGACATCTACACGTTGATCAAATTCAAGCGATCGAACCAGAACACCTGCATCAATCAGCGTCCGATCGTTCACGTCGCTGAGCGCGTGGCGAAAGGTCAGGTCATCGCCGACGGTCCGTGCACGGATCGGGGCGAGCTGGCGCTGGGTCGCAACATTCTGGTCGCGTTTATGCCGTGGCGCGGCTACAACTTTGAAGACGCGATTCTGGTTTCCGAACGCTTGGTGAAATAGGATTACTACACTTCGATTCACATCGAAGAGCTGGAGATCGAAGCGCGCGACACGAAGCTGGGACCGGAAGAAATTACCCGCGACATTCCCAACGTCGGCGAGAACATGCTGCGCGACCTCGACGAAAGCGGCATCATTCGCATCGGCGCGCAGGTCAAGCCGGGCTCGATCCTGGTTGGCAAAGTCACGCCGAAGGGCGAGACGCAACTGACGGCGGAAGAGAAACTCTTGCGCGCAATCTTTGGTGAGAAGGCTGCGGACGTGAAAGACGCTTCGCTCGTTTCGCCTCCAGGCATCGACGGTACGGTCGTTGACGTTCAGGTCTTCACGCGCAAAGGCCAGGAGAAGGATCAGCGCTCGCTGTCGATCGAAACGACTGAAGAAGAGCGTCTGCGTCGCGACCTTGAAGACGAAATCCGTATCCTGCACGAACAGCGCAACGAACGAATCTACGAGCTGTTCGAAGGTCGCAAGCTTTCGGCCGACTTAACTGTCAATCGCGAAGCCATCATCCCGAAAGGCGAGACGATTACTCGCGAAATGCTCGAAGGCATCGAGCCGAAAACTCTGCGCAAGGCTTCGATTGCCGGTTCGCGCGTTGACGCGGCGACTGAAGTCAAGTCTTACGAGGATCGCACTGAGCGGCAGGTCAAGATTCTCTCGGACATCTACGAAGAGAAAATCGCCAAGCTGCGTCAGGGCGATGAGCTTTCGCCGGGTGTCATCAAGATGGTGAAGGTCTTCATCGCGATGAAGCGCAAGCTTTCGGTCGGCGACAAGATGGCCGGACGCCACGGAAACAAAGGCGTCATTGCGCGAATTCTCCCGGAAGAAGACATGCCTTACCTGCCGGACGGAACGCCGGTCGAGATCGTTTTGAATCCGCTGGGCGTGCCGTCGCGCATGAACGTTGGCCAGATTCTCGAGACGCACCTCGGCTGGGCCGCGCGCGTGCTTGGTCTGTACTTCGCGACGCCCGTGTTCGATGGCGCGACAGAAAAAGAGATCAAGAAGAAGCTGGAAGAGGCAGGCGCGCGTGCGAATGAACTCAATCTTCCTGAAATCGTGAACGCTTCGGGCAAAGCGGTGCTGTATGACGGGCTCACTGGCGACGCTTTCGAACAGAAGGTGAC
>DASXTE010000290.1:0-6908 GCA_036505595.1 Pyrinomonadaceae bacterium
CGAAGGGGAACTTAATTTGTACGAATTTGGTAGAGCTCAACATCTTGGTTTATCCCGACGGGTCTTTTATAGCGGGCAACCTATCACAGAACGGAAAATGCGGTCAATTTGGGCTGGTCCAATTGATGATTACGGGAGCTACCCCTTGTATTCATATTCCCCCGGCACAACGCGGGCTTTTGAAAAGAATTGCTTCGATTCCCGTTCTCGCAAGTGTATCAAGCAGTGCCTTCAGTTCATCGACAAAGATCAGGTTCCGCACCGCATTCTCCTGATGGTCTTTCCGAAACTGTTGGAGGATGTCAGGAGGAACAACATCCTTGATGGAGTGTTCAAGTTGCCGATAAGCCGAAGGCACCAGCGAATGCCTGCGTGTGAGCCGGTAGAAATAATCCCAATCGAAACTACCCGAGACGATCGCACGCAGTCGTTCGCGCGGCTCTTCATTCAGTTCCGCGCGCGCGCAAAGAAGCAGCGCTTCGATTCGGCTTGGTGATGCGGGATGCTCATTCATTCACCTTCAACACCGCCAGAAACGCCTCCTGTGGAATCTCGACGCGGCCGACTTTTTTCATGCGCTTCTTGCCTTCCTTTTGTTTCTCGAGCAGCTTCCGTTTGCGGGTGATGTCGCCGCCGTAACACTTCGCGACCACGTTTTTGCCCATCGCTTTTACGGTTTCGCGCGCGATGACTTTGTTGCCAATCGCGGCCTGGATGGGGACTTCGAAAAGCTGCCGCGGAATCAGTTGCTTCATCTTCTCGGCCAGCGCGCGTCCTTTCACGGCCGCTGTGTCGCGATGCAGGATCAGCGAAAGTGCGTCGACCGGCTCACCGGCCACCAGGATGTCGAGTTTGACCAGATCGCTTTCGCGAAAGCCTTCGAGGTTGTAATCCAGAGAAGCATAGCCGCGCGAAACTGATTTCAAGCGATCGTAGAAGTCGAGCACGATCTCGTTTAGCGGCAATTCGTAGGTCAGCATCACGCGATTCGCCGCGATGTACTCGAAACCTTTCTGCGTGCCGCGCTTTTCTTCCAGCAACGGCAGAATCCCGCCCAGATATTCGTCCGGCGTGAGGATGACGGCGCGAATCACCGGCTCTTCGATCTTCGCGATGCGCACAGCTTCAGGCATCTTTGCCGGCGAATCGATCTCAGTCGTTTGACCATCGGTCGTCGTCACGAGATAGCGAACGTTCGGCGCGGTCGTGATCAAGTCGAGATCGAATTCGCGCTCCAGACGTTCCTGCACGATCTCCATGTGCAACAGTCCGAGAAAGCCGCAACGAAAACCAAAACCGAGCGCGGCCGATGTTTCCGGCTCGTAGAAAAATGAAGCGTCGTTCAATCTCAGCTTGTCCAAGGCATCGCGCAGGTCTTCGTAACTGTCGGCATCGACCGGAAACAGCCCGGCGAAAACCATCGGCTTGATTTCCTGATAGCCGGGAAACGGTTCAGTCGTCGGCCGCGCAGTTTCGGTAATCGTATCGCCGATCTGAACATCAGCCACGGCTTTGATTGACGCGGTGAGAAAACCGACTTCGCCTGCGCCCAGCTTGTCGATCGGCGTTGGCCGCGGACGATTCACTCCCAGCGTATCGACTTGATAGTCACGGCCCGCGGTCATGAAGCGAATTTTCATGCCCGGACGAATCGCGCCGTCGATCACGCGAAACAAAACAATCACGCCGCGATACGAGTCGTACCACGAATCGAAAATCAGGGCCTTCAAGGGCGCGTCGGCGTTGCCTTTCGGCGGCGGCACGTCGCGCACGATGCTTTCCAGGACTTCGTCGACGCCTTGGCCTGTCTTTGCGCTCGTCATCACGGCGTTATGCGTGCCAAGCCCGATGAAGTGCTCAATCTCTTCGATCGCTCTTTCTGGTTCAGCGCCCGGCAGATCGATCTTGTTGATGACCGGGATCAATTCGAGATTGTTTTCGATCGCCAGGTAGGTATTCGCGAGCGTCTGCGCTTCGACGCCCTGGGAGGCATCGACGACCAACAGCGCGCCCTCACAAGCCGACAACGAACGCGACACTTCGTAAGAAAAATCGACGTGGCCGGGAGTGTCAATCAAATTGAGCACATACTTCTGGCCGTCTTTGGCTTTGTAATCCAAACGGACCGCGTGCGCTTTGATGGTGATGCCGCGCTCGCGCTCGAGGTCCATGTCGTCGAGCACCTGCGCCTCCATCTCGCGTCCGGTTACAGCGCCCGTCAATTCGAGCAAGCGATCGGCAAGCGTCGATTTGCCGTGATCGATGTGTGCGATGATCGAGAAATTGCGGATGCGGGATGAGTCCATTTGCGGCTCAAACATAACAAAACGGGTGCTATTTCGCACCCGTCTTCATAGGAATTGCAGGCAGGATGCCTGCGAACCGCACGCAGGGGATGCGTGCGCTCCTTAACCAATCGCTTTCTTATTATCGATCTGCGCGCGTTGCAGCTTGCCGCTGTAATCGATGTAAACGGATTTCCATTCAGAAAAGATGTCCAGCACCTGCGTGCCGGCTTCGCGATGGCCGTTGCCCGTGCCCTTCGTCCCACCAAAGGGCAGATGAACTTCCGCGCCGATGGTCGAAGCGTTGACGTAAAAGATCCCGGTGTACGTGTCGTTCATTGCGTGGAAAGCGCGGTTGACGTCTTGGGTGTAAATCGCCGCCGAAAGACCGTACTGAACGCCGTTCGCGATCTCGATCGCCTCATCGAGAGACCTGGCCGGAATGACGGCCGTGACTGGGCCAAAGATTTCTTCCTGCGCGACGCGCATGTCGGGCGTGACGTCGGTAAAGACAGTCGGCTCGATGTAATACCCGTGCGCGTATTCACCTTTCGTCAGTTGATGCCCGCCGCAGGCCAACGTCGCTCTGTCTTCGTTTTGGCCGATGGCGATATAGCTCATGATCTTTTCAATCGCAGCGGCGTTGATGACCGGGCCAACATCCACCGCTCGGTCGGCGCCGTTGCCGATGCGCAAAGCCTGCGCGCGATTTACCAGCTTTTTGCTGAACTGCTTGTAAACTTTTTTATGAACGATGAGCCGTGACGATGCGGTGCAGCGTTGCCCCGAAGTTCCGAACGCTCCCCAGATAGCGCCCTCGACAGCGTTATCGATATCAGCATCGTCCATCACGATGATGGCATTCTTGCCGCCCATTTCGAGCGAGCAGATCGCGTTGCGCTCGGCGCAGACGGACGCCACCCGGCGGCCGGTTTCAGTCGAGCCGGTAAGCGAAATCAAACGAATCGCGGGATGGCTCGTCATGCGATTGCCGACGACTGAGCCGCGGCCCATCACCAGATTCACCACACCCGGTGGAATGCCGGCTTCTTCACACGCTTTGACTAAGTTGTAGGTCGAGAGCGGCGTGTCTTCGGCGGGCTTGATCACGACGGTGTTGCCGCAAACCAGCGCGGGCATCAACTTCCACGAAGGAATCGCCATCGGAAAATTCCAGGGGGTGATCAGACCGCACAATCCCACCGGCTGGCGCACGCACATCGCAAACTTGTTCGGCATCTCCGCGGGCGTCGTGAACCCGTGCAGCCGCCGCCCTTCGCCCGCCGCGTAATAAGTGCAATCGATTGCCTCTTGCACGTCGCCGCCGGCTTCCTTGAGAACCTTGCCCATTTCGCGCGTCATGTCGCGCGTGTACTTCTCTTTATCGCGAATCAGGATTTCGCCGAGGCGAAAAAGAATTTCAGCGCGTTTGGGCGCGGGAGTTAAGCGCCAGCCATCGAATGCTTGTTTCGCGGCGGCAACGGCTTTGTCGACGTCACTTTCGGTCGAACGCGGAAAGCGGCCTATCAAGTCGCGGGTGTCGGCGGGATTTCGATTCTCGATCCATTCGCCGCTCGAGCTCGGCACCCACTGGCCGCCGATGTAGTTGTGGTAATTGTCCGCGCGCGATGTTGATGAAGGTTGACGTGACCTGGCTTTCTTAGCCAAAGCTCGTTTTGCTTGAACCATGGTTGGTGATAGGTGATAAGTGATGGGTGACAGGTAAACCTCTTATCACCTATCACCATTCACCCATCACTCGTATGTAAACTGAACAATCCTTTGCACGATGCGATCGGCGCGCCGATCAAATCGCGAGAGATTCAGAACGATCGCGTCGCCCGGTTTCAGCGAATCAATCACTCGCTGGAACTCCGCAAGCGTCGTCACGGGTACTCGATTGATGCGTGTGACAACCTCTCCGCTTTGCACTTCCTGCGGGCGAACATCAGCGGCGAGGCCGTTCGGATCAACCTCCTTCACATACAATCCCTTGACCCCGTTTAGACGCTTATCGGCAATCAACTGCGCCGTGAGTTCGCTGAGGGTTAATCCCAGGCGCGTGCTGTTGCTGTTTGACGCGGCCGGCTTGTCCTTCGGCGCAACCGTTTCGTCGCGAGCGTTGAAATCGGGCCGCTCGGCCAGCGCGACACTAATCGAGCGCCGCTCGAGTTTCCCATCGATGTCGCGCAAGAAAGTCAGACTCACGGTCTGGCCGACGGCAGTCCCGGCAACTTTTGCAATCAGATCCTGCGAATCCTGCACCGGCTGGCCGTTGAACTCGACCACGATGTCGTTGACGTGCAATCCGGCTTTTGTCGCCGGGGTCGGCTGACCGTCGCGTTCGGCCTGAATGTCCGCGATAATCGCGCCGCGCGCATCCGGCAGCGAGTACACGCGCGCAGCCTCGGTCTTCACTGAATCGAGCGTCACACCTAAATAGCCGCGTTTGACTTTGCCATTCACGAGAATCTGATCGCAGACATACTTCGCGTCGTTTGAAGGCAAGGCAAAACCGATCCCGTTGTAGTCGCCATTTAGCGTGGCGATCTGCGAATTGACGCCAATGACTTCGCCGCGCATGTTGACCAGTGGTCCGCCGCTGTTGCCACGATTGATGGCCGCATCGGTTTGCAGAAAACGTTGGAAATTGGTGAATGCCTGCGAGTCGCGTTCTTTCTTGGAAATGATTCCGGCAGTTACCGTCTGGTCCAAACCGAACGGCGAACCAATCGCCAGCACCCAATCGCCAACCTGCACCACGTTTGAATCGCCAAACTTCATCACCGGCAGCGCATGATCCGCTTCAATCTTGATCAGCGCGATGTCAGTCTCGCGATCAACGCCAATCACTTTGCCGCGATAGCGTTCGCCGGTTAACAGGCTAACCGTAATGCGCGATGCATCTTCGATCACGTGATTGTTTGTCACGATGTAACCCTTCGCATCGATGATGAATCCACTGCCGACGCCACGCATCGGCCGCGGCGGCTGGCGCCGAAACATTTCATAGAGCGGATTGCTGGGCGTCTTTTCCGATTTGTCTTCGGTGTCGGTTTCGGCAATGTCGGCTGACGCCTGCAAAGTGTCAATGTTCACGACCGCCGGCTCGACGTGCCGCGCAATCTCGACAAAGGAAGCGGACAAAGCGTCCGGGCCACGCGCCGCGAGTTGCATCTGATCTTGCGCTACGGCCGGTCGGCCGGCGAGTATCGCGCCAATGCCGACGCCGGTCAGTACGCAGACCGCGGCCAAAGCCGCAATCCAAACGCGCAACTTTCGCAAAATTGACTTTTCGGCATCCGTCGTTTGCATAAAGGATTCGAACATAAGTCACCGCCTTCGAAATCGTGACAGCGTTTAATTGAATGAGCAGGCCACTCTCTTTTTGGTCCGGGGCTGGTCTGGGCAGTATAGCCGAAACTGTCCGGGAAAAACTAGAAGCAGCCGCGTTTCAGGGTCTTAACAGAATCTTCAGGATGCCGGGCTCGGCGGCGCGCTGCATTGCGGGCACGCCCGATGATAAAGGAAATTCCTCACTGATGAGGCTCTCAACGTCGATTGCGCCGATTCTCAGCAGTTCGAGCGCCGGGGCGAAGCGGCCGCAGCGCGAGCCGACGACGCTGATCTCATTGACCACCAACGGCGCCGCTTCGATTTCCGTCTTTCCATGAAAAGTTGATTTCAAAACGAGCACGCCGCGCGGATGCAAGAGGTTGACCGCCAGCGCGAAACCGCTGGGCGACCCGGAAGCTTCGACAACGACATCGAAACGGCCTTTGCGCTTTTCAGCAGCATCGACCGTCGCTGTTTCGATTCCGCATCGTTCCGCGATCGCAAGTTTGTTTTCGTGTTTGCCGATCAACATTACTGCCGCGCCCGTCGTCGCGAGCACTTGCGCGCACAGCAGTCCGAGTTTGCCATCGCCGACGACTGCGACACGTGTGTCCTCCGTGATGGAAACGCGTTCGAGAATTCCGCACGCGGCGGCCAATGGTTCCGTGAAAACTGCCTGTTCATCCGAAATTTTATCCGGCACCGGCAGGAGATTCGCGACGGGCAGTTTGAGCAACTCCGCATGCGCGCCATCTCGGCCGACAATGCCCAGCACAGTTCGATTCGCGCAGTGACGAGGATCGCCGGCGCGACACAATTCGCACGCGTCGCAGCCCGCGTTGATTTCGCCAACGACGCGCGTGCCCGGCGTCAGAAGCGCAGCGGCGTCCGACAATTCTTCAATCACGCCGACGAACTCGTGGCCTATCGTGCCTTCAAATCCCGCGTACCCGCGGGCGATTTCCAAATCTGTATTGCAGATTCCCGACAGCGTGACGCGCACGAGTGCTTCGCCATCAGCGACTGGCTTCGGCACGTCGCTGACTGACAGCGATCCATGTTCGTAGCGTAATGCCTTCATAAAACAGAGGTCAGAAGTCAGAGGTCAGTTTGCTTAATCTAACCCTGACTTCTGACTTCTGACTTCTGACTTCTGACCTCTGACATCTGATCTCTGCTTTCAGAATTTCTTCGTTCGCTCGTAAGAATTTTCGTACGACAAATCGATTGCCTGATCTCGATTAGTAACCGTAAGCGGCAGACGCCATTCGATCTCTTCGCCGGTGT
>DASXTE010000291.1:0-8726 GCA_036505595.1 Pyrinomonadaceae bacterium
AGAACGATGTAGATCGGCGTCACCTCTGGCGCGTCAACATCGCGGGCGGCGCTCCCCAACAAGTTACCAGCGGCGAGACCGTCGAAATGTATCCGGTGGTATTTGATAACGGCCGACGACTCGCTTTCTTTCATTCAACAGCGCGCGATCCTTTCATGCCATTTACCGCGCGCATGGACGGTTCAAACACGAAACCGCTGGCGCCGCAGGCTTTGCCGCGCGATTTTCCTTCAGCGACGCTGGTTGTACCTGAACAGGTAATTTTCAAGGCTGCCGATGGAACTGAGGTGCACGGTCAGTTATTCAAGCCTGCAAACGCGTCAGGAAAAATGCCGGCGCTCGTGTTCATGCATGGAGGGCCCGTGAGGCAGATGCTGCTGGGGTGGCATTATCTTTATTACTATCACAACTCATACGCGATGAATCAGTATCTGGCGAGCCACGGTTATCTGGTTCTGTCGGTGAATTATCGCAGCGGCATCGGCTATGGCCGCGGCTTCCGCATGGCCCAGCATCGCGGCGCGCGCGGTGCATCCGAGTATCAGGACATTGTCGCCGGCGCGAAGTATCTGCGCGATCGCGACGACGTGGATAAGAAACGAATTGGTTTATGGGGCGGATCGTATGGAGGGTATCTAACTGCGCTGGGCCTGGCGCGCAACTCTGACATCTTTGCCGCCGGAGTTGATTTTCACGGTGTGCACGATTGGGGCCAGCGAGTCGGCGGATTGCCTCTGCCGATGGAAGGAGCCGAGCGCGCGCGGGTAGCCCGCGAGTCTTCGCCGATTGGGTCGGTAGACAAATGGAAATCGCCGGTGCTGCTGATTCATGGCGACGACGATCGCAACGTTGAGTTCTCGCAGACAGTGAATCTCGTGCGGCGTCTACGCGCCAACAACGTCTATTTTGAAGAGCTTATTTTCCCTGACGAGATTCACGATTTTCTGCTGCACAAAGATTGGCTGCGCGCATATCACGCGAGCGTGAAGTTTTTTGATGAGCATCTGAAGTGACGCTGCCGGCCTGCAAGTACGCAAAGCAGTTTGCGCTACAGCCATGACACTTAGTCCTCGCAACATGCTCGTAATCGACTTCGGCCAGCTTGGCGACGTGGTGATGAGCCTGCCGGCGTTGCGGGCCATTCGCGAGCAGTTTCCGCACGCCCGCATCACGGTCGCCGCCGGAAAACCCAGCTCGCAAATCGTCGAGTTGTCGGGTTATGCCGACGAAGTGATCGCCGTCGATCGCGTCGCGTTGCGCGACGGATTCAAACCACTGGCGATTCTGCGGATTCTTAACGTCGTCAAAGACATCCGCCGCCGCGAGTTCGACTTCGTTATCGACCTGCACAGTTTTTCCGAAACGAACTTGATGGGCTTTCTTTCCGGGGCCTCAAAGCGTCTGTTCGCGCGGCGTCCCGGGCGTTCGTTGGATTTTCTCGCGAACTTTAGCCCTAAGCCGCCCGTCGATCGAAACGATCCAGATCAGCACCTGGTGGATCGCTATCTGGACGTGCTGAAGCCGCTCGGAATCACGGAGGCTGCGCGCATTCCGAAGATCAATACGCGCGCGCATGATGATCGCACGGTCGATTCGATGTTGAAGAAAGCGAAGGCGGAATCAGGCGCGCCATTGGTCGGTTTGTTTCCCGGCGCCGGACATCCCGGTCGTTGCTGGCCCACACGGAAGTGGGCAGAACTCGCGGACTTCTTGATTCGCAATGACGGCGTGCGGCCCGTGGTGTTCGTCGGACCTGAAGAGCGTGCCGTGGCGTCAGAGATGCGGCGTCTGTTTCCTTCGTCGGCAGTTTTTCTCCAGAAGCTTTCGATCGGCGAACTCGCCGCGGCCCAGGCGCGACTCGCCGTCTTCGTTTCGAACGACACCGGGCCCGTGCACATTGCCGCCGCAGTAGGCACCCCGATCGTCGTGCTAATCGGTCGCCCCACGCCGCACGCCTACATTCCGCTCGCCGATTCAAAGCGGCTGATTTTCAGCCACGGCGTTCACACAATCGAAGTCGAAGAAGTTTACAGCGCCGCGCGCGAGCTGCTGGCGGCTGAACGCATGGCGACGCTATTCGCATCCTAAGCGCAGAGATGACTAAACGTAGAAGTATCATCGCGCTCACGTTGGCTGCGGTGGCGGTTGTCTTTTGCCTGGCGGGCGCGAAAAGCTTCAGCAACGCGAAGCAAACGCCCTCAAACACTTCATCGCCTTCCAAACTTACGACCGAACGAGAGACGAGCGGACTCGACCCGACACTGTCGCGCGACATTGAAGACGTGATCGCGCAGAGCGATTCAGCGCAGGCGCGTTGGGGCGTTTTCGTCGTGTCAATGAAAGATGGCCGCGTTTTGGTTTCCAACAACGGCGACAAACTTTTTACGCCTGCGTCGAACATGAAGATCTACACGACCGCCGTCGCGCTCGATCTGCTTGGCGCCGATTATCGTTGGCGGACTTCCCTCTACGCATTGAAACAGCCCGACGCCAACGGTGTGATTGATGGTGATTTGATCCTGTACGGTCGCGGCGCTCCGGATCTCGATTCGAAGAAAAAGGAAGGCTTGGCGGCGCTGGTCGATCAACTCTACGTGCGCGGCGTGCGCCGTGTCCGCGGCAACATCGTTGGCGATAAAAGTTATTTTCGCAGTGAGATGCATGGCGATGGCTGGCAGTGGAATGACTTGCAGTGGTACTACGGCGCCGAGCCGAGCGCGCTATCGATCGACGAAAACAGTGTCGAAGTAACGATGGGCCCGGCAAATAAAATATCTGCATCTGCCAGCGTGGTCGTGAACCCAAACGATAGTTACTTTGCACTGACAAACAGCGCCAAGACCGGCGAACGTGAAGCGCCTACGACGATCGGAATCAACCGCGGACTCTCAAATAACGACGTTCATGTCTGGGGTGAGTTCCCGATTGGCAGTCGAGCATTCTCCGCGTTTCTATCTGTCCACAATCCCGCGCTACACGCCGCGACGATCTTCAAACAGTTGCTGAAGGCGCGCGGGATTCAGGTTGATGGCGACGTTCGTGGCCGCGACTTTCGCGTTGCTGAGTCTGAGAAGTTTGATCCGCGGAACGCAGTCGAGTTGGCATTCATCGAAAGCGCGTCGTTAGCGGACCTGGTTCGTAAGACAAACAAGGAAAGCAACAACCTCTATGCTGAGTTGATTCTCCGCACGTTGGGGAAAGAACGTGGAGCAACGGCGCCGGACTCAGACCCGCGCAAGAATGCTTCGCGCGGCGACGACGTTGCGGGCACGGCGGTAGTCACAAAGTGGCTGAACGATCACGGCATCGGCACCTCGGCGCTGGCAATCCATGATGGCTCGGGTCTGTCGCGTTTGGATCTCGTTACGCCGGAAAGCACGGCGCGACTTCTGGCGATCGCTGCGCAGACCGGGTGGAGCAAGACCTTTCAGGATTCGTTGCCGATCGCAGGACGCGATGGAACTCTTGAAGGGCGTCTCAACAACGTCGCCGGACGAATCATCGCGAAAACGGGATCGCTTACATACGACCATTCGTTATCTGGTTACGTGACCACAACGTCAGGCGAAATCCTCGCGTTTTCGATAATCTGTAATGACGCAACCGGTAGGACCCATCCCATTAGGGCAATCGACGAAATTGGAAGTCGGATTGCTGCGTCCATCCCATAAACCAAAAACCCCAAAAAGGCTCGGCTTTTCACCGGCAACCTGCCCTTGTTTGCTCTAGACAAACCAAGTTCAACACAGTAGTATTGGCTAGGAACGGCCTGAGGGCGTTCCTCCTTGCCTGCACGACAACCGCCTCCCCGTTTCTTCCGGGAGCACACATCAATGATCACATTTGGCAGAATTCTCTCTTTGACTCTGTTACTAGCGACCCAGACTGCTGTCATCGCAGCGCAGAGCCCACTGACAGCCAAGGCAAACGGTTTTCAGCCGCAGCCAACTTCCGCCGGCGCGAACGACAACGATCGCGGGCGCGACGGATTGCTCGGACCGGTGAGACGCATTCGGACGGAGGTCATCAAAGTTACGAGTGCTGATGGTAAAGTAATCGAGAACGGCAAACGCGTGTTGCTGGAAGCCGCGGAATACGATCTCAAAGGCGCGAAAACGGTTAATCAATATTTTCCGGTCGCGGGATCGGCCCCGACCGGTCGCGAAGTTTACAAGTACGATGACAAAGGCAACATCAGCGAGATGACGTTGCTGGGAACCGACGGCTCGATGCTAAGTAAAGAGATTTACAAATACGAATATGATTCGCTGGGTAACTGGACCAAGATGACGACTTCAGTTGCTATCGTCGAGAATGGCGCAATAAGTTTTGAGCCCACTGAAATAACCTACCGAACGATTTCCTACTATCTCGATGCGACCCTAACGAAGATGCTGCAACCATCGAACAATGTTGTTTCGGCACCGGCGAGAGACAGCGGAAATGCCAACGTAAAATCAGTTCCACAGCAAACGATTGTCGCGCCATTGCAAATGACGCGTCGTTCGCCGATAACGCTTACCGGACAATCGTTCCAGCCGATGGTCGCGGACGTTCGCAACGTTTCGTTCATAAATAATTCGAAAGTTACGGTCGACAATGCGCCGAGTCCGCCGGAGCGGCCTTCGCGCCTGCCTGTTTCAGGAGGCGTCCTCAATGGCAGCGCAATAAGCCTGCCGGCGCCGGTCTATCCTGAAACGGCTCGCCGCATGCACGCGTCGGGCACAGTCGAAGTTGAAGTAGTAATCGATGAGAACGGTAAGGTTTCGTCGGCCAAAGCCATGACTGGCCCGGGTGCTTTGCGCGACAGCGCTGTTCAGGCTGCATTGCGTGCCCGGTTTACGCCGAGCAAGCTGTCGGGACAAGCGGTAAGAGTCACCGGCAAGATTGTCTACGTTTTCAAACTGCCTCAATAGCCAATTGCCGATCAGCCGTGCGCGGCTCACGCCTAACTAGAGGAACCCAATGGCACTCACTGGAGAACTTAACGATCTTTCGCTCGCCGAATTGATCGAGTTTTTTTGCAATCAGCGAAAGACTGGACGCCTGAAAGTAATCTACCCCGTCGGCGCCGGTTACTTTTATCTGAAATCAGGCGCGGTCATTCACGCTCGCTTTGGTGACCTGCGTGGGATCGACGCAGTGTATTACGCGTTGACTCAGCCCAATGCATCTTTCACTTTCAGTACCGCGTTCGCAGCACCCGAACATTCGATCAATCAACCATGGACATCCGTCGTCCTGGAAGGTTTGCGGCGACTGGACGAAGGTATCATCCCTCGGAAGCCGTCTGTAGACAGCACCGAGGAAGCGCACGAGGGCGTTCCCCAACCGAACACCGAATCAACTTCCAAGACCAAGCCAAGTGTTCTTCCGGAAAAATCAAGTATTGCGTCGGCTGATTCGGCGGAAGCCGTCCAGGCTTTTGGAGTCTTGCTTTCTGCGTCAGAAAGTCATTCGTTCGCGCGCCGTCGCTGGATCCCGGCGATGGTTGCGGTCGCTGTCGTTGTGCTAATTGCTGTCGTGGGTGTGCCATGGGGTTGGTATACGCACAAGAAAGGTGCGCGTATCGCAAGCGAAGCGAGCGCCGCCACCGCGCCCGCGCCGACGACATCGAATGAGGTTCAATCCGAAACGCCCGCGCCAGAGGCCCAGCCTTCAGCAAACACCGACGCGGCCGAAATAGCCAAGCGGCAGCGCGAAGCCCGAGCCCGAGAACGCACGAAAGCGCTCGAGCAAGGCAATCCGAATGTTGGCAATGTTGACTCGCCAGCGAAACCTGTTACGCCCCCGACTTCGAGCAGCCCGACATCCAACAAGCGAGCGACTGTTCAAGTGACCTACGATGAGAACGGGCGAGTGACGGCGGCGTCTGGCGGAGACGCAACGGCGCTGCGTATCGCGCGCCAAAAACGCTTTCCCCCGGGCAAGCCAGGTTCGGCGACCATAACGATCCCGATCAACTAAATACGCACCGAATTCGTTCTGCGCACGGCACAATCCCACAACCTTCCATGGCATTCATTCGGACAAGAGTCTGTGTTACGTTCGGGCTTGCGCTGCTCGTTCTTTTTTCATCTTGTTCATTTTCGCCAAAGCCTCGCAGAGTATATTTCGTGGCACTCGGAGATTTTCCAAACCAGGCTATCGACGAATTGGTTAGCCACTACGAGGACAAGTTCAGCATCAGGATTGAGAAACTTCCTCGAATACCGTTGGATGCAAGCTTTGTAGACAGGAGCCGAAACCAAATTGTGGCAGAGGCTTTGATTGCTTTGTTAAGAGAAGAGTCCGCGAACCTGCCCGGCGATCCAAGCCCAATCGTAATCGGCTTAACCCAGGAAGATATCTACATTCGCAAGTACACCGGGCGCTTCGCCTTCAATTATCGCGAAGATGATAAGTTTGCGGTCGTATCTACGGCCCGAATGGACCCAACCAATTTCGGCAGGGCGGCAGATGAGGCGCTGTTGAGTGCAAGATTAAGAAAAATGATCACAAAAAACATTGGCATCCTCTATTTTCGAAAGTCGCTGAACAACAATCCACGCAGCGTTTTGTATGGGAATGTAGGCGGCCTGGAAGAACTTGATGCCATGAGCGAGGAATTCTAAATCTCGTGTCCAGTCAGTTTATTAAAGACAACACCTCATCTTCACTCAGAACTGCGGAAGCTTTTTTAGCGGATTCATAAATTCGATTGACGCGCTCTTCGCTAGTCTCGAATCCGCGGCTCTCGAGCCAGTAAACGACGTTTGATTTGCCGCTCATCGGGCCAATCTCGATCACCTGCTTCAGACCAAATTGTCCGGCCGGGACTCCTGAGTAGATCAAATCGGCGAGTTCGGTGTCGCCCTTTCGATAACTCTTGATGACTGCGGCGGCGTGTACGCCGGTGGCTGTGCGGAAAGCATCTTTCCCGAAAACAGGATAGTTGAGCGGGATTGTCCAGCGACAAGCTTCGGCCGCTTTATCGCAATATTCGCGCAGCCGCGTGAGATCGTTATTGATCCAGCCCATCAGTTTCAGGTTCACCAGCAACTGATCCATCGGCGTGTTGCCGACGCGCTCGCCCATGCCGAGCGCTGAACCGTGGACTTGGTCTGCGCCGCCCTGAATTGCCGCGATCGAATTGATGACGCCCAAGCCGCGATCCTGATGGCCATGCCAATCGAGGCGAACCTTCTCGCCTTGTTCGTCGATGATGCCGCGGACGAACTTCACGACTTCACGCGCGCCGTCCGGTGTTGCATGGCCCACGGTGTCGCAGACGCAAAGTGCGCGCGCGCCGCAGCGAATCGCCGTCGTGTAAAGCGCGCGAATCGTTTCCGGATCCGCACGCGTGGTGTCCTCGGTAACGAACATTACCGGCAAGCCTTCATTGACCGCAAGAGTTACTGCGTCTTCGGTTAATTTGAGCAGTTTGTCGAGTGTCCATTCCTCAGCGTAAAAACGAATCGGTGAAGAACCGATGAAGGTGCAAGCTTCGATAGCTATGCCGGCTCGTTGAGAAATCTCAGCGATTGGAAGGATGTCGTTGCGATGTGTCCGTGCGGCACAGTTGGGCCGAATCTTCAATTTCTTTTCGGCGATTTCGCGCGCCATCGCTTCGACGCCCGCGGCATGTGTGCCGCCCGCCCCGGGTAACCCGATGTCGGCCGTGTCGATGCCGAGTGCGTCCATCAGGTGCAGGAGCTCGATTTTCTGCTCCACCGGCGGCTCGCAGACGGAAGGCGACTGCAAGCCGTCGCGCAAGGTCTCATCGTCAAAACCGATGTGACGATCCGGCTTCTTCAGTTGCGGCTCGACTGTGTTCCAGTCGTAGATGAGTTCGGAAACTGACATGACAGCTACCCGCCTGAACCTTGAACTCTGAACGCGATTCGATTACAACAACGCGCGACACTGAATGTCAACTACGCTGAAACGAAGCATCACGCATGTCGCGTTGGGTTCTGATCGCGCCGCGAAAATCATGGCCGTGCGCGCCAGCATCGCACGTATTGCCGAGATTGATTCGCGCTGGCGCGACGCCACCGTTGTGGCGCGGCCGGTCAAGACAGATGCGCCGGCGATGCCTTTGACCGATTGGGAGTTGATGAGCGGCGCGCGCGAACGCGCCGAGGCGGTGCGTAAGTTGCTCGTTGCACAAAAGTTGGAAGCTGATCTGTACGTTGGACTGGAAGGCGGATTTCACTCGATCTCGGTCGAGGGCGAATGGCATACGTTTCTACGCGGCTGGGCCTATGCGACGGACGGCGAACGTAGCAGCTTTGGCATGTCGCCGTCGATTGCGGTGCCACCGGCGATTGTGAAAAACGTCATCGAAGGCAAGAGAGAACTCGGCATCGTCATCGACGAAGTTGCCGGCGCGCGCGATGTGCGCAGTCGTCAGGGCGCCTGGGGTGTGCTTTCGCGCGATCTTCTGACGCGCTCGATGAGTTTTGAAGCAGCGCTGATTGCAGCGTTGGCGCCCTTCTACAACCGAGAACTGTATTCGTGAGTGATCGGTCGGAAGCCGCTCTCGGTACTGACCTCATCGCCATCGGTGTTAGAATTCTTCATAGATGCGCGTTACGATCGGCCAAATCAACACCACCAACGGAGACTACGAAGGTAACGTCGCGCGAATTCTCGGCGCCATCGAGCGCGCGAAAAAGGATCGATCCGACCTGATCGTTTTTCCCGAAGTTACCATCCAGGGTTACACATCATTCGATTGGTTT
>DASXTE010000292.1:0-11165 GCA_036505595.1 Pyrinomonadaceae bacterium
CGCCAGTACATCGAGCAGAACACAATTGGAAGTTTTCAGGGTCAGCAATTTGGCGCGACCTGGACATTCTCCTGGACTGCGCCTGCGGATGTTGTCGGAGTGATTACGTTTTACGTTGCCGGGAATCAAGCCAACGATGACGGCAACAGCTCCGGCGATAACATCTATTTTACTTTTGCCGCATCGCAGCCTGTCTCGCCGCCGCAGTTGCGGTTGGAACAGAATGGCCCAAGTGCGAATCAAGCCGCGGCGCTTGACGCGCTGCTGCTCTTGCGAGATCCATTCCAGGTGCACAGCCCAGCGCAATGGTGGAACCTCGGCTCAGATCAAAACACGCGAGTGATGGTCTTTGCCGCGAACCTGCCGGCCGGTTCTGTTGTCGTCAACCTGGTTGACGCGAATAGCCAGACCTTCGATGTTTCGGCTGAGGACGTGCGGGCCGTGGCAGACTCTGATTTCAGTCAGATCACTTTCAGATTGCCTGATAATCTAGCGGCCGGCACCTGTACGGTGACAGTCAAAGTCGGTTCCTTGGTCAGCAATGCGGGTACGATCAGAATCGTCCCGTAGCGTCTGCCGCGCGGATGATCCACGAACTCCAACCCGATTTTCCAGCCGTTCCACTACACTTTCGACTTCGCTCCAAGCGAAAGGGGAAACTCGTAATGACATCTCGATGCGAATGGTTTATCGGCGGAATTGTGTCGCTGATGCTGCTTCCAATGTTCTCTCAAAGCGTAAGCGCCCAGCCTAAGCCGTCTCAACCCGTTGAAATTCACATCACGGCGCGGCGTTTTGAATTCGATCCGCGGACGATCAAACTCCAGAAGGGACAGCCGGCAAAGCTCATCATCACTTCAGCGGACGTGACGCACGGATTCGCGATTGACGAGTTCAACATCAACGTTCGCGTCGAGGCAAAGCAGACGCAGACCGTCGAGTTTACGCCTGATCGCTCCGGACACTTTCGCATCTACTGCACAGTTTATTGCGGGGAAGACCACGAAAACATGAATGGCGAACTCGTGGTGGAAGACCCACAGACGCCGGCCAACATCAAAGTAAGCTTTGACGAACCGGGCATCGCGATCGTGGAATCAAACGGCGAGCGCTTCAGAATCGATACTGCTACAAAAACAGTCACGCGAATTACTGAGGCGGAGACTTCGGCGGTTCCGCATCCGGAACCAAAGGTTGAGCAGGCAAAGAAAAATACGCAGGAGAGTTACGACTATCGCCTGATTAACGTGCCTACGCCCAAACGTGTCGTGCGGGGGAGCCTGAATCTTTATTTCACGCACCGTTTCACCCAGCCGATCAGACCTTTGGATGACAGCGCGCGTCAGCTTTTCGGGCTCGACAGTTTTGGCGTGGCGTCATTCGGAGTTTTTTATGGCATCACTGACAAACTCTATGCGTCTGCGTATCGCTCGCCACTGTGTCAACGCGGGCTGTGCCGCACGATCGAAGTTGGCTTGGGCTATCACTGGCTGGACGAAAAGAAAGGGCATTCACCAATTGCGCTTTCGACCTACGCGAGCGTAGAAGGCGACGAGAATTTTTCCAGAAACTTCACCTACAATCTGCAAGCGATGGTTGCGCGCAGCGTTACGAAATACGTAAATCTTTTCTTTTCTCCCGCGGTGCATCTGAATGCCAACGGCCAACGACGATTCGATCCACAAGCGAACAATTTCTTTCCACCGGCTGCGGCCGCCGATGCGTTTCGCCAGGACAAACACGCGGGCTCATTTGGTTTTGGCGTGAACGCGCGCATCAGGCCGACTGTTTCGTTATTGTTTGAATACACACCGCGGGTGGGCTTCAAGTTAGGCCGAGTTCGACCGATCCTTGGGCCCGGCTTCACCGTCACCGGCTTCACGGTTGATTCGGAGCCGGAAATCGGCTTTGGCATCCAGAAGGACATTGGCCGGCATTCATTCTCGTTGACATTCTCGAACACGCAGACGACGACGACTGCACGTTACAACTCGAGCAACTTAGTGTTGCCTCCGAGCAGGTTCATTATCGGCTTCAATCTTTATCGCCGGTTTTTCAAATAGGGCGGAGTTGTCTTTCAATTCACCATATGCGCGCTAACCAGTTCCTTCAGTAGCGTGCCTTCCGGATCGATCTGAATGTTCAGGGGAACTTTGCCAACACGAATTTGAGCGGTCGCGACTTTGCCTTTGGCTTGAAGCGTCAGCCGCGTCGTCTTGCCCTCGCTGGTGATGGTGACCGGAACAGGATCGAGGAAAGGTGGGCCAGCCTGAGTCTGTTTCAAAACGATCGTAACGAGATTTCCGCCGTCGCGCTGTTCGACGGCTTGCGATGACCATTCGTAGACGGGATGGCCTGAGCCGTAAACCCAACGCGTGAAGAATTCGCGGAGATTGGTTTTGGATGCTTGTTCGAGTGCGCTTCGCAAGTCTTCCGTCGTCGCGTTACCCGACGCGTGGTCGGTGTAGTAAATACGGAGGCCACGAAAGAACGCTTCGTCTCCGAGACGCATCCGCAGCATGTGCAGAACCCACGCACCCTTTTCATAATTGTTTTCGTTGAGCAGCTTCATCAGGTCTTGTGTCTGCGTATCGTGAATCGGCGCGTTGCGCTGCTTTTCGTACGCGAAGTAGCGCTGCGCGGCGTCATTCATGTACGCACGGAAGGCTTCTTCGCCGTCGAACTTTTGAATGAACAGGCCAGCGAAATAAGTCGCGAAGCCTTCGCTCAGCCACAGGTCGGCCCAGGTCGACTCAGTCACGGAATCCCCGAACCACTGGTGCGCAATTTCATGCGCCACGACACTCTCGATCCGTGAAGGGATGCCGAAGTGCGTGCTCATCTTTTCGTTTCCGCGCGAATCGAAGAGGGTGCTGGGGAAGACGATCGCGCTCGAATTTTCCATCCCACCGAAGCGCGTCGCGCCGATGATCAGAGCGAGCTTTTCGTACGGATACGGTGCAACCGTCTGATTGAAAAATGCGATTGCGGGTGCGGCCGGCGCGAAACCCTTGGGCGCGTAGTCGCGATCGCGTTGTGGCACGTTGAAGAGAAGGTTTGTTACCGATTTGTCCGGTGAGTTGATGATTGCGCCCTGATTCACTGCGACGATCATGCAGTAGGCTGGAATCGCTTTCGCTTCTTCAAATTTCCAATGCGAAGTCGCCGCGTTGCCGGTGAGCGTCACGAACTTTCCGTTAGCGATGACTTGATACTGCTGCGGTGCGGAAACTGTAAACGAAATGCTCGCCTTCGCCGAAGGATGATCCAGCGATGGAATCCAGTAATGCACTCGATTCGGCCAGTTATCACCGGTCGCGGACTGGTTGCCGTCTCGATCTTTCGCGAACACGAGTCCGTCTTTAGGATGGCCGTGGTAACTGATCGTGATATCGAGCTTTTGTCCACGCCGCATTGCTCGTGGCAGAAACACATTCAGCAACTCTGAAGTGCGATCGTATCGCGCCGGCTTGCCCGAGACAGTCACTGAATCAATCGGCATCTCTCCGAAATCGAAATCGACTTGCGTAAGCCTCGGCGCCAATACCTGAACTGTGACTTGTGTGCGCGCTGAACTGAATTCCGTGAGCTGATCATCAAAGGCGAGACTGACGTCGTAGTGAAGCGGTTTCCAACTGGTGACAATTCGCTCGCGGCGTTGCGCAAATGACGGCAGCGCGGCAAACGCCAGCAAGCTAATGATGATAACTGTTCTTCGCATCACGCTTTCTGTATTCCTATCGAAGTCCCAGCATTAACAATGCGGAACGATCTGAAACCTGGCCTCCGTACTCGACCCAATCCTCGTATGACGCGCGTTCGTCTTCGGTGACGGGCCGATTGCCCAAACGCGCAGCGGGCGTGCGCTCAAATGCGCGATCGGTCAAGGCCATGTGCCGCTTTCTGATATGAAGCGATTCGGGATTCGCGAGCGCTCGTTCCGCCGATTCCACGTCGCCAAACAGTTCTTCGTAAGCCAGCAAGTGCCAGATCGATTTACCTTCGGGTTCGTCAACAGCGATCAGACGCAATAAGCCGTATCCGCTTTCAAGCTGAAATATCAAATCATCTCCGGGCGCGAACTGTTCGCTCATGTCCATAAAGTTAGCAGCAACCGCTGCGGATGTTCAATAAATTGAAAATCGCGAATCCGGACCCTAGAATGCAGTGACCGACTTTGAGTTCCAAGCCCAATTACTACGAGATACTCGGCGCGCGAGAAGATTCCTCGGCGCGCGAGATTGAGCGTCTGTACAAACGGCAGGCGCGCCAACGCCATCCCGACCGCGGCGGCGCGGAAGACGACATGAAGGCGCTGAACGAAGCCTACAGCGTTTTGCGCGAAGCAGGCAGCCGCAGGGCATACGACAACGAGCGGCGCCAAAAAACGCGGCCGATGCGGGTGGACATTCGTGCGGCGCCAGCCGCGCGCGAGGTCGGCGTGTACGGACAACTGTTGAGCGCCCTGCTGGCCATCGCACTGGGATTGATGTTGTTGCTGCTGGTTCGATTCAATGGTTTGTGGTTTCTTTGGCCGCTGGCGATTCTCGCCGCCGGCGTGATCTTGTTCGGAGTGATGTTGGCGCATTCCGCGATGACGAACGCGCGCGCGTCATTGACGGCGTCTCATCCGGCGCGTCGCTTTGCTGCAATTCCCGAGATTGCGTTTTGGCTGGTCGTTATTGGCGGAGGATTTGGCATCTATTTCATCCTGGTGTCGATCTAGAATGACGCGCATGCGATGATTACCGGGCTCGATCTACTTTTCCTGGAAGTCAATAATCTCGAAGACTCGCTTTCTTTTTATCGCGACGTCCTGGGTTTTGCAATCGATTCTCATGAACCTCACGCGGACCCGCCGATCGCCTCTGTGAAATCGGGTTCGCTACGTATTACGCTGGTGCAGCAGGTCGAGACGATGCTCAAGAGAGGGCGAGGCGTGCACTTCGTGTTGGGAGTATCCGATGTGGACGAGTTTTATCACCAATTGCGAGGGCGAGAAGTTAGTGTCGCAGAACCGCGAGACGAGGGCTGGGGCGGCCGATTTGTCAGCTTACAGGACCCGGACGGCTACCGTTTATTTTTCGTGACATGGGCGTGAAAACGCGGTCGGAACAGGCGCCAAGAATGGAGATGAAGCCATGAACTATCAGCACATTGAGAACTTACTAATCAGGTATAGAGGTCAAGCTGTCGTCATTAAAACTATTTCTGGCGGAGTTTACGAGGGTCTGATCAATGACGTGACGAATGATTACGTGGCACTCAAAGTTCATGACGCCGCCGGGAGTGACGATGTAGTGATCGTCTTGCTGCATGCGATTGAATCCGTGTTGCCCCAGCGCTCGTGATGCATCAGAAAAAGTGAAGCGGACCACAACGAGATTTTTTGTAAAAATTTTGTGCTTTTGGTTGCATCCGGTAGGTGACTTGTGCATAATCTCCGTGCGCCCGCCTCCCCGGTGGGCGAAGTGGTCGCGTGGGGTGAGGACACGTGGCCTTAGGGTGGGGCTTGTGGGAGGGCCCCGCCCGCTTTTATTTTTGGGGCACCCTCAATAGACTTCGAATCTGATCGACGTCGTCTCGCCTGTTGACTTTCAATAGAACTGGCATAACATACGGCACGGATAATGAACCCCCAGGGCACGTTATCTTAGGACAATGAAGCAGCGAGCCACCATCGGGTGAGCAACCGCCACAGTTGGCGCTTTTTTCGAAAGTTGCACGCTGTGGCATTTTTGCGCTCTTCGTGGGTTAAGCGCTCGTTGCGGTTAGGGACGAATGGCCTCATTAAAGCGTCTGCTGGTCGGCAGCCCGATTAGAACAGCGCGCTTAGCACACGAACGACTCACCAAAAAAACCGCGCTGGCAATATTTGCGTCGGATGCGCTTTCCTCAACCGCATACGCAACCGAACAAATTCTGCTGGTGTTGGCCGCCGCTTATTTCGCTGGTCAGAGCGGCGCGTTCGGCCGAGTAGTTCCGATCTCCATCGCGATCAGTCTTCTGCTGGTAATCGTCACACTTAGTTATCGTCAGACGATTCACGCATATCCTTCCGGTGGTGGTGCATTCATCGTCGCCAAGGAGAACCTCGGCACGATTCCCGGACTAGTCGCCGGCGCATCGTTGCTCGTAGATTACGTTCTCACGGTATCAGTGTCGGTCGCGGCCGGGGTCGAAGCAATCACGTCAGCCACGCTGGACACTCGTTTTGCCGGGCTGCATGAGCATCGGATATTCCTCTGCTTGTTTTTTATCACTTTCATCACCGTCGCGAATCTGCGTGGCGTGCGAGAGGCGGGCGCGATGTTCGCCGCTCCGAGTTATGCATTCATTTTCAGCTTCCTTTGCCTCATCGGATATGGGCTGATTCGCTTTTATCTGCATCCCGATTTGATGGCCCCGCAAAACGATGCCGATTTGAAGTTTGCCGAGGGTTATCAACCGCAACCGTTGCATTTGCTCCTGCTGTTGGGCGCATTTGCGAATGGTTGCGCTGCGCTGACGGGGATCGAAGCCATCTCAAACGGCGTGCAGGCGTTCAAGCAACCAGAAGCGAAGAACGCGGCCACGACACTGGCATGGATGGCGCTGCTTTTGATCGTGATGTTCGTCGGCGCCAGCGTGCTCTCGTACTTTTTCCATGTCCATCCGCACCAACATGAGACCGTGATTTCGCAAATTGCGCGTGTCGTGTTCACCGGGCCTATCGGTTGGTTTTACTACGTTGTCCAGGCCACCACGGCGGCGATTTTGATCCTAGCAGCGAACACGTCATTCGCAGGCTTTCCGCGCTTGGCGTCGTTGCTGGCGCGCGATCGATATCTGCCGCGCCAGCTTGCGAGTCTGGGCGACCGCCTGGTCTTCTCAAACGGCATCATCTTGTTGGCGGCGTTTTCGGGATTACTGGTTTGGGCGTTCCGCGGCGACACGAGCCGCCTGATTCCGCTCTACGCTGTGGGCGTTTTCCTGTCGTTTACTTTGTCGCAGGCCGGCATGGTCATTCACTGGTGGCGTGAAGGACGCCAGCTACAAGCAATGCGTGCGGCGGCTGTCGTTGGTAGCGCGGTCGGGACTGAGCAGGTGCAGAAGAAGCAATCGGCGGAGCTCATGCTGACGGGCAAGCTCGAAGGAATCCGGTTGACCAAATCAGGCGAGGAACCGAAGACGCTCACAGAGGTTGCCCAACTCGAGAAGAGGTCGCATTGGAAAAAGTCTTTGGTGATCAATGCAATCGGCGCAACCGCCACGGGCGTAGTCCTGTTCGTCTTTATCATAACGAAATTCATCCATGGCGCCTGGGTCGTGGTGTTGCTGATCCCTCTGCTCGTTCTGCTGTTCCTGAAGATCCATCGCCACTACATCGAAATTGCACAGCAGCTCTCAACTGAAGGCCTTGGGCCGCTCCGGCCGATTCATCACGAGGTCATCGTGCCGATTTCGGGAATCCACCGCGGCGTGATTGAGGCGCTCGAGTACGCGAAGTCGATCGCGCCGCATCATGTCACGGCCGTCTACGTCAATCTCGACGATGAAGCCGCTCAGAAATTGCGCGAGAAATGGCAGCAATGGGGCTCAGGCGTGAACCTGGTCGTCGTTGCTTCCCCGTATCGGTCACTCGCCAGACCACTTTTGAATTACGTAGATCGAGTCAAACGCACGACTCAAGGCGTCGTGACGATCGTGCTGCCGGAATTCGTTCCCGCCAAGTGGTGGCAGAACCTTCTGCACAATCAAAACACTTTGTTTTTGAAGGGGGCGCTGCTATTCAAGAAGGGAATTGTCGTAACGAACGTTCCTTACCACCTGCACCATTAGACAACAAGCGATCCGAACGGGTTACGCGTTCGCGCTCATGGCGCGGCCCGCGAGAAAACACGAGCGACAGTACACGGGCCGGCCTTGTGAAGGATAAAAAGGCACGGTCGTTTGTTGTCCGCATTGCGCGCACACTACGGTTACTTCGATGCGTTGTCGGACACCGGCCGCATGTGAAGCGGAAATGGCAGCCAGCCGTTCGTTCTTTGCCTGCTTGCATGCCTTGCAACGCTTGGGCGGATTCTTCAGTCCTTTGTCATGAAAGAAAACCTGCTCGCCGGCACTCCAAACGAACTTCTCGCCACAATCAACACAGTTGATTCGTTGGTCATTAAAGTCAGACGAGTTGCCGATTTCAGTTGTGAGGACTTCGCTGTCTGACATCTGTTGACCTCCCAGGTTGGTTCGAGCCCAGACCGAGCGTCGGGCGCATTTCCACTACACAATGGAGGCTGACGAGGAGGCCGAGAAGATCCAGATCGAATGCTGGTTAGCGTCGGAAAAGCGGCGAGCACTCAAAGGTGTCGGCCACAGCGCGTGCAACTTATAACTAAGCCGCGAGGCTGTCAAGCGTTTTTGCTGCAAAACAAATCGCTCGATTTGCGATTCATTCATTGTTAGCATGTCCACCAATCATGAGAGTTCTGATAGTCGGATCGGGAGGCCGCGAGCATGCGTTGGTTTGGGCTTTGAAGCGGACGTCTGCGCGGCCGATGGAAATTTTTTGCGCGCCTGGCAATGCGGGAATCGGCGAGATTGCCGAATGCGTGGCGATTGGCGCAGTCGACGTCAACGCGCTCGCTGATTTTGCCGAACACCAGCGAATCGATCTGACAATGGTCGGGCCGGAAGCTTCGCTTGCCGAAGGGATCGTGGATGAATTTGAGCGGCGCGGGCTGCGGATCGTCGGACCGGGAAGGGAAGCAGCGCGACTGGAAACGAGCAAAGCGTTCGCGAAAGATTTCATGCAACGTCATTCGATTCCCACCGCGCATTATCGCGTTGCGACTTCGACTGAGGACGCGATCGGTATTTTGCGGAGCGGCGCGTTCGGCGGCGAGGAATCAGCGGTAGTGATCAAAGCGGACGGATTGGCCGCAGGCAAAGGCGTTGTCGTGGCGCAGTCGCGCGCCCTAGCTGAAAAAGCCGTGACTGACCTGGACGCATTGGGATCGGCGGCCAATCTGATTGTCATCGAAGAGGCGCTCTGCGGCCGGGAAGCGTCAGTGCTGCTGTTTTCTGACGGGAAAGACTTTCGACTCATGCCCGCCGCGCGCGATCACAAGCGCGTTGGCGAAGGCGATACCGGACCGAACACCGGCGGCATGGGATCAATTACCGATCCGAGCGTCATCGATGACCCTACTTTGAAACGCGTCGTGAGCGAAGTCGTTGAGCCGACACTGCAAGGAGCCCGAGCAGACGGCATTCCTTTTCGCGGCGTTCTGTTTGTTGGCTTGATGCTGACAGACGCCGGTCCGAAGGTGCTGGAGTACAACGTCCGCTTCGGCGATCCGGAGACGCAGGCGATTCTGGTTCGACTGCAAACAGACTTGATCGAAATCCTCGACGCGATTGTCGATCGGCGCCTCGGCGAAATCGATGTGCAATGGTCGAAAGAATCTTCTGCTTGCGTCGTGTTGGCGGCGCGCGGCTATCCCGGCAAACCTGAAACTGGCGCGCGCATCGACGGACTTGCTCGAGCGGCACAGCGCAAAGGCGTCGCTATCTTTCATGCCGCGACAGCGCGCGGGAGTGACGGCGAATGGTTGACCGCCGGCGGACGTGTTCTCGGCGTCACTGCGAGTGGCGAAACGTTGGATATGGCGCTAGCCCGTGGTTATCAAGCTGTCGCGGACATTCACTGGGACGGCATGCACTATCGTAGTGACATCGGCCGAACACTTTTGCCCAGTGCGGCTGCGAATAGTTAACTGGTTTCCAGTTTCCTGCGGTCTGCTTCCTGCCTCCTGCCGCCTGGTTTCCTGGTTGCTAGCACTGCCTACTGCCTTCTGCCTACTGTTTGTTATACTCACCGCGAAAATTGGCCGAACTGCAACAGATTGCGCCCCGCTGACGTAATATCCGAAGGCGCTCCGTCGAGACCGCGGTGAAGCCAATCCGAATACAAATTCGACTCTCTGGAGGATGAAAAAATGGGACTGTGGTCGCGAATAAAACGTTCAATGCGCGCGCTGTTTGGCGGCGTGATCGAGAGGACTGAGGATCCGGAGCTCATTCTCCAGCAGACAATCCGCGACATGCGCGACCGGATTCCTGACCTGAACAATTCCGTCGCGCAGGTCATGGCGACTGAGAAGCTGCTCGCGAAGAACAAAGAGCGGCTCGAGACGCAGGTCGTCGATTTGGATTCCAAGATCAAGGCATCCATCAAGATGAGTCGCGATGACATCGCGACGGCGTACATCGGGCAGCTCCAGCAGGCGCAGCTCGATCTACAGCGAACTGGTCACCAGCTCGAACACGCGACGCTGGCGTCGAAACAGGCGCTCAAGGCGCGTGACAATTACATGCTCCAGATGCAGCGTCGCAGCGCCGAAGCAATGCAGCTCATTAACCAGTCAAAGCAGGCCAAGCTTCAGGAACAACTCGCGCAGACGATGGCTTCCTTCCAAATCGGAGATGATGCCCAGACCTTTGACGAGATGCGCGACAAGATTGATCGCCGCGCGGCGGCCGCGGAAGCACGAATGCAGTTGGGAACCTCGTCTGTGGATAGCCAGATGCAGGAGATCGAAAAAGAAGCGATGGACATGCAACTGCAGGACAAACTTGCGGCATACAAGCGAGAGATGGGCCTGCTGCCCGAAGGCTCAACAAGCGCTACGCCGCAGGCGTTGCCGGCGCAGGGCGAGACTACTCCGCAGTCGTAGCGCGGATGTTTCTCCCTCTTCTTTTGGGAGAGGGTCGGGGTGAGGGTGCGAAGCTTAGTGGACAAACTCATGTTGTTTCTCTCTTGAGGCGTCGCCTCACGCCGGGCGCAAGCCCCAAATTGAGAACAAGTGCCAGGGGCATTTCGTATAGTCGATGGACTTGCCGAAGATCGATTTTCGATATCTGAAAGAGGCCTTCAAAGAGCCTCTCAACTTTTGGGGCATGGCTGGGTTCGCCGTTGCCGCGGCATTCTTCTGGGATGTGACGCCGCTGCTGCTCGGCCTCGGCGCCGAAGGTGTGTATCTCGCCGTGGTGCCCGCGAGTCCGTTCTACCGCCGCTATATCCAGCGCCGCGAGAAACAGCGGCAGCATAAGCTTCGAGAGGCACAGCGCGAACAGATCATCAAAGCATTCGATCCGCGCGAGCGTGAGGCCGTCGAATACCTCCG
>DASXTE010000293.1:0-4489 GCA_036505595.1 Pyrinomonadaceae bacterium
GTTGTGATCGAATTGAAGGTCAACGAGGATCGCGAGCATGTCTTTCAGGGCGTGGATTACTGGCGGCGGGTCGAAGCGCATCGCCGCCGCGGCCACATCAGCGCGGCAAAACTGTTCGGCGACCGCGAGATCAGCGACGAATCGCCTTTAGTTTACCTCGTCGCGCCCACGCTTCACTTTCATCCCTCGTTCCGCACGCTGGCGAGAACGATCGCGCCGGATATTGAGATCTATCGCTTCGATATCAACGAAGATTGGCGTTCGGGCGTGCGGGTGGTGCGAAGAGAAGGAGTGAATGCGTGAAAGGGAGCGCCGACATCCTGTGGGCGGTTCGCGAGCATCTTGCTCGCATTTTGGTCGGAACGTTAACGCGCGACCGGCAGGATTCCGGTGAACCGCAGGCAAAGATGCCTGCGCTCCGGGTTATGTCGTCAATCTCCGATAAATTCCCGGCAACCTCTCCGGCAATGAGAGCACATCATCAATAATCGTGTAGCCAATCTCGCCGTAGAGATCGCGCAGTTCGGCTTCCGACTCGCGATCGATGGTGATGCAGAATGGTGTGATGCCCCGCGCCTTCGCGTTCGCGAGCGCTTCGCGCGTGTCTTCGCGCGCGTAACGCGCGTCGCCGTAATCGTGATCGTACGGGCGGCCGTCCGACAAAACGATCAGCAGACGCGTGCGGGCTTCCTGCCGCTCGAGCTTGGCCGTCGCATGACGAATCGCCGCGCCGAGGCGCGTGTTGTTCTGATAAGTGATCCCACCAATGCGTCGCATCACTTCGTCGGAATAGTGTTCATTGAAATCCTTCAACACATAGAACTTCACATTGCGGCGGCCTTCGGAAGTGAAGCCGTTAATTGAATAGACATCGCCGACCGCTTCCAGTGCTTCGCTCATCAGCACGAGACCTTCTTTTTCAATTTCGATGATGCGCCGGCCGGGATGCGTGTACGGTTGCAGCGGATGACGACCGATGGTGCGCGCGGTTGACGAAGATTGATCCAGCAGAAACGAAACGGCAACATCGCGGCGACGGCGCAAACGTTTCGTGTAAATGCGTTCGGATTGCTGACCATCGGCGCGCCGATCGATGAAGAAGTCTACAACCGCGTTCAGATCGTAGTCTTCGCCGTCGAGCTCGTTTGCGATGCGCGTCAGATTCTCGGGCTTCATCAACTGAAACTGGTGACGAATTGACGAGACCACGCCTCTGTAACGCTCGCGGGTGTCATCGACGAACGCGCGATTGCCGCGTTTCACTTTCTTTTCAATCACGCGACACCAGGCGACCCGATGATCGGTCAACTCGCGATCCCATTCGTCGTAATTGAAAGCCACTTCGCCTTCTTCCAAGCCTTGTTCGGGTGTTTCGCCTTCGCTCCACGCTTCGCTGCCGTCGAGTTCGTCGAACTCGCCTTCCGCTTCGGTGTTCCAGGCGTTGAATAGCTCGCGCGCATCACGGCGTTGCGGCTGCCGGTCGCGTTCGCGTTGGGACATCATTTCCTGAGCGAGTTTGCTCGCGTCTTCCTGATCCATTTCATCCGGCACTTCAATCTGCTGCTCGGCATCCTCCATCGAGATCGATTGGAAGAGTTCGTAAACACGGCTGGTCGCCATTAACGTGTCAGCAACAGTCGCGGTCGATTCGCCGAGATATTCCGCCACGACTGTTTCAAGCTCCGACACTACCTGCCGATAGAACTCTCGCGCATCGTCCAGCGCGCCGCCGAGCATCGTGATTTGAAACAGAAGTTCGAACGGAACCATCGCCGCCGGCAAGTCGATGATCTTTGGCCTTCGGCCTCGCAAATGCGCTCGAATCAGATCGAGATCGCGGTTCAGGCCGCGATATTTCCGTCGCAACTGACGATCGATGCGGCCGTTTTCCAGCGTGCCGAAGATCCGGCGAGCGAGTGCAGGAATTGGAAACAACTGAAGGACATCGCCGTACCGCAAATCGTTAACTTGGGACGCGCGCTTTGTGTGCAAGTTATCAACTTGCGGTACATACCCATCGTCGGCAAACGCCGCGCGCTCATCCTGTCTTGCCGGATCGTAAAGCGCCGCGAGTGATTGATAAGCCGCGCGTAAGTCGTCCGTCCCCTGCTCGTAGGTTCCAAACTCGATCTGCCCCGCCGCGTGCGCAGCCAGCACTTTGTAAAGCCGGAAATCGAGTTCTTCATCGCCGAACTCAACCACCGCCGAGGGCAGATGAATCGTGCGCCCGTCGCCAATGCGTGATTCAACCGGCACGGCTGCGAGCGGCGCAATTTCTACCGCGCGCCCCGTCAGGCCTTCGACGTACAACCGCAGCAGGTGCTGCACTGATTCGAGCGAAACGCCGCTGCTGTCACCCGCGCGTAAAGCCTCGTTGCTGCTGCGCGTTTCCAGCGCGTAGTAACTGCGCCGCGCGCGTGTATCGCCAACAATTAATCCGGCGCGTGCCCAACTCTCGAATTGCTCAATTGAGACGGAGCGCAATGCGCGCGCGCTGGCGCGCAAACATGCGAGCGCACTTTCCGAATCAACGCGGCCGATCTCACGCGTGAGAGAAAGCACTCGCTGCGCCAGCGCCGTCGCGGATTGGCTGGGTCCTCCGCTCGCAATGGTTTGAAAAAACGGCGGACTCGATCGGATGAAGGCCACCAATCCCGCGTTCCCGTGCGGTGCGATCGTCCAAAGCAAATCAATCCAATCGTCGAAACATTCAGGAAGGGTGCGCAAAATGTCACCGCCCGCCAGCAACACGTGCAACGCCGCAGCACCGCCCCGTTCGAGAAAATCCATGGAACGCTTCAACAACAGCAGCGATTGCTCATCATCGAGTTTCTCAATGGCTGTCGGTAACGAAGCCCAAGCGTCCGCTGCAATGCCGCCGGCATGTTCGGCAAATTCTTTGACGAGATCGATTGCGCCGTTAATTCTTTCGGCGTTGGAACTGAGAGCTGCGACAACTGACGGCGCGGCGTTCAGATACTCCGCGCTGTGCTTCGCCGATCGGCGGGCAATAGCAGCGGCAATCTCATAAATCGTACGCAGCGTTTCGGCATCGCCGACGGTGGCAGCCAGTGCCGGCGCGTGACGAAATGTTTCGACGGCCGTGGCTGCCGACAAAATCATCTGTCGCGAGCAAACTTGAAATACGAACGGCCGGACCACAGAAGGAACTTTGGCCAAGTCATTAACCCCGGACGAAAAAAAACTAACGCCGGCATCAATGTCGGCCATCGTCAGTCTGCGGCCGATTTCGCCCCACGCGCGCAACTCTGCCGGCTCCAGCAACTGCGCGGCGTCAGGCGCGACACGAAGAAACTCGACGCTCGCGCGGAGAGAAACCGCTGCAATTGCCGCGCTCGTCTCGATCGCCGCACGGGTTTGATCGAGCGGCAAATGCGCCAACCGCCGCAGCAACCCGGCAACAGTGCGACGCTCGGCGGGACTCTTGACCGCCTTTAGATGCGCGTCGATTTGTTCATCAAGCGAGGAAGTCCCGTTGTCTTTAAGCTCGTCCGACAAAGCTAGATAACCGTCGTGACAATCTCGCGAATGCTGCGTTGCAGGTCGCGGTCATCGGTGATCGGAGAGCACATCGCAACTTCGGCGGCGCGCGTTGGCGAGATGCCGTTCGCGATAAGTTGCGCGGCGTAAATCAACAAGCGCGTCGAGA
Source organism: Pyrinomonadaceae bacterium (assembly GCA_036505595.1). Lineage (GTDB taxonomy): Bacteria > Acidobacteriota > Blastocatellia > Pyrinomonadales > Pyrinomonadaceae > UBA11740. Next base: position 3,671 of record DASXTE010000293.1, read on the forward strand.
CGCCTTCTTCCAAACCGTGGCCGCGCAGGTTGCGAACTTTCTGTCCGATCAAAACCAGATCGCGCGCGGTACCTTCGTCGATGCCACCTTCGTGCGCGACGATTGCGGCTTCCAAATCGGGCGGCGGGTAATCGAAGTCGAGGGCGATGAAGCGTTGCCGCGTCGACTGTTTCAAATCTTTCAGAATTGATTGATACCCGGGATTGTAAGAAACCACCAACATGAAATCTGAAGGCGCTTCGAGGATCGTGCCGCGCTTTTCAATCGGCAGGCGGCGGCGATGATCCGTGAGCGGGTGGATAATGACGACCGTATCTTTGCGGGCTTCGACAACTTCGTCGAGATAACAGATCGCGCCGTGACGCACGGCGGAAGTCAGCGGCCCATCATGCCAGACAGTTTCTTCGCCTTCGATCAAGAATCGGCCGACGAGATCGGTTGACGACAGATCTTCATGACAAGCGACAGTGATCAACGGCCGCTCAAGCCGCCAGGCCATATGCTCGACAAACCGTGTCTTGCCGCAACCCGTCGGTCCTTTGAGAATCACCGGCAGGTGTGCCGCGTGCGCGGCTTCAAACAAACCGATTTCGTTATCGACCGGCAGGTAATACGGCTCGTCAGCTATTCTGTATTCTTCTATCGCGCGTTCTGCCATCTGGTCTCTCAATTTTCGCCCGGTGCTTTTGTCTTCGGCTCAAATTTGACCGACTTGATTATTCGCTCAAACAGTTGGTGTTCTTCAGGCTTGTAGAGAATTTTCGAGATGTGCATGTCAACCCAGAATCCGTCCTGCACGAACTCGGCGTAAACATTGTG
>DASXTE010000294.1:0-1568 GCA_036505595.1 Pyrinomonadaceae bacterium
GACCTTTTCCCATCCGGCTGAATGCCACCAGCGAAAATCTTTGTAGCCGCCATCCTTAATGAATTCGAGATAGTCGCCGTTGCTGACGAGCGCGCGCTCGATCTGAAAATCTTCGAGCCAGACTTTGTGCGCCGGCTTTTCGTTATCGAAAGCGAACGGTGGGAGCGTAGGCATCCTTGCCTGCGGTTCACCGGCATCCTTGCCGGTTCTTTTTGCGCCCTCCCTAACGGTCGGGCTACTGCCCCGATCCCTGCCGGTGCTATCGTAACCAAGTTCAAACAGTCCACCTTCGATCTCCACCATCCCGCTGACGTTTTCAACCGATCTCGGCGCGGGCTTCATCGGCGCGTCAAATTGATCGCACAGCAGATACTTTATGTCGTAAACGAGCAGCTCCTGATGCTGCATTTCGTGCTCGAGGCCGAGGCGAATAATCGAAAGGATTTCGTGCGCATCATCGCGTCTCGAAACGCTTTCAATAAATCGCATCATCTGCTCGTCGATGTGCGCACGATAGTTTTTCGTTTCCGCGACCGTGGGTCGCGAGCGCGTGCCGCGCTTGGGCCGCTCGATACGCGGACCGAATCCTTCGTAATACGAATTGAAGAAGAAGAGAAAATCTTGTGAATACGTTTTGTATCCGGCCTGGTATTTCCGCAGAACAGTTTCAAAGAACCACGACGTGTGACCAATGTGCCAGCGCGGTGGACTCATGAACTCGGCGGTTTGAATCACATAGTCTTCGATCTCCAGCGGCGCGACGATGTCCAGGGTGCGTGCGCGGACAGATTGATACAACTCGGTAATGGATTGAATTTGAGAGTCCGGCGCAGTTTGAATTCGGGCCACCATGATTCTGTTCATGTCACGACGATTCGGCGTTCGCCGCGATTCTTTGCTCGTCCAATAACTTCTGCCTGCGGATAATTTCGGCTCAAATCGCCCAACAAATCATCAGCTTTATCTTCCGAGATCGCCAGCAACAACCCACCTGCCGTCTGCGGATCATAAAGCAGCTTGACCAAATTCGGATCGATGCCTTCGCCAAACGAGACATCCTCGCCGACATATTCACGATTCGTTTTGTCAGCGCCCGTCAAACATCCCGAGGCGGCCAATTCCAACGCGCCACTAATCAGCGGCACGCGCGCCGATTCAATTTCAATTGTGACGTTGCTGGCGCAGGCCATTTCCCACGCGTGGCCCAGCAAAGCAAAGCCGGTGACGTCGGTTGCGGCTTTCATGTCGAATTTGGCGATCGCCTCCGCAGCGTACTTCCCCGGCGTCAACATCGTCGCGATCGATTCGGCTACGACTTCCGGTGACGCTTTGGCCCGCTTAATTCCTGTCGAGATGACGCCCGTTCCAATTGGCTTCGTCAGGATAATCACATCACCGGCACGCGCGCCGGCGTTGGTCGCGACATGATTCGGATCGATCACGCCCGTCACTGAATAGCCGAACATGATCTGTTCGTTATCGACGCTGTGGCCGCCGACAAGCGCGACTTTGTTCTCAGTCAATACCGACAAACCGCCGCGCATGATCTCGCCGAGAATCGCAAAGTC
>DASXTE010000295.1:0-7730 GCA_036505595.1 Pyrinomonadaceae bacterium
CGCGAGATCGATGACGACTGAGCCCCGCTTCATGCCGCTGACTGCGTCTTCATCCATCAAGACTGGCGCGCGACGCCCCGGCACTTGCGCCGTCGTAATGATGACATCTGCCGTCTTTGCTTGTTCGGCAATCAGATCGCGGCCACGCTTCAACGCTTCTTCCGACAACTCAACTGCGTAGCCGCCTTTGTCTTCGGTTTGAATGCCGCCGAGATCGACTTCGAGAAACTTTGCTCCGAGGGATCGCACCTGTTCACCCGCGGCCGCGCGCACGTCATAAGCTTCGACCACTGCTCCGAGCCGCCGCGCCGTCGCGATCGCCTGCAATCCGGCAACGCCGGCACCCAAAACCAAAACGCGCGCAGGCGGCACCGTGCCCGCCGCCGTCATCAACAAAGGGAACATGCGCGGAATTCGGTCCGCGCCAAGCAAAACCGCTTTGTAGCCCGCCACCGTGGCCATCGAAGACAGCGCATCCATCGCTTGTGCGCGCGTGATGCGCGGCACGAGTTCCATCGAGAAAGTTGTGAGGCCGTTTTCCAACGCCGGAACCAATTTCGCAGGCTCATCGAGTGGGCGGAGGAATCCGAGCACGACCGCGCCGCGCTTCATCCGCTTCATGTCTTCTTCCGAAGGCCGGCCGACGACGACCAAAACGTCCGTCTTAGCAAGCAGAGCATTTCGATCGTTGACGACGGTTGCACCGGCCGCTCGATAATCGTCATCGGTGCGCGCGGCGCCAAGTCCCGCGCCGCTCTCGACGAAGACACTTGCCTTGGCGGCGACGAGCTTCTTGACCGAATCGGGCATGAGCGCAACGCGCGCTTCGCCGGGCGACGTCTCGTTCAGCACCGCGATGTTCATTTATCTTTGGTCAGGTTCACCGAATCGGATGAAGTAGGAATTGCGAAGGCGGAGTATAACATGCCATACGAGTATCGAAGTGTGACGGGGCGCACAAAATAACAAAGATCCAATCGGCGTCTATGGTACGATCACGCGATGCCGCGTCGAAGGATCACGTTTGAGACCGTGAGAAGATTCGGGCTTGCGCTTCCTCGGGTTCAGGAAGGGACGATGTACGGAGCCCCGGCGCTGAAGCTCAACGGACAATTACTCGCCTGTGTGCCAACTCACAAATCCGCCGAGCCAGACTCGCTGGCCGTGCGCATCGATTTCGATCAACGCGATTGTCTGGTTGCAGACGCTCCGGACACGTACTATCTAAAGCCGCATTACCTCAACTATTCGTGCGTGCTAGTGCGTTTGCAGCGCATTAATTCCAACGCGCTGAAAGAACTGCTGAAGGCTTCCTGGCAGTTTGTGAACAGTCGCTCGCGGAAGGGCCGTGGGGCTGTAAGATCGCGAAGAGTGGAATCCCGAGGTTCAAAAAGGAATGCTTGATAAGCGAGGACATTTGAGGCAGCGAAGGGACGCCGAACTTGCCGCCTCATTGCTGCCCCCTTATAATCCAACCTTCGCGGCGCATTGGTGTAGTTGGTTAACACGCTGCCCTCTCAAGGCAGAGATCACGGGTTCGAGTCCCGTATGCGCTGCCAATTATCAGTAAGCAGTGAGCGGTTAGCAGTGAGCAGTCACCGGATCGGTGGCTGTTTTCATTTGGCCCGAACAGCCGTATTCGCGAAACCTCCCACGGACTGCTTACTGTTCACCGCTCACTGCTCACTGACAATTTTGATTTTCATATCTTCTCCTTGTCGGGAAAGCAGATGAATAGAGCTCAATTGCGCCGCGGATTCTATTTGCTCGCTCTATCGTCAATGTCATCAGACTTCAGCCAAGGCAGCCGGCCCGGACAAAATAATAGGAACGGCGCTTTAAAGCTTTCGCCGTTCCTTTTTCGAAGGGCCGTTAAGGCCTCACTTGATGTGCGCCACTTGAACGTGGTCGATGTTGTTTCCTGGGTGAACGAACTATCTCTTCTTCGCGGCCTTCTTCTTGCCGCCCTTTTTGGCCTTTTTAGCGGCCTTCTTCTTAGTTGCCATATTGTCGTTTCTCCTTCTTAGTTTTCAAGGTTGTGACCACAAGATACTGTGTTGCTGTGTGTCTTGTGGTCTAGAGAAAACGGCGCACAACATGTTGCTATATAAACTTTATTCGCACCCTTGTCAACAATTTATTACGTGTCATGTGAAAAATCTTTTGCGCGTCACGAGTAGCTTTGTCGATCGCAAACGAGTTGTGCGCGCTCGATCACGGCGTCGAGCGATGCACGCGGAGATCAACTTCGCTCGCTAATGGTCAAGCGTGCGAATCAATCGCGCGAGTTAATTGAGATGATCAGACGGTGAAATGATCCTAAAGATCTCAACGGAACAGCGGCGTGAAGATCCACTCGTCATGGCGTTCGATCCCGTAGTACGCGATCACCGAATCGTGACGACTGCGGCTCGCGACGCCGATAAATGGACCGTCTGTGTCGGGTGACGTGTCTTCGTCACCAGGCGCGTCTTCTTCGGACTTTGTGTTGAGAACGTTAGTCATTTGCGGGATTAGGTTTGCAAAGTTGGAGAAGTCGCTGCGTGGTATAGGCGCGACACCGCCGGAATAAACCATGAGAGACTGCACAAATCCTCGGAATTCCTCGGATGTCGGGCCAATCCGGCGCCATTCGCCATCCTTTGAAAGGGGATCCTGAGCCGCTTCCGCGCGCAGGATTTGCAGTTTTTTCGTGCGACCTGGAATTTGGATGCCTTCGAGCAATTGATCTATCGATGTCGGTAACGAATTGATGCCTTGTTTGCCACGATAACCGTAGTACGCGCGAATCGCGTCGGCGACTTGTTCGCCGCGGAAGATTGCTTCCTTCTCTCGTTCGCGTTGTGTTTGCTGCCGAATGCTCGGGGCGGCTGCGAGCGCGAACAACGCAAGTAGCGACATCAGTGCGAGCAACGCGACCAGCGTGTAGCCTCGCTCGTCACGCAGTGGCGCTCTTCGACCAATCAATCGATGGCGCTTCACAGGTTTAGGTCGAGTCATGATTGCTTCACGATCAATCACAATTCGGGCTCGTCATCTACGGCGGTGCGGCGCGTGGGTGGGCGCGACTGAGTGCTGCTCTCAGCGGAAAACGTCACCGGATGACGGATCTTCAACGTCGTATCGACGAACACAACCTCTTTGTCCGATATGCTGACGAGGCGAAAACGCCCGCCAACGACATCTCCTCGTTGTACATTCAGCAGGTCCTTACTGCTCTTATCCTGCAACACCGCGATATCGTTACCGCGCGGCTTTCCAATTAAGCCGATGTAGCTGTAATTCGGAGTCGGAGGCGGCGTCACGACAAGATTCCCGGGGTTCGAATACAAGCTGCTGTCCGGAGTCTTAACCTCGACCCTTCGATTCCCCGCATTGGCAATCAAATCGGCGGTGACCGTCGTCGCTACCTGTTGCGAGTTGATAAAGCGCGTTGCCATTGGGCGGCCATCAACAACAATCCGAACTGCCGGTGTGAACTTGTCGCCCATGACCTGCAAACTGAAATCCGCAGTGCGCGCATACACGTTCGATGGAGTTAAGGATGAAACCGTCAGCGGTGGAGTCGGCGTCGGCGTCGGCGTCACCGGCGGTTTCACCGGCGCCGGCGGCGGCACATAGTAAGCAAAAATATTTCGGTCTGCTTCTGAGGCTGCGGGTATTGTGGTGTTGTAAACGATAGGTTGCAACATCGATGGATCATCTACCGTCGCATCCGGCGGCGGTCCATTCGGATTGCGAACCGGAGTCGGGCTTGGCCGAGCCGCTATTTGATTGACGTTCGTCGGCTTCTTCGATCCGCCAAAAAACAAGTAACCAAGCACGACGATCGCAACAATCCCCAGTACCACCGCCGCGATGATTTTCTTTTTCTCGTTCGGATTGTTTGGATCGAAGAGTTGCATTTCTTACTTCTCGTCAACTACACGCGCGGCCCACAGGTTCGTTCGAAAAGTTCGATGCCGCAATCTCAGTCTCCGTTACCTGCTTCGGGTCGCTGAAAATAAGTTGCCATGTCGAGTCGCAGACTGACGAGCGTACCTCTGCCGCCAGTGCTCGACGGTGGGGGCAAAGCGCCTCGACCTGGAATGACTGGCGCAAGATCGGTTGCCGCGCCTGACTGCGTCACTCCCTCGAGTTCCACCGCATTAATGATCAGAAACTGCCGGCTGCTTTCTATGTCACGCACAAAATGGCGGACGCGTTGATAGGGCCCCTCGACGGTGACGCTAACCGCAATGCCGGGATAGATCGTCTGCCATTTTGAGATGCTCTGTTTCTCGGCGCTGGCAGTTGGCTGGACTTGAGCTTTGGTGCCCATCGGTTCAAGGGCCGCATAGCTTGGTCCCGCTGTATTGCGCAAGCCATTGCTCTTTATCAAATCATTGAGCGTCGTATACAGCGACATTCGCCCCGACGCAGCGGCGGGAAGATAGTTGCTCTCAAACTCCTGCATGCTGCTCGTGATTTCGTCCACCTTTTCGCGCACGCTCTTGTTTATTTCCAGACCCTTCTCAGACGCGCGCAACTCTCCTTGCAGCCGTTCGCGTTCAAGTTGGATTGATGAAAGGCGAGATTGCGCCGGCAAATAAAAATAGACATACGCAAAGATCGTAATTAGAGCGACAAGCGCCGCGCCCGCCAATCCAATCAATTCCGGCAGGCCGATTAGACTTATGCCCGGGGCTCGTCTGATTTTTGCCAGATCGAGGCCTGGGCGTCGCGCGGTGAGTGCCGGGCTCTGCATCGGTTGTTCCTGGCTCATCTCGGGCCAGCTCCTCCAGTCGCGGTGTCAACCGGCCGATGGTTTTTCTCTGCCGGAGCAATCGGCGCGCCCGCGCGGGGTGTGTAGTTCACATTCAGTTCGTATTCAGCGCCACTCTCTTCCCGGCCGCGTTGCGGATTTTGCGCCACGAGCTGCGCGTCGAAAATTCCTTCGCGCGCCATGTTTTGGATCATCTCGGTGACAACCGTCGAACTCTTGCTGGCCACCACCAGCTCGAGGTTGGCGACCGTTCGATCGTCGTCGGAGCGCACTTCTTTGACAGCGATTCTCGTAACGCGGACCTCGCGTGGTAACGCACCCTCCAAATCCGCAAACAGCCGCGACCAGGAGAATTGTTTTCGATTCACCAGCGTGTGCGCTGATTTCAAAGTGCGCTGTTGTTCCGGCGTCAGCGCCTTTTTGATTTCTTCGGCGCGTTTCTTCAACTCCTCGCTCTGTGTGCGCAGGTCCATAACGTCGCGCGAGGCGGTCCGCGCTTGCGCGTTGGTGTTGAACGTCCATTTCGCAATGAAAAGCAGGGCGATTATGGAGAAGACCGTCACAATCGTGGTTACCGTCCACGGCAGGGCGCGATTGCGAAAGGGATTGCTGGAGAGGTTGAGCTTGGTGATCACGATTCTAAAACTCTCAAGTAAGAATACACGTCGCTCACGAATTGGCGCAAACTTGCTGGTTGCGTCTTGCTGCGCGGCATCCGAGCGCGTGTGGGCCTCGCCCGAAGAGTTACACGGCGGAGACTGTCGGAAGTTCGGAAATCCGTTTCAGTAAGCTCTCACCACGAAAGCGTTTGCAGTATCGCAAAAAAGAAGACCTCGCTCACTGGCGTGAACGAGGTCATGAAAACAGCGGGGCTGGGGCTGTTGGGTTAATCTGTGATGATGATTCCTTCGCCCAGCACGACGCCGTCGCCATTGACAACGCCTTCACCCAACACGACGCCTTCGCCGAGCACCACGCCATCGCCGTTTACGACGCCATCGCCATTCACGACGCCTTCGCCCAGAACCACGCCGTCGCTCAACAGGTGACCTTCACCCAGAACCACGCCATCGCTCAACAGATGACCTTCTCCTAGAACCACGCCGTCGCTCAACAAGTGGCCTTCGCCGAGCACGACGCCTTCGCCAAGCACGACACCGTCACTGAGCAGGTGACCATCACCGAGGATGATGCCGCTGCCGAGCACGACACCGTCGCTCAACAAGTGGCCGTCGCCGTTGACAACGCCTTCGCCCAGCACGACACCTTCGCCAAGCACCACGCCGTCGCCGTTCACCACGCCTTCGCCGAGAACAACACCGTCACCGCGGGCGAGGCCGTCGGCCAACCGTAGCGTCTGGTTGAAGAAGAGGCCGTCAGCGATGATGATGCCACCGGCGTGAACCACTCCGTCTCCGAGGATGATGCCTTCGCCCAGAACCACGCCGTCACTCAACAGGTGACCTTCACCGAGAACAACGCCGTCGCCGAGAATGATTCCGTCAGCGAGAATGATGCCATCGCCGAGGATGATGCCTTCGCCCAGCACCACGCCGTTTGTCATCATCGGCCGCTCTGAGAACAGGACGCCGTTCGCGTAAAGAACTCGGTTGGTGGTTGAAACTCGCTCGCCGCCGATCAGGTAGGAAGCTGTTAGAGAACTCAGGGTCGTATTGCCTGTGAAGATTCGATCGCCCGCCGTCAGGCTTCCGGCATTGGGGACAACCGCGCGACTCATTTCAACCGCGGCCGCAGCGTTAACCAAACCGGCGCCCTGGCTCAATACCGACTGTGCCTTGTTTGCAAAGCCGGGCAGTTGTTGCGCGGTGCGCGTCAGGATTGCTTTCACCAACAACGGCGTGAGTGACTTGTTCGCTTGCAACATCAGCGCGACGGTTCCGGCAACAACCGGCGCGGCGAACGAGGTTCCGGAATAAGTAAAGTAAGCGTTGTCACGGCCGCCACTACCGGAAGTTGGATGGACAATCTTTTCGGGGAATTGAATCGGCAACGCCGCGTTCCATTCCTGTGACATAGCCGCGATTACGCGTCGGCCCGGAGCGACGACGTCCGGCTTCGCCAAACGATCCCACGGGGTCGGGCCTTTGGACGAGAACGAAGCAATCGTGTCGTCAGAGCGCTGGACCGTTCCGTGGATATCCGTCGCACCAACGGTGATTGCGTATGGGCTGTTGCCCGGGCTGTTGATTCCGCCGTAAGCCAGCCGATAAATCGGTGAACCATCCGCGTTCTGGCCGATGATTTCTTCCGTCCGGCCGCGATTGCCGGCGCTGACGACGACAACGATGTTTGCGAGAACGGCTTTTTCGACTGCTTTGCAGACTGGATCGAGGTGGAACGATTCCTCCGGTGCAGCGCCCAGGCTCATGTTTACCACGCGAATGTTGTAGCGGTCGCGATTCTGAATCACCCAGTTCAGCCCTGCGATGACATTGCTGATGCGGCCGGCGCCGGTGTTGTCCAGAACTCTCACGTCAATGAGGTTTGCTCCCGGAGCTGAACCTGCGTAGTTGCCTTCATAACCGTTCGAAGTCGCGCCATCGCCCGCGGCCATTCCTGCTACGCCTGTGCCGTGACCGTATGGGTCGCCGGTCGCATCGCTGCCGGTGAAATCAACTGCTGCAATCACGCGTGACTTGCTATTTGTGCCTGTGAAGTCCGAATGGTTCGCACTGATTCCTGAATCGAGAATCGCGATCGTTATGCCTTTGCCGTCAACTGCCGGCGCTCCCGCTTGCGCTTGTGCGGCGCCAGTTGATTCAGTCACGAGGTCGATGTTCGCGTGCACCGGCTTGTCAGCCGAAATATAGGTCACGTCATTGCGGGCCGCGAGTTCTGCTAGTGCGCTGCCGGGGACGTCGGCGACGACCATGTTCATCCCTTCGAACGAACCACGCTGGCGGCCGCCCTTTGATTGAATGGCGTTGTCCTGCGCGGCTGACGG
>DASXTE010000296.1:0-18972 GCA_036505595.1 Pyrinomonadaceae bacterium
TTTTTCGCGAAACCCGGACGTGCTGATGACATCGCGCAGTTCAAGGTCGGTGAGGATTGGATGCCGCTTGGGTTCTCTTCCAACACGGCGTTGAAAGCTGCCGAGGTAACCTTCGTTGGTTATGGAATCTCGTCTGCTGAACTGAAGTACAACGACTACTCAGTTTCAAACGCGAAGAACCGGGTCGCGATCGTTCTCGACGGCACGCCCGATGCCGATAATCCACACGGTCAGTTTGCTCAAGCCGGGCAAATTCGCTTCAAAGCTGCGGCGGCACGCGCGGTTGGGGCACGAGCTCTGTTTATCGTTTCGAAGGAAGAGAAGCTCTCTGATGACCGGCTGTCGCGGCTTTCCTATGACAATGCCGGCGAAGCAGGAATTCCGATTCTTGTTATTTCGCGAGCACTCGCCGCGCGACTGCTACCGCTCGGCAACCTGTCGGAGTACGAGGCATTCGCGGACATCAGACGAATAAAAGATTCACCTGATGGTGGATCGCAGAGTTCGGGGCCAGGGATGCCGCGACCGTTGTTGCTCAGAACGAATGTGCCGTCGCTCACCGTAGATCTCTCAATCGATGTTGAGCGTCGCGAGTCGCCTTCATTTAACGTCGTCGGTATTCTGCCGGGCAGCGATCCGAAGTTGAAGAACGAAGCGATCGTGATCGGCGCGCACTACGATCATCTCGGGCTTGGTGGCGAAGGCAGTCTCGCGCCGCGCGAAGGCGACATTCATCACGGGGCCGACGACAACGCTTCGGGAGTGGCTGGGGTGCTGGAGCTGGCGCGGATATTTTCGGCGCAGAAACCGCGACGCACGATTGTGTTCATCGCTTTCAGCGGCGAAGAAGAAGGCCTGATCGGATCGAACTACTACGTCAATCATCCGGTCGTACCGCTCGCGAACACGGTCGCGATGATCAATATGGACATGATCGGAAGGTTGAAAGTGAGGAATCTGATTGTCGGAGGCGTTGGCACTGCGCAGGAATGGCGTTCGTTGATTGAATCGGAAAACACCACTTCAAAGCCAGCCGGCTCTCGGGACGTTCAGGCCGTGTTGAAAATCTCCGGCGAGCCGGTCGCCGCAACTAACCCAAATGCCAATTTCACACTGACTTTAAATGAGGACGGCTACGGCCCCAGCGACCATTCGTCTTTCTACGCCAAACAGATTCCCGTGCTCTTTTTCTGGACCGGTACACACAACGATTATCACAAGCCTTCGGATACGGCTGAGAAGATCAATTACGAAGGCGAAGCGCGCATTGTGTCTTTCGTCGCGAACATCATTCGCGACATCGATAAGAACGATAAGCGGCCAACGTACACGGTCGCAAAAAGCGAATCGCAGGGACGTTCAACCGGCTTCCGGGTGTATCTCGGCACGATTCCAAACTATGCGGATTCGAACGATGGATTGCTGCTCGACGGTGTGCGCGATGATTCACCGGCGGCGAAGGCCGGTTTGAAAGCCGGGGATAAGATCGTCAAGCTCGCGAGCCGCGACGTGAAGAATGTCTACGATTACACATATGCGCTCGGTGAGATGGAGGCAGGAAAAGAATACGAAGTTGAATTGATTCGCAGTGGGCAGCGGATGACGCTAAAGATCACGCCGGAAAAAAGTCGGCGCTAAGCGGCCCGCGTGTAAACAAAAAGGCAAAGGTTGAATTGGACGCGTACGCGCCGATTCACCTTTGCCTTCTGTTTCTAAGAAACGCAACTTAGCAAGTTGCGCTACAAATTACCAACGCGGTTCGCGATCGTTGCGGCTGCCCCGCTTATCGCGATCTCGGTCGCGACCTCGGCCACCGCCGTAACCGCCACCACCGCCGTAACCGCCACCACCGCCGCCGCGGTTGCCGCCATAGCCGCCGCCGGGTCCGCGATCGGTGCGGGGGCGAGCTTCGTTGACCGTCAGGTTGCGGCCGTTGAAGTCTTTGCCGTTGAACTGCTCGATGGCGGCTGCCGCCTCTTCCGGCGAAGTCATCTCGACGAACCCGAAGCCTCGCGAGCGACCCGTCATGCGATCTTCAACCACCTGAGCCGATTCAACATTCCCAGCCTGCGCGAAATGCTCTCGCAGATCGTCGCTGGTCGTTTGGAAGGGGAGATTCCCTACGTAAAGTTTTGTAGCCATTTCTTGTTCTGTCCTTTTGGTGCTAAGGGAAGCGCGGGAACTCAATCACTGAACAAAGGCAGGAAGTCTGCTTTTCTTTCGGCGAAGCGCGATGTCCCGATGCTCTAACTAATAGCGAGAGCGGCTTCTAACAGTTGACAAATAACCTCACTCTCTCTTCAGCCGAACACGTCGCTTCGCAGCACGGACAGGCGCCTCGCCGTCGAGGCGCGAGAGCAGGAACTAACGCAAAAAGTATGCGCGGGATGCTCCGGAAGTGCAAGCCATCCCGCGTCACGAAATGAGCGGCAATCCACGCGAGCTCCAACAGAGCTGGCTACCGTCGCCGCAACCACAAAAGTAACCGCGCTGACGAACGCTATTGATTCCGGTCGTGCCGCAATCCGATAACGGCAATCGTCAACACCGCGGCGATTATCCCAACGGCGATCCACGCACCCCTGCTGCCGCCGCCGCCACTATCGGTGTCAGTTTGCGGAACGGTGCCGGTGCGTGGCGGCGCCTTGAAAATGTCACGCGCCGCTGTTTTCGCATTCAGGAAGTTGTGGCTCGTGGTCGCTCGGGACGTGATTTCCGTCTTTGAAAAGATCCGGTTGAAATCAACCTTTGAGTTCGGCGCCAGCGGTAATTTCTCCGCTGCGACTGCGACCGGAGTCACGGCTTTGTTGGCTGCAATCTCTGCACGGGCCAAATCCGCGCTGGTTTCAGTTGTCTCCGGCGCGTCGGCTTTCTTTGGATCCGTCGTCAATCTCATCGGCGCGCCCATCACATAGACGTTCACGACGGCGACCACGAGGATCACAGTTAAGAGTTGAATGACTTTTGAAAATCTCGCCATGTGCTTTTGTTTTCCTCCTCCGTGTTGCGTAGAGAAATTGCCTAAATCCAATTCTGTATTGCGTTTGAGTCGGGCAGGAGTCTAACTCTCTCGCGATTCAGCGGTCAACAACTTTCGCGAAAAGCCACAGAAAAACAGCACTTTCAGAATCGGCGCCGGCGACGCTCGCGGCGCTGCACCGCGCGCCGGAAGAGCCGGCTCGCATCCAGAATTACCATCGTTTCACCGGCATACGTCACCGTCCCCAATGCAGGTCCATCGTTTGACTCAGCCGAGCCATCGGGTCGTTCAATGTCTTGGGCCGAAATCGTAATGGTGTCTCGGCAGCTTTCGGCGACCAGGCCAAGCTGGTCATCGCCGTGCAGAACCAGCACATACGGCAAGGGCGGCGCCCATGCTTTGTTAGAGCTGCTCAGAACTGCGGCCGCATCAAGCACCGTCAGCATCCGTCCGCGCACGCAGACGACGCCGACGACGGCGGCCGGAGCGCGCGGCAGACGTGCGAACGGTCGTGCTTCGGCCGTCGCATCAACCTGGTCAGTAAAGACGGCAAACGTCTGGCCTCCAATCGTGAAGGGAAGCAAGTCGTGCAGTTGCGCGGCAGCCTCGTTCGCAGGATCGTCTGGCCCTGCTACGAAAGCTTCAGGCATGGTTGGTTCAATCATCGAGAGCGGATCGAACAATAGCAGTCGCCTGAATGAAAACACGCTGGCATGGATATGGTCAATGATTTCTCGCGAACACTAAAGGCCAGATTCGGTAAAGATTTCACCGTGTGTTACAGTCGCGAAAAACGCGAAAGGATCCGGTCAGATGGATGAGTTCGACAAATATCGCGCGGCCATGAACGAAAAGCTGTTGAGTAGCGACCACCTCGGCATCAAGAGATTTTTCGCGCTCGACACTCAGGCCTATGAAGACGGCGCACTCGATAAAAAAACTAAGGAGTTGATGGGATTAACAGCGTCCCTGGTGCTGCGTTGCGACGACTGCATCACTTATCACATCAAACAGTGCGCCGCGTGCGGCGTCACGCGAGAACAGTTCCTGGACGCGTTCAATGTGGCCCTGGTTGTAGGCGGATCGATCACGATTCCGCATCTAAGAAGAGCCGTAGAGCGGTTGGATGAGCTGCTGGCAACGTAAAATGAACCACAGAGGACACAGAGGAAAACAAGAATTAAAGACAAGTTTGTTTGGATTATGTCTTTCTCTGTGTCCTCTGTGGTTCATAATTCTTTTCGCCGCCACAGGCGTCACATCAAAAGGTCCCAACATGCCAACACAGGAACGTCCCAAAATCCGCGCGCCCGAACTGACCGGCCACCGTGGCTGGCTGAATACAGACAAGCCGCTGTCGCTCGCGGCCTTGAAAGGCAAAGTTGTGCTGCTGGACTTTTGGACATACGGCTGCATCAACTGCATGCACATCATTCCCGATCTGAAGAAGCTCGAGAAGAAATATCCAAACGAACTGGTCGTCATCGGCGTTCATTCAGCCAAGTTCGAAAACGAGAAGGACACCGAAAATATTCGCCGCATCATTCTGCGTTACGAGATCGAGCACCCGATCGTCAACGATGCCGATTTCAACATCTGGAGAGCATACGCTGTCGATGCCTGGCCGACACGATACCTAATCGATCCCGCGGGTTATATCATCGGCCGCTTGTCCGGTGAAGGCGGTTACGACGTGCTCGACAAAACGATCGGAGAAACGATTACTGAATTTCGCAAACGCGGAGAGTTGAACGAAGCACCGCTGAAGTTGGTTCTGGAAAAAGCGAAAGTCGGCGATTTGCCGCTGGCGTTTCCCGGCAAGATTCTGGCGGACGCAAAGAACGATCGTTTGTTCATTGCGGATTCAGATCACAACCGCATCGTCATTACAAAGCTGGACGGAACGTTGATCGAAACAATCGGCACCGGCGCGCATGGCGCTGACGATGGAACGTTCGACGCGTCGACTCTCTTTCGTCCGCAGGGCATGGCGCTTGACGGCGATCATTTGTATGTTGCGGACACTGAGAACCATCTGATTCGTGAAATCGATCTGAAAGCGAAGACGGTCAAGACGCTTGCCGGCACAGGTCAGCAGTCGCATCAATACGGCGAGTCAGGACCGGCGCGTTCAATCGCGCTGAATTCGCCCTGGGATTTGCAGCTTGTCGGCCGCACGCTTTACATCGCGATGGCCGGGCCGCATCAGATTTGGAAACTCGATTTGGATAAGCAGGAGGTTTCGACCTTCGCCGGTTCAGGCCGCGAAGCGCGCATCGACGGCGCCCGCGATGAAGCCGCGTTTGCGCAGCCGTCCGCGTTGGCTACCGACAGAAAGACTTTGTTCGTTTCGGATGCGGAGGCGAACATCATTCGCGCAATCGACTTGGGAGCAAACGGCGAGGTGCGCACGCTGGTCGGCGGCAACTTGTTCGATTTTGGCGACCAGGATGGCCGGGGCGATGGCGTGCGTCTACAACATCCGCTCGGCCTGACCAGTTGGAATGGGAAGCTGCTGATCGCCGACACCTACAACCACAAGATCAAGTTGCTTGATCCGGTGGCACGAACTGTTAGATCGTTCGCAGGCGTGGGGAAACCTGGGCAGTCCGACGGCGGTAATCCCTCGTTCTACGAACCGGGCGGATTGTCCGTCGCCGGCGACAAGCTTTACGTCGCGGACACGAACAATCATGCGATTCGCGTTCTTGATCTGAAGACGAAAGAAACAAAGACGCTTCAGATCAAGGGGCTTCTGCCGCCAGCCACCAATCAATCTGCGGCCACGGCAGAAGTTGCTCCCAACGCTGAAGAAATTAAAGTCGCGCCGCAGAAACTACGCGCTGGCGATGCGGCAGTCGTTATCGATATCAATCTTCCCGCCGGGCATCACCTGAACCCAACCGCGCCACAGCGATACTCCGTCACGATTGAATCGAATGGCGAGTCGATGAAGAACGCTCCGATTGATGTCAGCAAGACCGCGAAGGGCTTGTCGTTGCCGATCCGCATTCCGATCGGGATCGGCGCCGGCTCAGCTACGGCGCGCGCTTCATTCACCTTCGTCTATTGCCGCGAAGATAACACCGGCGTCTGCCGCATCAAGACTGTGCAATGGAGAGTTCCAATCGAAGTCACTGCGGACGCGAATGCGCCGGCAGAAATCCGCCTGACTGCAACCGTTCCAGCAAACTGACGGCGACTAAGTTGTCGCCGCCTTGATAGACGGGGCCGCCTTGCTCTCGCTTTCGGCAAGGCTTAACATCGTGTTTCCCCAAAATTCCAGGAAACAAGGAGTCCACAATCGTGGCTGACAAACCATTTCTGACTGATATCAAAACTCTGCGCGAGCGCGCGCGCAAGCACATCGAACAGGGCGCGGTGACCGAGGGCTACACCGCCGATCGCGAAACTGTTATCAAGCTGCTGAACGAGGCGTTAGCGACGGAAATCGTCTGCGTTTTGCGCTACAAGCGGCATTACTTCATGGCGAGCGGCATTCACGCCGACGGCGTCGCGGCAGAGTTTTTGGAGCACGCAACGGACGAACAGGGCCACGCCGATCAAATTGCCGCGCGCATCGTCCAACTTGGCGGCGCGCCTAATTTCAATCCTGAAGGTTTACTGACGCGCAGTCACGCAGAGTACGTCGAAGGCGAGACCCTGACCGACATGATCAAGGAAGATCTCGTGGCCGAACGTATCGCGATCGACAGCTATCGCGACCTGATTAAGTACTTTGGGAACGACGATCCGACTTCGCGGCGTTTGATGGAGAGCATCCTCGCCGTCGAAGAAGAGCACGCGGACGATTTGGTGAACCTGCTGGGAGAATTGAGCTAAATGTGTGGAGTGCGGCGGCAGAGCGCAGCGGCGACGCCGCTTTGGATTCTGCCACCGTGCCGTTGAAAACGAAAGCAATCCAAAGCGCCGTCACAGCCGGCGCACTCCAAAATTGTCCGATAATCCACCAACCTACTCCAGCCGTCCGAGCGTCTGCCGAAATTGCGGCGCGCTGATTGGCGCAGGAGAAACCGTCTGTCACGTCTGCGGCGCAACGCAACAATCAGCCACCCACGCGATCCCGTTGCGCGAGCGCTATGCAATGAGTTACGCGCTCACGATCCTTCAGCGACCATACATCTTCACGATCGTTTTTCTGGTCGCAAACTTTTTTGTTTTTCTACTGATGTGGCAGGCAAGCGGCATGTCTTCGACGGCGCTCTGGGGAGCTTTTCCGGAATCGGTGTTGTTGTCGTTCGGCGCGAAAACGAATTACGCGATCCATTTCGATCACGAGTGGTGGCGATTGGTCACCCCGGTGTTCATCCACGTGAACCTCCCACACGTTCTGATCAATATGTACAGTCTTTGGGTGCTCGGACCGTGGGTTGAGAAGCTGTACGGATCGGCGAAGTTCGTGGTCTTCTGGATTGCGACCGGGGTTGCCGGTGTGGTCGCGAGTTACCTGACAGTGATCCCCGGCGTGCGCCCGGGATTGATTGGAAGCTTTTTGATCAAGTCCGCGGACGAACCTTCAGCGGGCGCTTCGGGAGCGTTGTTCGGACTTGTCGGCGTCCTGTTCGTGTTCGGTTTGAAGTATCGTCGCGAACTGCCGGAAGGTTTCAAACGCGCGTTTGGAACCGGAATGCTGCCGGTGATTCTGCTGAATTTGGCGATTGGATTTCTCGGGCGCGGCATCATCGATAACGCGGCGCACATGGGCGGATTAATTTCGGGAGCTGCGATTGCCGCGGTGGTCAGCTACAAACGGCCTGGCCAACCCGCGAGCGTCACGATTGCGTGGCGCGTGGTGCAAATCGCCGCGTTGCTGCTCGTGCTGATATCATTTTTCTTTGTCACAAAGCATTTTGAATAATCCGCGAATGAGGCCCCGAAAAGCCACAAAAGGCGCAAAATGAACCAGGACTGCGCCCGTTCGAAGTCGCGTTCTGTTTCTGAGCCTTTTGCGCCTTTTTGTGGCTGATTATAGTTCTGCGTAATCGGTGGATAAATCTTAGGAGACATCATGGAATTCAAAAAAGTTGGCGTGCTGGGTTGCGGATTGATGGGCGCAGGCATCGCACAGACGGCGGCCACCGCCGGATATGAAACGATCGTCCGCGAAGTTTCGGACGATTTGATCGCGAAAGGTTTCGCCGGCATCGAGAAGTCACTGGCGAAATTTTCCGAGAAAGGCACGCTCAAGGAACAGCCGCAGGAAATTCGCGCGCGTTTGCGCGGCACAACTTCTCTCGAAGACTTGTCGGACTGCGATATCATCATCGAAGCCATCATTGAAAACCTCGAGACCAAACGTGAGACGTATCTGCGTCTGGACGATTTGTGTAAACCGCAAACGATCTTCGCGTCGAATACTTCTTCATTGTCGATCACGCAAATGATGACCGTGACTTCCAGCGACCGACAACAGCGGTTCATCGGCATGCACTTCTTCAATCCCGTCCCGCTCATGAAATTGGTCGAAGTCATCCGCACGATCCTGACTGACCCGGCCGTCTACGAAGATGCCGTTCGCTTTGCGAGCAGCCTGGGCAAGGTGCCGGTACGCACCGGCGATCGCACCGGCTTCATCGTGAATCGACTGCTGGTGCCGTACTTGCTGGACGCGATTCGCGCGCTGGAAGAAGGTGTGGCTTCCATCGCCGATATCGACAACGCAATGAAGCTGGGCTGCGGCTATCCGATGGGGCCTTTGACGTTGGGAGATTTCGTTGGGCTCGACACGACTTACTACATCTCGGAAATCATGTTCAATGAATTTCGCGAGAAGCGTTTTGCCGCGCCGCCTTTACTGAAGCGGATGGTGATGGCGGGATTGTACGGGCGCAAATCGGGTCGAGGGTTTTATGACTACACTGATCCGAAGAATCCCGTACCAATGAATCTGGTGTAGGAGCGGAGCGCACGCATCTTGCGTGCGGTTCACCGGCATCTTGCCGGAAAAATCGCGAGCATGGATGCTCGCGGTCCGCCGACAGGATGTCGGCGCTCCTGGCTCGCTACTTTGCCTGTGCCACGAACTCTTTCGTGCGCGGATCGAGCGGGGAATTCAGAAGCTGGGCAACGGTTCCTTGCTCGACGACTTCGCCTTGCTCCATGTAAACGAGTTTGTCGGCCAGTCCTTCGAGAAAACCGATCGAGTGCGAAACGATCACCATCGTGTGGCCGCGAGAGACTGTTCCACGCAGCAGCGAGCGCAGTCCCGCACTGCGTTTGGGATCGAGCGCGCTGGTCGGTTCGTCAAACATCAAGAGATCCGGGTGCATTGCCAGCGCCCGGGCAATCGCCACGCGTTGCTGCTCGCCGCCGGAAAGAGTCTCGGGATAGCAGCGTGCTTTCTCTTTTAGTCCCACCGATTCAAGTAACTGGTAGGCTTCGTCCTCGGCTTTTTTCCGCGACACGTGCCGCACATGCGTCGGCGCTTCAATAATATTGCCGAGCACTGTCAAATGCGGAAACAGGTAAAGGTGCTGAAACACTGTGCCGACTTTTCGTCGTAGTTCGTTTACCCGCCGCGTGTACTCGTGCGTCGGCAAAGTCGATTCGAGGACAACATCTGCGCATTCGATTGAACCACCGTCGATTCTTTCCAATCCATTCAAACAGCGCAGCAGCGTCGTTTTGCCGCTGCCTGACGCGCCGATGATTCCCAAAACGGTCTGTGGCTGCACTTCGAACGAGACGCCGCGCAGGATGCGTGTGCCGTTTGCGTTCTTAACGAGATTGGATACGCGAATCACTTGTGTTTCTCTCCATCACGGAGCAACTTCCGCTTCGACAGCTTCAATCGCTTCTCGCCTTTGCAGCCGACGTTCAAGCCGTCGCGCCAGATGCGCCATCGGCAGACTCATGATCAAATAGAAAATCGACACGGCCACGCCCAGCAACAGAAATTGTCCCGAGGCATTCGCCAGCTCGCGATACGCGGTCGCCAACTCCCAAACTGAGATCGCATACGCCACCGAAGTATCTTTGAAGAGCGAAACGAAATCGTTCGTCATCGGTGGCAAAGCGATCCGAAACGCTTGTGGCAGGATGATGCGGCGAAAAGCGAGCACCGGACTCATGCCGAGCAGGTAAGACGCTTCCCACTGCCCACGCGGGATTGCTTCCAAAGCCGCGCGATAAACCTGCGATTCATACGCGGCGTAATTCAAGCCCAATCCAATCAGCGCTGTTAGCCAGCCCGGCATCGCCAAGCCAATCGTGGGCAGGCCGAAATAGAGAAACAGTAGCTGCACTAGGACCGGCGTGCCGCGAAAGAACTCGACATAAACTGTGCACAGCCATTGAACCGGTCGCGGGCCTTTCCATTGGCCGATTGCCAGGGGCATGCCGAGCACAACTGCAATTGCCATCGATCCGAAGGCAATCAGCACCGTCACCATCGCCGCCCGCGTCAGTCGCCAAATTGCTTCGCGCCAATTAAAACTGATCGAAGTTATGTCATAGCCGGCGGTGGTCGGCGGTTGGCCAGTTTTCGTCGCCGTCTGTAGTTCAAGCTGCGCATCGTTCCACAAACCCCACTTGCGCAGAATCTGCTCAAGCGTCCCGTCGTTTGTAATCTTGTCGATTGCCGCATCGACTTCAGTCTTCAGTTCGTCATCGCCTTTCCGCAGACCAATGTTGTAAGTGCCGCGGAAGAATGGCTCGCAAGCGCGCTTCAACGTGGTGCTTTTGCTGACGTAGAAAACTTCGGCCGGGACATCCATGATGACGGCGTCGATGCGCTTCAGTTCCAGATCGCGATAAGCGGTCGGCGGTTCAGCGTAATCTTTAAAAGGAATGCCTTCCCTTTGTAGCAGACGCGATGCGGCCGTGTTACCAAGCGTTCCCACGACCCGGTTTTTGCAATCGGCGAGCGAGTGAATCTGCTGCTCGTCTCTACGGACAGTCAACGCGAGCTGAAAGATGTAGTAAGGCTTGCTGAATTGAATTTGTTTCTGGCGATCCGCTGTCGGTTCCAGGCCGTTGACGATCACGTCAAACGATTTGCGTTGGAGCGCTGACACCAACGTCTCCCAATCGGAAGGCACGAACTCAGGTTTCCGGCCCATTGCGACGGCCAGTGCATCGACCATCTCTTTTTCATAGCCGATGTACTGATCGGGATGATTCGGATCGTTAAAGACATAAGGCGCGCCGCCGCTGGGATCGGCGCCCCAGCGCAAGACTTTCTGCGCGTGCGCGGGAGTAGAGGCAAGCGCGAAGAGCGCACCCGCGATCAAGAATCGACAGACCCGGCGCATCGGCGACGAATTGTACACGAGAAGAGGTTTTGTGGCCGCAGATCGAAAAGGCCGATGGCACGCCACCAGCTCAACAAATTTGTTTGTCTGCCTTCAATCGTTCGAATACAATCCCGGCCATGTGCACAGACAGAAGAGATTTTCTCCGCGCCTCCGCTGGTTTAGCCGGCGCCGTCCTGCTCGGCAACCAATTCAGTTTTGCAGACACAGAAACTGTCGCAGGCGTTCAGCAACGCCAGGAAGTTCCCGATCTGATTCAGCGACTGCGCAAGATGACCGCGGGCATCGTCCCGATAAGCGACGACGAGCGCAAAGCGCGCATCGCCAAGGCGCAACGGCTGATGGCTGAACAGAAGATCGACGCGATCTATCTCGAGCCCGGCTCGAGCATGTTTTACTTCACCGGCATGCGCTGGAGCACCAGCGAGCGCATGTTCGCGGTGGTGATTCCGCAGCGCGGCGAGCTCGCTTGGGTTTGCCCGAAGTTTGAAGAGGAACGCGCGCGCGAGCTGATCAAATTCGGGAACGACATTCGGACCTGGGAAGAAGACGAAAGTCCCTATCGACGAGTCGCCCAAATTTTTCGCGATCGCGGAATTAGGTCTGGGCGCATCGGCATTGAAGAGCGTGTGCGCTTCTTTCTTTACGACGGAATTCGCCAGGCGGCGCCGCGACTGGAATTCATCAGCGCTACGCCAATCACCGCCGGCTGTCGTATGTTCAAATCGCCGGGCGAGATTGCCTTGATGCAGAAGGCTAATGATCTGACGATCGTCGCGTATCGCGCGACGTGGGCCACGATGCGCGACCGCATGCCGCAGGAAGAATTCGCTAACAACTGTGCGACGGCGTTTCGCAACCTCGGCGTGCAGGGCGGAATCTTTTGCAGCTTCGGAAAGTACACCGCTTTCCCGCATGGCTCCAGCACACCGCAAACTCTGGAAGAAGGCGATGTCGTCCTGATGGACGGCGGATGCAGTGTCGAAGGTTATCAATCGGACATCACGCGGACGTTCGTCTTCGGCAAACCCACCCAGCGCCAGCGCGACATCTGGAATCTCGAACGTAAAGCACAGGACGCAGGCTTCGCCGCCGCGCAAATCGGCGCGCCCTGTGAAGCGGTCGATGCCGCCGCGCGCAAAGTGATCACTGACGCCGGTTTCGGCTCAGACTACAAAGTGCCGGGCTTGCCGCATCGCACCGGCCACGGCATCGGCCTCGATGGACACGAATGGACGAACTTTGTGCGCGGGAACAAGACGCCAATTCAGCCCGGCATGTGCTTCAGCGACGAGCCGACGATTGTAATCTACGGCGAGTTCGGTATTCGCCTTGAAGATTGTTTGTACATAACCGAGAAAGGCGCCAAATTCTTTACCAACCAAAGTCCGTCGATTGACAAGCCATTCGGCTGAAACTTTTCACCACGCCTGTCCTCACACCTATCGATCTTCCGATTTTCTGCTCACACCTTTTGGAAACCGGCCCTTTTTGGCCGTTTTATCAAGTAAGTCGGCCAGAACGCGAGTGCCAATCGGGGTTTTTGGGCCGAAATTGTAACAGGAGGAACAAGAATGAAAATTGCCACCAGACTAGGATTGAGCCTTGCAGCAGTAGTCGTAATCGGCTTGGCGAGTAGCGCGGTTTACGCGGATGGCGTCGTTTTAGTTAGTCCGCAAATCGAAAAATTGGTGCCGCCTTTGGCTGCGCTCAACTTGCAGCATCATGGAAACAACACGACCGAAACCGGTGGTGTCCAATGGGATGGCAGCCAGGATCTTGACTTTGGAGACATCAGCGCCGGCCCGCATCAGCATACAATTCTGTTTAGCTCGCTCGGGCTACAGGACCCCGCGCAGTTGCGTCTGCTCATTAATATCAACGAAGCGAATGGTGGCAACAAAGAGCCGATCACGATCGATTCGTTGACCATCACAGGCTACGGCAGTGACGGAACGGTTCTGTTCACTGCGACTTCGTTGGGGCCATTGACGCTGGATCAATTCAATCATGGGCAAGGCGCGAACTCGGATTTCGTTCTCGGGTTGGATCCTGACGCTACTGAACGGCTTCGTGCTGCGCTGGCGGCCGATGCCAATCTCAGACTGGGATTGGAAGCTACGCTCAGCGACGTCAACGGCGGTCCTGAACGATTTAAGTGGAGCGGCTCATGCGATGCCGGAAATGTTCCTGAACCGACGACCATGGTTCTTCTCGGCACCGGCCTGGCAGGACTCGCGGGTGCTGCGCGACGCCGGCGTAAAGCTGCGGCAATCGCGAAGCTGGATACTGACGCCAGCGACGCTTAACGAAAACACTTATTGAGAAGCCTCAAAGCCGGAGCAAATCAGCTCCGGCTTTTTGTTTTTTCCGCGACTCGTTTTCTTCGGACATTCTTGTTGACAACAATCGGACTCGGGCATACAAGTGGGGACAGTCAAAAATTCGCACACTCGTCACTTCATGGAGGCTCTCTCATGAAAGTATTGATGCTTGGGCTGCTAATCACTGTGACTCCAGTTGTGGTTCAGGCGGCGCCTTTGAAAGTCGTCAACGTCGGAGCGCCGGCGATCAATTGTGTGTTCACGACCGCGTCACCCTGCACGATTACGGTCAGCGACACTTCAGACAATGTGACGTTGAGCGCCGGTGGCACAGGATTCTTACAGTCGCGAGCCTTCAAAGGTTTGCCCGGCTCCGCGGCAGACGGGCTTTTCGCTTACGAGTACCGCCTCGATCTGCGAAACGCGGTGGGGACGGTCAATATCGCCTGCGTCGACTGGATGTCGATCAGTTTTGGGCCTGTCGTCTCGCTGGATTACAACGCTGACCAGAAAGTGGATCAGGTGTTCGTCGTGACGAGCGGCGGCTTGGGCACGATCGGCTTGGCGTCGGCAGTGCAAACCGCGAGCACGATTAAATTCACGTTCAGCAAGCCAGTCTGCGAAGGCGGTGCGCCGGGCAAAGGCGACACCAGTTTCTTCTGGGGTCTGGTTTCGAAGACAACGCCGAAGAACGTCACGGCAATGTTGCACGAAACCGGCGGCGCTACGCATGTCGTGAAGGCGCGCTCGCCGATGTAAGCTGTCCTTTCGAAGTTGCAAGCGTCGTCTCTGTGTACCCCTGCGTCCTCTGTGGTAAAAAAGCTCTAACGAGTTCGAAGACACAGAGGAATCATTGCTCAATTTTGCCATTCAAACTGCGCGCGATGCGGGGCGTTTACTCGCCGAACGCTTTGGACGCAATCTGCGCATCAGCAACAAGAGCGAGCTCGATCTCGTGACCGAGTCCGATCTCGCCTCGGAACGCCTAATCATCGATCGCATCAATACGTATTATCCGCGTCACGCGATCCTCGCGGAAGAATCCGGTGCGAACTCGCCTGCGGCCGACGGAAACCAGGGCGATTGGCGCTGGATCATCGATCCGCTCGACGGCACGACAAATTATGCGCACGGGTATCCGTGCTTCTGCGTTTCAATCGGGCTCGAGCACAAGGGAAGCTTAGAACTCGGCGTTGTTTACGATCCGATGCGTGACGAACTCTTCACCGCGGAACGCGGCGAAGGGACGGCGCTCAACGGCAAGCGCATTCGCGTCTCGCCCATGCCGAATCTCGCGAGTGCGCTGCTTTGCACTGGCTTTCCGTACGACGTACGCGAACGGGGCGAGTTCGCGCGCCACTTCGCGAACTTCATCATGAATGCGCAGGGTGTGCGGCGCGATGGCGCGGCGGCGCTCGATCTCGCGTATGTCGCGGCGGGGCGCTTTGACGGATTTTGGGAAGAGGGACTCAAACCCTGGGACGTGGCCGCCGGCGCTTTGCTAATTGAAGAGGCAGGCGGAAAAGTTTCGGATTATCACGGCGGCCCGCTCGACATTTTCAACCCGCCGATCCTGGCCAGCAACGGTTTGATTCACGAACAGATGATGCGCGTGCTGGCGTTGTAACTTCCCTATGCGCCGCGTCCGAAAAAATTCCTACAAATATTTGATTCTCGATGCCAGTTTCGCTGTGAAACGATAACATCGTATTCTTGTCGGGTTTGGGTGTTGAGAACATCTTAAAAGAGGAGATTTTTATGCGATTCAGCAAGACTGCAATTCTTGTAACGGTAATCTGTTTATTTGCGGCTTCAATATCAGCCGCGAAAACCGGGCGCGCCGCAGCCAGTGTGACCGGCGTCTACGAAAACTTCACCATCGGTAAACCATCGGGCGACCTGGAAGGAATGCGCGTCGTTATCATTCCCGCGGGCGGCGGCTATTACGCGATGGTGCAAATCGCACAAGGCGGAGCCGAAGATCCGAAGCCGGAATTTGTCGAAGCGACCGTGAACGGAATGAAAGTCGAGTTCACTGTCGGCGATCAGAAATTCACCGCGACGGCGAGCGCCACGTTGCTGCGCGTAAAAGGCGCAGACGGCGCGACACACGTGCTCAAGCGAAAACCCTGCACGTCACTGTTCCGGTAATCACCGGCTAGCACTACTGCGTTGCTTTCTTGTGGGTTAGGATGTTGCAGGCATCTGCAGCGCTCGTCGGATCGATTGCCTCGTTGCCTTCCTTGATGTGTTGAATGATTCCGTCCTTGTCGATCACAAACGTCGCGCGATTGCCGTAGCCACCCTCCTCGTTGAAGATGCCGTAGTCCTTGACGACCTGCCGCTTGGCAAAGTCACTCAGAATCGGAAACGTTATGCCGTTCTGTTTGGCAAACTCGCGATTGGCATAAACACTGTCAGCGCTAACGCCGAAAACCTGCGTGTCAGTAGCTTCGAATTTGGCGATATCAGCCTGATACGCCTTCATCTCCTGCGTTCAACCACCGGTGAAGGCAAAGACGTAGAAGGCGAGTACCACGTTCTTCTTGCCTTTGAAATCGCTGAGTCTGTACCTGACGCTCCTCTTATCTTCGCCCACGATCGTACTCGGCAGATAAAAGTCCGGCGCCTTATCACCGACCTTGAGATTTGTGTGTGGCGCAGGCGGCGGCGTGGTCTTCGCCGGAGTTGGGCTGGGCGTTGGTTGCGCCGAGGCAACAGCCGCGGCCGCCAACAAGCAGATTACGCAGAAGGCTGATTTAATCATCGCGTACTCCTTCGTTTGGTCATCGGGAAGCAGCGAGAGTTTACATCCGCTGGCCGCCAGACGCCAGCAAATTCCTCAGCAAAATTGCTCTCCGACCCGTCACGCCGGCAAACGCCGCCGCCAATTGCAATCAAACCTCAAGAATTCCTCAAGGCTGGTCTGGATAATGGCGACACCCTAAAGCAAACAGGGTCTGCGCGCGGTAATCCCACGGCAGCAAACACTTTGTAGAAAGATGACGCGCTGATTTTGCGCGAACGACCCGGCCTATTGCGGGACGCTCGAACTCTCAAACGATGCGAAGAGACGAAGACCAGCTTATCCACGAAAAAATTACCGTTGCCAACGGGGGGCCGCGGACTTCACGGCAGCGTCTGCTAAAACTGTTGACGAACAATTTGTCGACCTACAACGCAACAGTGATCAGTGGCCGGGCCGGAACAGGAAAAACGAACTTAACTGCTGACTTCGCACGCCGCGCGAAGCGGCCGGTTTGCTGGTACAAAGTCGATGCGGCCGACGGAGAGTTCAGTGTCTTCTGCCGGTACTTGACGGCAACTCTCAGGCTGCAATGTCCGTCGCTCGATGGATATCACGTGCTAAAGATCACCGAGTCCGTAGAAAGCGATCGAGCCAAGTTGCTGGCTGAGGCTCTTGTCTTTCAGTTAACCGAACACAGGACTGAGCCGCTGCTGGTAATCATCGAAGACCTGCACCTGGTGTACGACGCCGACTGGGTAATTCCATTCTTTCATCGGCTGCTGCCGCTTTTGCCGTCGGAAGTGCACGTGATCATCACGTGCCGCAGCCTGCCGCCGACGCCGTTGTGGCGATTACGTTCAAAACAGATGCTGCGCGTGATTGAAGAGGCAGAGCTGGCTTTCAATTTTGATGAGACACTGGAACTATTCCAAACATACGGACTCAGCGAAGAGCACGCGCGTATCGCGCTGCGCGAAACCAATGGACGCGCGGCAGCCGTCGCAAGTTTTGCGGCGACGCCGGGACGCGCCGGTCGTGCCGTGGCCGACAATTTTCTGGCAATCGAGCCGCGCCAGATGAATTGTTTAGGTCAGCGCACCCCGGATGTTCAAACGTAGAAATAGTCTTTGGCAGCAATGCCTGAATCGATCCTTTCCCCGCACCACGTCCTGACGTCATCAATGGCGCCACCATTCTCGACCGCGTTGCGAACAATAGAAGTCGCTGCTTTGGCTGTGTTACTCTCCGCAACAGTTCCCGACAATCTGTTCCGAAAATCGCCATGGCCAAAGGCGAACACAAAACCGCCAAAGCTGATTCGTCGACGGCTGCCGCACCGGTAGTCGCGCTGCCCGGCACATTCTTTCTGCGCACGAAACTGCTGGCGCCAAGGCCGGCGCCGGAGCTCCTTTTCCGTGAACGTCTGATCGAACGTCTGCGTGCGAATCTTTCTTTGCCGATGACTTTGGTCGCGGCGAACGCAGGCTCGGGAAAGACCACGCTGGTCGCGGACTTTTTGCGACAGCAGGAGGGCCCTTACGTTTGGTATCAACTCGATCACACGGACAGCGAGGCGGCGGTCTTTCTCGGCTACCTCGCACAGGGGATTCAGCAGCGCGTGCCCGGCTTTGGCGAGACGATCTTCGCCTATTTGCAAGCCGATGAATTGGCACAGCAGCCGGAACGTGCCGCCGACGTGCTGCTGAACGAAATTCTCGAGCACGTCGAGCAGCAGCTCATCGTGGTGCTTGACGACTATCACCACCTCGGCGCCGAAACATCCGTGCATGCGGTGGTCGATCGCCTGATCGCCTATTTGCCTGACGTGATGCACGTGATCATCATTTCGCGCGACGTACCACCGCTGACGCTCGCGCGACTACGCTCGCAGGATTCGCTCGCGATTATCGATCGCAACGATTTGCTGTTCACGCCGGAAGAAACCCAGGAGCTGTTTCGGAAGGTTTTCGGTTTGGAGCTGACGCCGGAGCAACTGCGCGAATACGGCGAGCGCACGCATGGATGGATAACGGCGTTGCAACTGGTGCGTCAGGTGGCGCAGCGGCAAGTGGCCGGTGTTGAGGGCCGCAATGCGGACCCGCTTGGCGTGCTGCATCAATCAGAGCGCGACATCTTCGAGTATTTCGCCGAAGAAGTCTTCAACGCGGAAACGGCTGACGTCCAAAATTACTTGACGCGCATAGCGTTGCTGGATCGGATCGATGTTAACACGTGCGCGCGCCTCTATCCCGAAGTCATTTCCTCTGCGATTCTGCCTCAACTGGTTCGCCGCAATGTTTTCATGACCGTCGCCAGCGACGCGCGCGGCGAAGAGTACCGGTTGCATCCGCTGTTTCAGAGCTTCCTGCGCCGCCGCTTGCGGACTGAGATCGGTTTGGCGGGCGTAGCAAAGGAACACGCTCGTTGTGCTGATCATTTTCTCGCGCGCGGCAATTGGGATCGGGCCGTGCGCCATCTGCTCGACGCGGAGAATTTCGATCGCGCCGGCGAAGTAATTGCCGAGCGCGGCGGGGAATGGATCGCGTCCGGCAAGCTCGCGTCGCTCGCTTCGCTGGCTGAGTCGTTGCCAACTTCAGTGCTCGAGGCGCATCCGCGCGCCATGGCCCATCGTGCCGAAGTCGCGCG
>DASXTE010000297.1:0-7367 GCA_036505595.1 Pyrinomonadaceae bacterium
GCGGATGATAAAAGCTGCTATTGATTTCCGCCGTGTCAAAGTATTTCGAGACGAGCGCCAGCGTGTCGAACTTTGTGCCGGCGCCTTCGGGATAGACGCGGCCGCGCCAGTCTGCATACGACCAGCCAGCCGGGCCGACGCGAATGTCTCTGAGCGCGCGCATGTGCCAGATTGTGTCCGACAAACTTCAGTTTGTCGAAAGCGATTGTCCTGCTTTGCGTTCCTTTGCGTCTTTGCGTCTTGGCGTGAACGACCGCCGTTCAGAAAAATGCTTCACGCAAAGGCGCGAAGACGCAAAGCACCGCAAAGTAAGGTAGGCCGGCAACGTAACAAAGAATTGCCGCGCGAATCTTCGCTGTGCTAGCCTGCGACTGCCGCTAATCGATTCATGGTTGCCAAGCCGAAAACTGAACGTCGCGAGCATTTCAAAACTTCTTCCGGCATCGAACTGCCCGTTGATTACAATCCATCAAACACCGAGCCGGTTGAGTACGATCGCGACCTCGGCGATCCGGGCGAGTTTCCTTTCACGCGCGGCATTCGGCCAAACATGTATCGCGGTCGTCTGTGGACGATGCGGCAGTACGCGGGCTACGCGACTGCGGAAGAATCGAACGCGCGCTACAAATATCTGCTGTCACAAGGCACGACGGGATTGTCGGTAGCATTCGATTTGCCGACGCAAATTGGTTTGGACTCAGACGATCCACTCGCGGCCGGCGAAGTTGGCAAAGTCGGCGTGGCGATCGATTCCGTCGAAGACATGATGCGGCTTTTTGATGGAATTCCTCTCGACGAAGTTTCGACCTCGATGACGATCAACGCGACGGCGGCGATTCTGCTGTGTCTCTATCTCGCGGTAGCGCGTAAACAAGGCGTGCCGGTCGAGAAAGTGGATGGCACAATTCAGAACGACATCCTCAAAGAGTACATTGCGCGCGGCACATACATTTTTCCGCCTGAGCCCAGCTTGCGCCTGATTACCGACACGTTCGCGTTTTGCGCGCGCGAAGTGCCGAACTGGAACACGATCTCGATCAGCGGTTATCACATTCGCGAGGCGGGCTCGACGGCGGTGCAGGAAGTCGCCTTTACCTTCGCTGACGCGATCGCTTACATCGAAGCCGCATTGAAAGCGGGTCTCGAAATTGACGAGTTCGCGCCGCAGATTTCTTTTTTCTTCAACGCGCACAACAATCTGCTCGAAGAGATTGGGAAGTTCCGCGCCGCGCGCCGCCTGTGGGCGCGCATCATGCGCGAACGTTTTCACGCGCGCGACCCGCGCTCCCTGATGATGCGCTTTCATACGCAGACCGCCGGTTCGACACTGACCGCGCAACAGCCGGAAGTGAACGTCGTGCGCACCGCCGTGCAAGCATTGGCCGCGGTGCTCGGCGGCACGCAATCTTTACACACGAATGCGATGGACGAAGCGCTCGCGCTGCCGACGCAAGATGCCGCGCGCCTCGCGTTGCGTACGCAGCAGGTGATCGCTTACGAATCAGGCGTGGCGGACACAGTCGATCCGGTGGCGGGCTCGTACGCTATTGAAGAGCTGACGACGGAAATCGAGCGGCGCGTCGTTGATTATCTCGACAAGATTGACGCAATTGGTGGCACTCTTCACGCGATCGAAACCGGCTACATTCAGCGCGAAATTCAAAATTCGGCTTATGAATATCAGCGGGCAATTGAGACAGGCGACGCGATAGTCGTCGGCGTCAATCGTTTTCAAAGCGAAGAAGAGCGTCCTTTGAAGACTTTACGCGTGGATCCGGCAGTCGAGAAAGATCAAATCGAACGAGTTCGCGCGTTGCGCGCGCGTCGTGACGCGATCGCGACAGAAACCGCTCTGGTCAAACTGGAAGAAGCGGCACGCGGAACTGAAAACGTCCTGCCGCGAATCCTAGAATGCGTCGAAGCGTTCGCCACCGTCGGCGAAATCAGCAATCGCCTGCGCACGATCTGGGGTGAATACCGCGAAGCCGTCACTGTCTAATCATGGAATTCCTGCCGATTCTCGCGCCAATTCTTTTCTTCTTCGTATTCATTATTATCTTCGCGTTGGTTTTCTTCTATCAGCGAAAGAAAGAGCGCGAACGGACGCAGTACATGCAGGCGATCGCAAATCAGTTAGCGTGGAACTTCTCAGAAATCGCGCCGATGAACATGATTGCCGGACTCGATCGCTTCACGCTGTTTACGCACGGACACAGCAAACAAATCAAGAATTTCATGTACGGCGAAGCCAACGGCGTGAAGGCGGCGGTCTTCGATTACGTTTACGTGACGGGCTCCGGCAAAAATCGCCAGACTCACTATCAGACGGTGACCTACCTCGAGCCGGGAAATCTGCGCGTGCCGTACTTTTCACTGCGACCCGAGGGCTTCTTCACAAAACTTCTGACCGCGTTTGGCTATCAGGACATCGATTTTGGCCAACGGCCTGAGTTTTCAAAGCATTATTTGCTGCGCGGTCAGGACGAGATGGCGATTCGCCAGGCCTTCAACGACTCGCTGCTCGCATTTTTCGAAACCTACCAGGGAACCTGCGTCGATGGCGGCAACAATCAATTGCTGGTCTTTCGCGCCGGCTATCGTTGCGCGCCCCAGGAAGTGCAGAACCAGCTCGCCCTCGGCCTCAACATTCTCAATCTGCTGCCGCGATATTAATATCCGTTATCCAAGCTTGTAATCTCGCGAGCTAGATCCTGCGATCTCAAAACAATGCGGCAACGAGTCCGCGTAGCGGACGGCGGAATTTGGCCCAGGGTGAGCGAGCGGAGCGAGCGTAACCCTGGGTCCACATCATTCAAGAAAGCTCAGCCCGCTTTAGCGGGCGATAGATTTTGGCCGATCGATCATCTGCCGCCCGCTAAAGCGGGCTAAAACATTTATTGTTTCCGCCAGACCCAGGGCCGCGCATCGCTTCGCTCTGCTTGCCCTGGGCTAAAGTTTGCCGCCCGCGATGCGGGCTGGTTGACGGGTTTTCTTCTGCGGCTATATTCAGTTCAGATCTGAACAATATCGCCAGAGGCTAGCCGAATGTTCGGGCTAGTCGCTTGACAGAGACTCTCCCTCAGTGGTAAGTGAGTACTTACTTTGCCTAGATCACAAGTACGAACGAAGATTGCAACCGGCAATTGCGCTGCGTCCAATGTCGCGCGCATGACGGGCGAAAACCGCCGCCTGCAAATCCTGCGCGTGGCGATGCGCCTGTTTTCGCAGCGCGGCTTTCGCGGCACCACGACGAAAGAGATCGCGCTCGCGGCGGGTGTCTCAGAAGCCATGGTTTTCCGCCATTTTGCCACGAAAAGCGAACTCTATAGCGCTATTCTCGATCACAAAGCCTGCCTCCATGACGAGATGGATCCGGCCAAGCTCGTGGCCGAAGCGATGACCCGAAAGGACGACCGCGCCGTCTTCGAAGGCATCGCCCTGCATGCCTTCAAGCAACATGAAGGCGATCCGGAATTTCAGAGATTGCTGTTGCACTCGGCGCTGGAAGGGCACGAACTCGCACAGATGTTCTGGGAAAAGTTTGTGCGGCGCGTTTACCAATCCTTGAGCGCGTACATCCGGCAAAGGCAGCGCGAAGGAGCGATGGTGGACATTTCGCCGCCGGTGATTGTGCGCGCGTTCATTGGAATGGTTGTGCACCACTCGCTCAACAACAATTTGTGGGACCGGCAGCGGAAACTTGTTCGTATCTCAAACGAAACCGCCGCGCGCGAGTTCACGAACATTCTGCTTCGCGGAATTAAGAAAGCCGGAAGAACAAACGGACAGAAAAAGAGAAAGAACAAATGAGCCTTCGCAAACTCCTGAGTCTGATTCTGCTGGCAGTGCTAATCGCAATCGTTGCGGTCAACGTCGCGTGCAATCGCTCGAAAGGCGCGCCGAACGCCAACGCAACAGCCACACCGGCGGTAATCGACGTTGCGACGACGGCGGCGATCCTGCGCCAGTTACCCCGTTATTTCGAAGCGTCCGGCAGTTTTTCCGCGAATGAGCAGACCGATGTGATGCCGGAAACGTCCGGAAAAATCGCGGCGGTCGGTGTGGACATGGGCAGCTACGTTCGCCGCGGACAAATGATCGTCAAGCTAGACGACGCCGACCTGCGCATTCGCGTGCAGCAGGCGCAAGCGCAACTCGATCAGGCGAAGGCCACGCTGCGACAGAACGAAGCGAAGATCGGGTTGCGTCCAGGACAGAAGTTCAATCCGGAAAATGTTCCCGAAGTCGCTGCGGCGCGCACCGCTTTGGATTTGGCCGAAAAGAATTTGCGGCGTTACGAAAAGCTGATCGAGTCGGGCGACATTTCGCGCGCCGCTTACGATCAGCAGCGATCGCAGCGCGATCAGTTACGCGAACTATACGAAGTGGCAATTCACCAGGCGCAACAAAATTATGCCGCCGTGGCTAATGCGCAAGGTGTCGTTGATGCAGCACAGACGCAACTGGCGCTGGCGAAACGCAACCTGAATTACAGCGTCGTCACGGCGCCGATTTCCGGATACGTGTCCGATCGCACGGCTGATATCGGCGAATACGTTTCGCCCCAGCAGAAGGTCGCGACCATCGTCAATCTGAATCCGCTGCGCGTGCGCATAGACATTCCGGAGCAGGCAATTCCGCGAGTTCACGTCGGCGAAAGCGTATCGGTGGCGGTCGCTGCATACACCGATCGCAGCTTTGCCGGGCACATCGCCCGCGTTTCGCCGAGCGTGAGCGCAACGTCGCGGACCCTGACCGTCGAAGCTGAAGTCCAAAACCCGAATGGCGAATTGAAGCCCGGGCAATTTGCGACGGTGCGAATTCTTTTGCCGCAAAGCGAGCCGGCCGTACTGGTGCCGCAACGCGCGCTGCGACAGATTTCCGGCGCGACCTATGTGTTCGTGATCAAAAACGGACGTGCCGAACAACGTCTGGTGCAATCGGGTCAGGCCGAAGGCGATCTGGTCGAGATCGTAAGTGGCGTTGCCGCGGATGAAGTCGTCGCGA
The DNA here is from genome assembly GCA_036505595.1 of Pyrinomonadaceae bacterium. Classification (GTDB taxonomy): domain Bacteria; phylum Acidobacteriota; class Blastocatellia; order Pyrinomonadales; family Pyrinomonadaceae; genus UBA11740. The sequence continues at coordinate 5,008 of DASXTE010000297.1, forward strand.
CGAGTAATGTGGATCAACTGAGTGATGGCGCGACGGTCAGACAATAAGGGTCAAGTTCGTTTTAGAGGCGGGCTGCTGCCCGCCACGGCCGGCAGGGATGCCGGCGTACCGCAGGCAAGATGCCTGCGCTCCCGGGGAGCATCATGCAAAAACTAGCTGAAATTTGTGTTCGTCGTCCGGTGTTCGCCACGATGCTCATCCTGAGCATCACGGTCGTGGGCGCGTTTTCTTTCCGCTCGCTTGGCGTCGATCTGTTTCCAAAGATCGATCTGCCGACGATTACCGTGACGGTCGTCAATCCCGGGGCATCGCCGCAGGAGATCGAAACCGAGATCACCGACAAAGTCGAAGGCGCGGTCAACACGATCAGCGGCATCGACGAATTGCGCTCAACTTCCGTCGAAGGCGTGTCACAGGTCTTCATCACGTTCCTGCTCGATAAGAACGCGGACGTGGCGGCGCAGGAAGTACGCAACAAAGTCGATCTGATCGTAAACGACTTGCCAGAGACCGCGGAAGTCCCGATTGTGCAGAAGCTCGACACGGACGCAACGCCGGTGCTTCGTATTGCTGTGTCGGCGCCACGCTCTCTGCGTGAAGTCACCGACATCGCCGACAAACAAATCAAGCGGCAAATTGAACCAATCAGCGGCGTCGGCAACGTCGAGATCGTCGGCGGGCGCGAGCGCGAAATCGAAGTCTGGGTCGATACGGACAAGATGCGCGCCTACAACGTTTCGGCCGCTGACGTGGCGAACGCGGTGCGACTTCAGAACATGGAGTTGCCCGGCGGTCGCGTCGAAGAAGGCAGGCGCGAGCTGACCGTTCGCACGATGGGCCGCGTTCCCGATCCGGCTCAATTCAACAACATAGTCATCGCGAACCGCGGATCCTACGCGGTCAAACTCAGCGATATCGGCTACGTCGAAGACGGCGCGGAAGAGCAGCGCACCGAAGCGCGTCTGAATGGCCAGCCGGCGGTGACACTCATCGTTTCGAAACAATCTGGCCAGAACACGGTCGCCGTCGCTGATGCGGTAAAAGAAAGACTCGACGAACTCGTAAGAGCGAAAGCCCTACCTGCCGATGTCAAATTACAAATTGTTGGCGACCAGACAATCTTCATCAAAGCCGCGCTGCATTCGATCAATCTGCACCTCGTCGAAGGCAGCATCCTCGCGGCCATAGTCGTTTTTGTTTTCCTCTGGAGCATTCGTTCGACGTTCATCGCAGCGATCGCGATTCCGACTTCAATCATCGCGACGTTCGGATTGATGGCGGCGATGGGGTTCACACTGAATCAGATCACGATGCTCGCGCTGACGCTTATGGTCGGCATTGTGATCGACGACGCGGTCGTCGTGTTGGAAAACATCTTTCGCTACGTTGAAGAGAAAGGCGTGCCGCCTTTCCAGGCCGCCATCGAAGGCACTCGCGAAATCGGTATGGCGGTGACGGCGACAACCCTTTCGCTGCTCGCGGTGTTCCTGCCGGTCGGTTTCATGGCGGGCATCGTCGGCCGCTTCATGTCTTCGTTTGGCTTCACGGCATCATTCGCGATTGCGGTGTCATTGCTGGTGTCGTTCACGCTGACACCGACGCTGGCGGCGCGACTGATCAAGCGGAAACAGCACGCGCAGAAGGACAATCCGCACAAATCCGAATCGTCGGAAAAGCGTGATTACTCGCTCGCCGAATTCAAAGAGAAGTACGGGCAGGCGCAGTCAAAAGAATCGCGCTTCTACCGTCCGATCGATCGCGCCTACACGAAGATGCTCGAATGGGCGATGGCGCATCGCTGGGCGATTGTTATTCTGTCGGCCATCGTGATTGTCAGCACGATTCCGCTGTTCATTCTGGTGGGCAAGAACTTTCTGCCAGTCGACGACCAGTCGCAGTTTGAAATCAACTTGCGAGCTCCGGAAGGCTCAACGCTGTCTTTTACCTCCGGATTGGCTGAACGCATGGCAGCCGACGCGCGCAAGTTGCCCGGCGTGACCGACACGCTGGTGACCATCGGCAGTGGCCAACAGCAAATCGTCAACGTCGCAAACATTTACATCAAGCTGGCGCCGATTGAAGACCGCAGCGTCTCGCAGCAGGACCTGATGCTGCGCGCACGTTCAGAAATTGTCGCGAAATACGTGAAGGAATTTCCGGACCAGTTGCGCACCAGCGTCAACCCGGTGGCCGCGATTTCCGGCGGCGGTTTTCGTAACGCCGACATTCAGTTCGTGATTGGCGGCCCCGACCTGGACAAGCTCACCAGGTATTCGAACGACATGCTCGCGAAATTGAAGACGGTGCCTGACGTCGTTGACGCCGACTCGACGTTGATTACCGGCAAGCCTGAGCTGCGC
>DASXTE010000298.1:0-2327 GCA_036505595.1 Pyrinomonadaceae bacterium
ACGCAGCGTTCGTTCCTTCTTTGAACTGGCAAGGCAGCACGCCCATACCGACCAGGTTGCTGCGATGGATGCGTTCGAAGCTTTGCGCGATGACCGCCTTCACTCCCAGCAGGCGCGTTCCCTTCGCGGCCCAATCGCGCGACGAGCCGGTTCCATATTCCTGACCCGCAAACACCACGAGCGGCGTGCCTTCGCTCTGATACTTCATCGCCGCGTCATAGATACTCATGCGCTCGCCATCCGGTTGATGAAGCGTGACTCCGCCTTCCGTGCCCGGTACCATCAGATTTTTGATCCTCACGTTCGCGAACGTGCCGCGCATCATCACTTCATGATTGCCGCGCCGCGAGCCGTAGCTGTTAAAGTCCTGCACATCGACGCCCTTCTGTTGCAGGTAAACTCCCGCCGGCGAAGTTGCTTTGATCGCGCCCGCGGGACTGATGTGATCGGTGGTGACTGAGTCGCCAAAAATCGCCAAGGGCCGCGCAGAATAAATGTCTTCCATCTCGCCGACTTCGGCGCCGAAGCCGACAAAAAACGGCGGGTCCTGAATGTAAGTCGAATTCGGATCCCACTGATACGTCAGCCCGCTGGTCGTCGGAATCTCATTCCACATCGGATTCTGTTCGGCAAAGTTGCCGTACAATCGGCGGAACGTTTCGGCATCGAGCGCGTCGCGCATCACCGCGCCAATCTCTTCCATACTCGGCCAGATATCGCTCAAGTAAACATCTTCACCGTTCGCGCCCTGCCCCAGAGGTTCTTTTGAAAGATCGCGATCGACGCGACCGGCGAGCGCGAACGCGACCACCAGCGGCGGGCTCATCAGAAAGTTGGCTTTGATGCTCTGGTGCACGCGCGCTTCAAAGTTGCGATTGCCGGATAGCACGCTCGCCGCGATCAGATCGTGATCGTTCACGATGTCTTCGATGGTCGGATCGAGCGGGCCCGAGTTTCCGATGCAGGTCGTGCACCCGTAACCGACCAGATTGAAACCGAGCTGATTCAAGTAAGGCTGCAGTCCCGTCTTTTCAAGATATTCAGTCACGACGCGTGAGCCGGGCGCCAGCGAAGTCTTCACGGTCGGCCGCACTTTCAATCCGCGCTCGACAGCCTTCTTTGCCAACAAACCTGCGCCCAGCATCACGCTTGGATTCGAAGTGTTCGTGCACGAAGTGATCGCCGCGATCAAGACATCACCGTGACCGAGGTCGACGTGGGCCTTGGGAAATTCTTCCGGCATCATTTCAACCACACGATCCGGAGTGGGCCGGTTGTTCATCATCTCAGTTTCCGTCCAGACGCTCGTCTCGCGCGGCGTAACGTCGTTACCGCTTGGGGCTGGAGCCGAAGCGGAATGCTGTTGGCCGCCGCCGACAACTACCGCGAGCGCGTGTTCCTTTGCGCCGATGTCCGCAGCATAGCGCGCAGCAATCTCTGCGCTCGACTTGCCATAACCGCCAGTCTTCGCGTCCTGCTGCAACAGATTGAGAAAAGTGTTTTTCAGATCAGGCAAAGCGATTCGATCCTGCGGCCGCTTGGGACCGGCCACGCTCGGCACGATTGTGTCGAGATCAAGTTCGAGCAGAGTGCTGTATTCGATCTCACCTTTGCGGGGCATGCCAAAGATGCCTTGGGCTTTGAAATAATTGCGCACCGCCTCGACGTCTCCATCGTCTCGACCCGTCGCTTTCAAGTACTCGCAGGTTTTTTCGTCGGGCGGAAAATAACCCATCGTCGCGCCGTACTCGGGCGACATGTTCGCAATCGTTGCGCGGTCGACCACGGAAAGCGACGCCGCGCCTTCGCCGTGAAACTCGACGAACTTGCCGACGACTTTCGCTTTGCGCAGCATCTCAGTGACGGCGAGCACGAGATCAGTTGCCGTCACTCCTTCGCGCAGTTGGCCGCTCATGTGGACACCGACCACATCCGGTGTCAGAAAATAAACCGGCTGGCCCAGCATCGCGGCTTCGGCTTCAATTCCACCGACGCCCCAGCCGACCACGCTTAAGCCGTTCACCATCGTCGTGTGCGAATCAGTCCCGACCAAACTATCGGGATAATAAAGTCCGTACTTTTCCCAAACGCATTTCGCCAGATATTCGAGATTCACCTGATGACAAATACCGATGCCCGGCGGAATCACACGAAAGCCGTCAAATGCCTGCATGCCCCACTTCAAAAATTGATAGCGCGAATTGTTTCGCTTGAATTCCATCTCCATGTTCTTACGGAACGCGTCCGGAGTACTGGAGAAATCAACCTGCACAGAATGATCGATCACGAGATCGACCGGAACCAGAGGTTCGATCACGCCGGGATTC
>DASXTE010000299.1:0-2955 GCA_036505595.1 Pyrinomonadaceae bacterium
CATGCCGATGCCGGGCAGACCGGCGTTACTGAACGAAGTATTGTCTGAACCGCCGAGGTTACGACTACGTGATGCGACGGCGCCGACGACGCCATCGTCTTTGAACGGTTTCAGAATATCGCGCAAGATGTGCGCTCCTTCGGGCGGGCCGAACACTCCCGCGCCGCGCACGCGGCCGGTTCCCGAATCGATGTTGAAGTAACCGCCGAATTTTTCGTAACCAGGTTTCGGATTCTCGAACGAGCCGAAGTGTTCTTTGACGTAAGCCTGGGAACCGAGTAGCCCCTCTTCTTCGCCGCTCCACAACGCCACGCGAATCGTGCGCCGCGGTTTCACGCCGAGCGTCTTCAGAATGCGCGCGGCTTCCATCATGATCGCGCAGCCGATCGCATTGTCCGTCGCACCCGTCGCCGCGTGCCAGGAATCCAAGTGGCCACCCAGCATGATCACTTCGTCAGCACGGTCTGTGCCGGGAATCTCGGCAATCGTGTTGTAGGAAGTCTTGCCCTCCGGATACACGCGATTGACGATGTTGAATTCCAGCGTCACCGGCGTGCCGTCAGCGAGGATGCGCGTGATGCGGCCATAGTCTTCGTTACTCATCACAATAGTCGGCACGACTCTATTGACGTCGAACGTGCGATTGTTGAAAGCGCGTATTTGTCGGAACTCGCGACCAGCATCGTTAACTCGAATCTGCGCGCCGCTGGCTTTCAAGAATGCATCGAGCTGTTCGTTGATCTGCGCGTTCGTCAGCGGCTTCGGCGCGCCCGGCGCGGGCGTCGGAGTTGGTGTCGGCGTCGGAAACTGGAACGGCCGCGCATTCGGACCGTATCGGTCCTCGGCAGCTTTGTCGTCGAGTCGTTTCGCCGGCGGATTCAAATTCACCGGCACGATCGTGTGCTTGCCAACTAAAACAATGCGCCCGCGCACTCTCGCCATTTGGGTTTCAAAGAACGCGGTCAACTGCTCCTGCGATGGCCGCTCCGGCAGAATCATCTGGTAGGCATTCGCTCGCACGATGCCACGCGTGCTCGGCGTCCAGGCGAGGACTTCACACGTCAACACATCGTGGATGGGTGAAATCATCATCGCCGTGAGCCGCTCGTTCAACCAGCCTACGTGACCAAAGTTCCACGGCTCGAGATGCGCATTCGACAAACCCCACGCGGTCATCTGCTTCACGGCCCATTCCGCTGCGGCTTTGTGATTCGGCGAGCCGGTCAGGCGCGGGCCGTAGACGTCCGTAAGCATGTGCATCGTCTTCATGATCTGCGAATTCGTCGCTTCCTCTTTGCGAATGCGTTCGAGCAAATCCTTGTCGCTCTGCGATTGAGCAACTATCGGCAGGCAAAGGAGCGTGGTGATCAGGCACAGGGCGAGCGCGCGGCGGTTCAGCATGTTTTTCTCCGGAGCGAATTCCGTTTCGAAAAGCAGCGGGATTATACAGCGAGGCAGTCAGTACAGGGAGCGGTAGCGATCTGGTCTGAATCAAGCACACATTGAGCGGATTCACCCGGTCGCTATCGCTCCCGGTACTGACCTTATATCGATCAGTTGCGTCGACTAGATAGGAGGCTTAGAATTCAACGCATTGACAATCGAATCCGTTTCGGGGGAGTCCCGATCGAAGATCGAGACTGAGAGTCCGTGAAGGAGACCCCTTGAACCTGATGCGGTTAGCACCGTCGAAGGGAGAAACAGCCAGCATGCGGGGTCCCCAGCGGGGCAGCCCCGCTGGGGTGCTGGATGACCGTTCCATTTCTTTCGAAGGTGGAACGGTTTTTGTTTTTTGGAGGACCTTTGTTTTTACGCTGAAGGCGTTACGTAACACAGCCCAGGGTAAGCGCGCAGCGCGCCACCCTGGAACTAGAGAGTGTTTTTATGTTGTAAGAGCCGGCTTCAGCCGGCGACAGAGGAGTTCATCATGAGTGCCGCAATCAAACCAAAACTCGATCCATCAACCGATCAATCTCTGCCCAACTCACGCCGCATCTACGTCGCCGGACAACAACCAGGCGTGCGCGTTCCGTTCCGCGAGATCGATCAAAACCCGACGCGCAATTTCCGTAACGAACTGGAAGACAATCCGCCGGTGCGGGTTTACGACACCAGCGGACCGTATGGTGATCCTTCTCAGATCACCGACGTGCGCGAAGGCCTGCCACCGTTGCGGCGCGAATGGATCATCTCGCGCGGCGATGTCGAAGAATACGAAGGTCGTGCGATCCAACCCATCGACGATGGCTATCTGACTTTCGATGCAGCGCAGAACGCACGACAAAAAGATAAAGGCCGTTTGGAAGATTTCCCCGCTTTGCGTCGCACGCCTCTGCGCGCAAAGAAAGGAGCATGCGTCACGCAGATGCATTATGCGAAGCGCGGCATCGTCACGCCTGAGATGGAGTTCATAGCGATTCGCGAGAACCTGGGCCGCACCGCGATAGAACGGGGCAGTAGCCCGACCGTTAGGGAGGGCGCTAACGACGCTCCTCGCGATTCACTCACTCATCAACACCCCGGCCAATCATTCGGCGCTTCAATCCCTTCATACGTCACGCCCGAATTCGTCCGCGACGAAGTCGCGCGCGGCCGCGCCATCATTCCCGCGAACATCAATCATCCGGAGAGCGAGCCAATGATCATCGGCCGCAACTTCCTGGTGAAGATCAACGCGAACATCGGCAACTCAGCAGTGCTCTCTTCAATCGACGACGAAGTAGAAAAGATGCGCTGGGCCATCAAGTGCGGCTCCGACACGGTGATGGATTTATCAACCGGGAAGAACATTCACGCCACGCGCGAATGGATCATACGCAACTCGCCGGTGCCGATTGGAACAGTGCCGATCTATCAGGCTTTGGAAAAAGTCGGCGGCAAGGCCGAGGAGCTGACCTGGGAAATCTTTCGCGACACTCTGATCGAACAAGCCGAGCAGGGCGTCGATTACTTCAC
>DASXTE010000300.1:0-5273 GCA_036505595.1 Pyrinomonadaceae bacterium
CACCTGACGCTTGAAGAGGGCCGCGCCGAAGTGCAGCGTTATTGGCAACTGAGTTACAAACCGCGGCAAACCGTGCCGACGGTTGCGGAAGCCGCGTCGCAACTGCGGGATTTGTTGCAAGATTCTGTGCGCATGCGACTAGTGTCCGATGTGCCGCTCGGTGTGCTGCTCTCGGGAGGCATTGATTCCTCGATGGTGACGGCGCTGGCGGTGCGCGCCTCGTCGGAAACAGTCAAGACTTTCTCGATTTCGTTCGCTGAGGCCTCATTCGACGAATCGCAGTACGCGCGGCGGGTGGCGCAATTCCTCGGCACCGATCATCACGAAGAGCGATTCAGTGCCAGCCTTGCCGCAAATCTGGTCGGCGAAATCGGCGCCTGGCTGGACGAGCCGATGAGCGATCCTTCGCTGGTGCCGACGTACTTGCTTTCGCGGTTCACGCGCAAACATGTGACGGTCGCGCTGGGCGGCGACGGCGGCGACGAAATATTCGCCGGTTACCCGATGTACTTTGGCCATCGCATGGCGCGCGCCTACGAACTGATTCCGCGTCTGCTCAGAACCGGGCTCATCGAGCCGCTCGTGAATGCGCTGCCGGTGAAAACGAAAAATCTTTCGTTGGACTATCGCGCGCGCCGATTCGTGGCCGCGTCGCATTATGACGAAGTCGCTCGTCACCACGTTTGGTTTGGGTCGTTCATGCCACATGACCAGGACCTGCTGCTGACGGATGAAGTCAAACAATCGAGCGACGCCGACATTTATCGCGACGCGCGGCGGATGTTTGCCGAATGCGACTCGACGGATTTGACGGAGTGCATGCAGAGCCTCGACACGCAGCTCTATCTGGCGGAAGACATCCTGACGAAAGTCGATCGCGCCAGCATGGCCGTGAGCCTGGAGGTTCGCGCGCCGTATCTCGATCCCCGCGTCGCAGAGTTTGCTGCGTCGCTGCCATCTCGCTACAAATTGCACGGCTATACTTCGAAATACATCTTGAAGCGCGCGGCGAAGGATTTAGTGCCGGCTTTTGTTTGGCGGCGGGGCAAGAAAGGGTTCGGGGTGCCGTTCGCGAAATGGCTCAAGGGCGAGTTGCGCCCACTGGCACGCGACCTTCTGTCGCCGGAACGCCTGCGTCGCGGCGGTTTGTTTAATCCAGAGTACGTAGCCAAACTTCAGGATGAACACGAACGCGGCATTGCCAATCATCGCAAACTGCTCTGGACATTGCTTTCTTTCGAATTGTGGCGCGAGAGCTTCGTCGAGACGCCAAGACGGATCGAGACGTCTTTGACTACGACCTAGTTTGGAGTGCGGCGGCTTGACGCCGCTTTGTTTGAGTTCCCTCTCATTCTGGGAGAGGGTTAGGGTGAAGTGCTAGCGCCGTAAGTCCCTCACCCCAGCCATCTCCCAGAGGGAGAGGGAGTTTTCTTGAGCTTATTTCAAGAATGACCATCGATCTCACAACCGCCCATCGCGATCTGTGGAACTGGTGCCGCGCGCATGACTTTGCCGGCTACGATCCTTACGACGGCCTGAACAGCAAATTGTTCCAGGCCACGCCCTTCAAAAATTCACGCGTAGCGCGGCTTGCGTGGATGCAATTCTTCAAACGCTCACCAATTAACTTTCGCAGACTCGCCGGCGTGCCGCGCGAGCGCAACGCGAAAGGCATGGCACTGTTCGCGTTGGCGGCATTGGCTGATTACCGCTGCACGAGAACTAAGGAGGCCGAGGTCGGAGCGCGCGAACTGCTGGATGATTTGATCGCGATGAGCTTGAAAGGATTCAAGGGCGCGTGCTGGGGTTACAACTTTGATTGGCAATCGCGCTCATTCTTTGCGCCGAAAGGAACGCCGACAATCGTGCCGACGGCATTCGCCGCGCGCGCGTTATGCGAAGCCGCCGAAGTAATCGATCGGGATGCGTATCTTCCCTACGCGCGGACGATCTGTGATTTCATTCTCAACGATCTGAATCGAACCGAAGAGACGAGCGATGAAGTTTGCTTCAGCTATTCGCCGCTCGACCGAACGCGAGTCTTCAATGCAAGTCTAATGGCCGGAGAAGTGCTCGCGACCGTCGGCGGTTTATCCGGCGAAGCGAGTCTTTGCGACTTGGGAATGCGCGCGGCGCGTTATGTTATTCGACGGCAGATGGCCGATGGATGGTGGCGGTATGGGGCTGACGGTCGTCAGAATTGGAGTGACAATTTTCACACGGCGTTTATTCTGACCAGCCTTTCGCGAATGATCGAACATTGCGACGCGCGCGATGAACTTGAGCCGGCGCTCGTGCGTGGTTACGAAGATTGGAAAGAGCGATTCTTTCTCGTCAACGGTTGGCCGAAATATTTTCCCGATCGGCTTTACCCGGCAGACGCGCACTCCGCTGCCGCCGCCATCGCTACGTTAGTTGAATTACGCGGACGTTTTTCAGGCACGGTGGAATTTGCGGAACACATCGCATCATGGGCCATTGAAAATCTTTGTGGCTCGCGCGGCCACTTCTACTATCAAAAGCATCGCTTTTACACGAATCGGATCGAGTACATGCGCTGGTCTGAAGGCTGGATGGCATATGCGCTGGCGCGCTTACGCGAAGTAAAAAGTAAAAAGGAAAAAGGAAAAAATGAGGAGGACTCCCATGGATAAGAACGTCAGAGACATCAGAGAAAGAACATTCGAGTTTGCAGTTCGCGTAGTTAGACTGTGTCAACACCTCGACAAAACGCCTGGAGCGTGCAGGACCTTAAGCGGCCAGTTGCTGAGGGCGGGTACATCGATTGGAGCGAACGTTGAAGAAGTGCAAGCCGGTCAAAGTAGAGCAGATTTCGTTAGTAAGAATTCCATTGCGTTGAAAGAAGCACGCGAATGCCATTATTGGTTGCGGATTCTTATCGCGGCGAAGATCATGCCAGAGAAACAAATCGCGGAGCTAAGAAGATGAGGCCGAGGAAATTAAACGCGTTCTCGGTTCGATAGTTGTCAGAACAAAGCGAAGAACTGTCTGATCGCTCTTCTTTTTGCCTTTTTCCTTTTTCCTTTTGCCTTGTTCTATGCGCATTTGGATCGATCTCGCCAACTCGCCGCACGTGCCCTTCTTTCGCGCGTTGATTCCGGAGTTCACCGCGCGTGGTCATCAGGTCGAAATCACCGCGCGCGATTTTGCGCAGACCGTAGAGTTGGCAACAAAGGCCGGCATGCTGCCGCACGTGATTGGCAGTCATGGCGGCGGCAAGCTGACCGGCAAAGCGGGGAACCTCGCCGGGCGGGCCGCCGCGCTGCGCAAGTGGGCGCGTGATCGCGGATTCGATCTGGCCGTGAGTCATAACTCATACGCGCAAATCGCGGCCGCGGCAGCGCTCGGAATCAAGAGCGTCACGCTGATGGATTACGAGCATCAGCCGGCGAATCATCTTGCGTTCCGTTTGGCGTCGCGGGTGATTGTGCCGCGCGTGTTCCCGGCGTCTGAGTTGAAAAAGTACGGAGCGTCGCTGCGCAAAGTGAAGCGTTACGACGGATTGAAAGAAGATGTTTACCTCGCGGACTTCACGCCTGATCCGGCGTTTCCGGAAACGTTGCGAAAACTCGGCATCGCAAGCGAAGATGTGCTGATTGTGGCGCGACCGCCGGCCCGCGAAGCGCTTTATCATCGATTCGAGAACGAATTGTTTGACGAGCTACTAGCGCATCTCAGTTCTCTCGAGCAAGTGAAGATTATTTTGCTGCCGCGAACCAGCGCCCAGCGAGCTCAGTTTGAGAAGCAAAGTCTTTCGAAGCTGATCATGCCGCGCGAGGCGCTGGACGGTGCTAATCTGATTGCGGCTGCCGACCTGGTCGTCAGCGCGGGCGGCACCATGAATCGCGAAGCCGCGGCGTTGGGTGTGCCCGCGGCAAGCATTTACGCCGGCAAATGGGCAGCGATTGACGAGCAACTGGTGCACGAAGGTCGTTTGCAGAAGATCGCCTCGCGTGCCGACATCGAATCGCTCGTCGCGCAGAAGAAAGTCGGACGAAATCCACGCGCCAACACGAACGTCAGGCCTGAAGTTACTGAGCTGATTCTTGATGCAAGCTGAGCCCGCGAAATCCGAAACGACTGCACAGGCCGTGCGCGTACCCGCGCGCGCGCCGCGCTGGGTGGTGCCGCTCGTGAAATTCGCACTCGCAATCAGCGACATCGGCCTCGCGTCCCTGTCCTTTGCCGCTGCATTTTATCTGCGCCATCACGAATCGATTTTCTCTCGCGACGCGCAGGGCTTACTAGCGTGGAGCAGCGCGTTTACTCCTTACGCCGTGCTCCTGCCGCTGGTGATTCCAATTCGGTTGCTGCTCCTGCGTTACTACGACCTCTATCGAGTGCGTGGCGAATTCTCGTTCGTCGACGACGTGGCGCGTGTCTTCAAAGCGACGGCGATCGGTTCGTTGCTGATCGTTGCGGCGGCCTTCATGTATCGCGGCGGCGTCGCCTACCGGACCTTCTCGTACTCGCGCGCGATGTTTGTGGTCGATTTCCTGCTGGCATTCGCCAGCATTGGTCTGCTGCGCATGACTGTGCGCGCGGCACAAATTCGGGTTCGCCGGCGCGGAGTGAACTTAATTCCCACTCTGATCGTTGGCCGCGGACCTGAAGCGGCGCTGTGCATTCAGGAGATGCGCGCGCGTCCGGAACTTGGTTATCGCGTCATTGGCCTCGTCGAGAACGGCCACTTTCCATCAGCCGCCGAAGAATTCGAAGGCGTTCCCGTCATCGCTGATTTGAAGACATTGCCACAGGCCATCCGTGATTCAGGCGCGAACGAAGTGATCATTTCCGATCCGAACGTGCCGGGCGAAGTGCTTTTCGACGTGATGATTCAAACCGGACGTCGCCGTGGCGTCGAGTTTCGCATCGCGCCGACATTGCTTAACTGCCTGCCCAGCAAGACCGAAATCGATCAGGTCGGCTCGCTGCCAATGGTGACGCTGTTTCGCTCGCCCTTATCGGGCGCAGCGCGATTCGCTAAGCGCGCTTCCGATTTGGTTGTTGCGCTGCTTGCATTGATTCTGCTGGCCCCGCTCTGGCTGCTGATTGCCTTGCTCATAAAGCTGGATTCGCGCGGGCCAGTTTTCTACAAGCAGGAACGCGTGGGCATGGATGGTCGTGTGTTTCTCTTCTACAAATTTCGCACAATGCACGCTGGCGCAGACGACGCACGCCACCGCGAATTTCAGGAGAAGTACATCAAGGGCGAACCGGATTCGAATCTCGGCGACAACCAACGTCCGGCT
>DASXTE010000301.1:0-2133 GCA_036505595.1 Pyrinomonadaceae bacterium
TGAGTGTTGAGCATGTAACTCTCCGGCAGAGCGGATTTGAACCGGCAGAGTTTACGCGGCCCGCCGGGCGGTTCCTATTGGCAATTGATAACCGCGCCGAGCGAGGTGCGATGACCTTTCGTCTCCTGCGCGAATCCGGAACTCTGGCGCGCGACTTGCCGTCAAAGCATGACCGCTTTCGCTTGCGTCAGACAGTTGACCTGCCGGCCGGTAGGTACTTGTTGACAGTAACGAATCATCCCGAATGGGTGTGCCGCATCACTATCACTTCGCCGTGAAGTTTGATTCAAGTTGCGTCTCATTTGGCGTCGTATCAGCCCAAAGGAAAACGCCATGCTCCGACAAACGCTAACCCACCTCCGTTTCTTAGTCAGGCTTGTTAGTGCGCTGATGTTCGTCATTTGCGCAGCCACGCTGACTCACGCGCAAAACACCAACGCTACGAACGGTTCGACACCAGCGGGACTGACGCCGGGCGCACCCGCAGGCTCTTACGGACTGAGCGGCTTTGACAATATCAATCTCTACAACGGCAATATGAACTTTCGTCTTCCGCCGATCAGTATCGGCGGACGTGGTGCCGCGAGTTACACGATGACGCTGCCGATCGAGCAGCACTGGACCATCGATCATTATGTCGATCCTGATACCGGCCAAACGATAGACACGCCGACGGGCAACTGGTGGGGAGTGATTAGTCCTGGTTACTACCCTGGGTGTGATGCAGCGACGGATAGTGAGTTCCCTCAGTGTGAATTGCGGTACACAACAGCATCCGCGTTTCGTTGCACGTCGCACTGTCACCCGGCTGACTTTTACCGCAAATGACGGCACCGAATATGAGTTGGTCGATCAGGCTTCGGGTGGAGCGATGCAGTACGTAACTCCCTGCACGCGTTCGCGTTCGCGCGGGAAAGTTTTCATTTCTCATGACGGGAGCGGGGCTACGTTTGTTTCAGACACTGAGATCCTCGACCCATACTATGGCGATTCGAACATGATCAGCAGCGATGGCTGGACGGACACTGAAGTTTCCGGCTATCTCTTTCTGCGTGATGGCACTCGGTATCGAATCGCCGATGGCTACGTCACGCAGATTCGCGATCGGAATGGGAACCTGCTTACGTTTACGTCCGACGGTCTCACTTATTTGACCGTGACTGACTCGCTCAATCGTCAGGTTACCGTCAATTACAACGTTCAGGACGTTTCGCCTTATGGCCAGTGCGACAAAATCACATTCAAAGGATTTGGCGGCGGGACGCGCATTATTCGCATTTCCAAGACCTCGCTCGGCAATGCCTTGAAGTCCGGCTGGTCTCTGCAAACCGATTATCAGTTGTTTGGACTTTATACAGGCAGCTCAAGTCTGGAAGACCCAACAGTCATTTCAGCGGTGTGGCTGCCGAATGACGACGGGCTGAATCGGCATTATCAGTTTTACTACAACAGCTATGCAGAGCTGGCACGCGTTGAGCTGCCCACTGGCGGCGCGTTTGAATATGACTGGGCGCAGGGTTTGACTGTCAGCGATACGAGTGGCGGACTCTTCTATGATACCGGCAATAACCAGTGGCAAATTTTCCGGCGCGTCGTGGAAAAACGCGTCCTTGCCGACGGCGTCAATGTCGAAGGCCGCACCACGTTCAGCCGCCCCGAAAGCTGTGTGAGCACCAGTTGCACTTACGGGATGACGAATCTTGGTTACGTGGATGTTGATGAAAAGGACCCTTCGGGAAATTTGATTGCGCGGCAACGCCATTACTTCAACGGCAGCGGCGCAGCAAACTCGATCACGCAGCACGCGATCATTCCGCCGATTGTCGATGACATGGAAGGGCGTGAGACGCAGACGGACAGTTACGACAGCAACGGTACAACGCTGATGCGGCATTCGGTGAATACGTGGACGCCGGCGAGTGTCCTGGGTCAGGGCCCGCAACTGACAGAAGTCGATAGCACGCTTTCCGACACCAACCAGGTGTCGAAGCAAACCTTCACTTACGATGTTTACGGTAATCGCACTGACAGCTATGAATACGACTTTGGTTCAGGCGCGGCGGGCGCGCTGGTTCGCCGCTCGCACACTGACTTTCTCACGACCAATCCGGTGAACGGGGCGGACTATGCCTG
>DASXTE010000302.1:0-4173 GCA_036505595.1 Pyrinomonadaceae bacterium
TCGAGAAGTTCGAGATGGCTCTGACTGATCCGAAAATCGCCGGAACCTTTCAGCCATATCACGAAGTTATGGAACTGCCGTGGGCTGACAGTCAAAAGGCTGTTCAGAAATTCGTGCGCGCGATCGAGAAGGTGGCGCGAAAAGCGCTCGGCAATCTTGCCCGTAAGCTTCAAGCGAAAGGGATGAGAGTCGCCGGGGTTGGGATCATCGGCGCCAAAGATCGAGATTTGTCGCGCATTGGCAGCTATCATATTCGCGCACATGCGGCTGAAGGCGTTTTGTTCCGGCAAGTCCTGAATCTGGCAGCCGAAGCGAACGGCTTAAAGTGGCAAGTCTTTCCGGATAAAGAATTCGAACGCATCGCCAAAGGCAAATTAGGATCAAAGGCGCCACGCATTGCTTATCAAATGAACGAGTTGGGACGTACGGTCGAGCGCCCTTGGCGAGCGGACGAAAAACAAGCGGCGACCGCGGCTTGGTTGATCTTGCACCACCGATAGGCTGGTGACTGGAGCGCAACCGTCCTCGGTTGCTTTGCGATGAATGGAAGAATGCAAGCGGGACGCTTGCGCTCCAATCCGAACCTGACATTCCTCGCGCCAACGCTTATAATTCCATCAACCCCTTCTATCGAGGCTTTCGGGATCGAGACGTTATGTCTGGTCATTCATTCGACCGATTCTTTCGCGACACCGGCGATTTACGTAACCGGCGTCCTTCGGGAAGGCTGTGGAATCCGGCCGCCGACGTCTATCGGACGCGCGATGGCTGGGTGGTAAAAGTTGATCTTGCCGGGGTCAGGTCCGAAGACGTTGAAATCACTCTCGACGGAGCCCTCCTGCGAATCAGCGGTTTGCGCCGCGACAGCTTTTGCGGCGAAGGCGTTTCACACTATCAACTGGAGATTACTTACAGCCGGTTCGAAAAAATCATCCAGTTCCCGTGCTCGATCGAACAGGCGACGATTGAGCGCGATTATCGAGACGGACTGCTGCTCTTGCGCCTGCGCGAAAACGAAGAATGCCGCGAAGAGCTGAAAAGCCGCGCCGCGACTCGATAACGATCCAAAATAATCCGACAAATGGCCGACGACAAAGACAACGCGACTAAATCCAACGTGGAGCCTTCCCAGAAGTTCGGCGCGACTCCTTTCGAAATTTCAGTCCTGCCGCTGCAAAACACGACACTGTTTCCGGAAACGATGGTGCCACTCGCGGCGGGGCGGCCTGCCTCAATGGCTGCGGTTGAAGCGGCGCTCGCGAGCGAAGAAAAACTGCTTGCGTGCATTAGTGTGCGGCCTGAGAAAATCTCGGATGAGGATGCGAAACCGGATGAGCTGTTCGAAGTCGGCACGCTGGTCATGATCAAACGCATGGAGCGAGTGGAAGACACGCTCCACTTGATCGTCCAGGGAACGGATCGAATTCGTGTGTTGACCTGGACGCAGACCGAAACCTTCCTGAAAGCGCGCGTGCAGATTCTGCCGGAGCTGCCGACGAAGAATGCTGAGGAAGTCGAAGCGACAACCCTCAATGTCAAATCGCTGATTCAGCAGGCGCTCGCTTATTTGCCGCAGGTGCCGCCAGAGGTGCGGCTGGTAGTTTTGGGCGCGGACGATCCGGTGAAGTTGGCTTACTTTCTTGGCTCGATCCTCAGCCTTGGGGTTGGGAAAGAGCAGGCGATGCTCGAGGCGAATTCGGTCGATGATTTGATTCATCTCGCGCACGACTTTCTCGCGCACGAAGTTGAAATCATCCGATTGCGTTCGAAAATTGCCAGCGAAGCGCAGACCGAGATGGACAAGGCGCAGCGAGATTACGTTTTGCGTCAGCAGATGAAGGCAATTCAAAAGGAGCTTGGTGAAGGCGACGGCGAAGCGGCGGAAGCCGAGCAATTGCGCGAACGCTTAGCGAAAACCGATCTGCCCGACGAAGTTCGCAAGGAAGCCGAACGCGAGCTTAGTCGCATGGAGAAGTTGCCGGCGATGGCGCCGGACTACCACGTTATCCGCACGTACCTGGACTTCATTCTCGAGCTGCCGTGGAAAGTCTCGTCGGAAGATAAACTCGATTTGAACGAGGCGCAGAAGGTACTCGACGAAGATCATTACGACATCGAGGACGTGAAAGAGCGCATTCTGGAATTTCTGGCGGTGCGAAAACTTCGGGCTGACGCGAAGAGTCCGATCCTCTGTTTTGTCGGCCCGCCGGGCGTGGGCAAGACAAGTTTGGGCCGATCGATCGCGCGGGCGATGGAACGCAAGTTCGAGCGTTTGAGTTTGGGTGGTGTGCGTGACGAAGCCGAGCTGCGCGGTCATCGCCGCACTTACGTCGGCGCAATGCCCGGCCGCATCATTCAATCGATTCGGCGCGCAGGCGTGAACAATCCGGTAATGATGCTGGACGAGATCGACAAGCTGGGCGCCGACTATCGCGGCGATCCGGCGGCGGCGCTGCTCGAAATTCTGGATCCGGAACAGAACAACACGTTCACCGATCATTATCTCGATCTGCCGTTCGACCTCTCGAAAGTTTTTTTCATCGGAACCGCGAACCAGCTTGGGCCGATTCCGCCGCCGCTGCGCGATCGCATGGAAGTGATTCAACTTGCCGGTTACAGCGACCGCGAGAAGCTGCAAATCGCGAAGCGCTACCTGGTGCCGCGACAGGTTCGTGAGAACGGCTTGACGCCGGAACAACTCGAGTTCGCAGACGACGCGATTAACTTGATCGCGACGCGCTACACGCGCGAGGCGGGCGTGCGCCAGCTCGAACGGAACCTCGGTCGCGTGGCGCGCAAGGTCGCGCTCAGGGTCGCGCAAGGGCAAACAGAAAAGATGGTGATCACCGCGGCGGACATCAAAGACTTTCTCGGCAGTCCGAAATTCTTTCTGGAAGAGGCGCGCAAAGAATTGCCCGCGGGTGTCGCGACCGGCATGGCGTGGACGGAAATGGGCGGCGAGATTCTCTTTATCGAAGCGAGCCTGCTTCCCGGCGGACGCGGATTTACGATCACCGGGCAACTTGGCGATGTCATGCAGGAGTCAGCGCGCGCGGCGCAGTCTTATCTTTGGTCGCATGCCGACGAGTTCGGCATTCCCCCGGAAATGTTCAAGGAATACGGCGTTCATCTTCACGTTCCAGCGGGCGCGATTCGCAAAGATGGCCCATCCGCGGGCGTGACGATCACCGCGGCGCTGGCTTCGCTCTACACCGGGCGGCGTGTTCGTCCGGATACGGCGATGACCGGCGAGATTACTTTGTCAGGCTTGGTGTTTCCGGTCGGCGGGGTTAAGGAAAAGGTTCTCGCGGCACATCGCGCGGGAATTCATCGCATCCTTCTGCCCGCGCGCAATGAAGCCGACATGGAAGAAGTTCCCGAGGACGTGCGGAAGGAACTTGAAATCGTCCCGCTGACGCGCATCCGTGAAGTCGTGGACGTCGCATTGGAAAAATTCGTCGCGAATCCGCCGCCACCGCTACCACCGGTCAGCGACCGCCCGCCAGGTCCCGAACCCGAGCCGCAGCCACTGATGGCGAAAGAACGTTAGTCTTCAACGCATTCCCAACGAGAGGTTTCCGCAATTGTAGTTGGCATGATCGGACGGCTGTACTAATTTCTCGCGGGATTGTCCGGTCGGCCATAATCAAAGGAGGATGAAAAAATGCCAAAGTTGCGCCCTCGCGATGTCGCTCTGATGATCTCCATCCTTCTCATGGGCATTTTGCTCGGCGGGATCGTCTATGCGCATGTCGTATTTTTTCCTCCTTATTTGTCCGCACTGCCCGCGTCGTCAGTATTAGTGAATGGTCCCTACCCATTGCACGACGGATATTTTTGGATGCTGATTCACCCGCTCGCGATTTTGTCGCTCCTGGTCGCGCTGGTGGTGAATTGGAAAATACCGGCGCGGCGGAAACTGATCACGGTTCCGCTAATTGTTTATGTGCTGGCGATCGCGGTTACCGCTTTCTACTTCGTGCCGGAACTGCAAAATTTTGAGAACAGCCCAAACATCGCGGTGACGCCCGCAGAATGGTACGCCCGCGGCCAACGTTGGCAGCATTTAAGCTGGACACGTGGAACGGTGATGGGGCTGAGTTACATCTCGTTGCTACTGGCTTTGGCGTGGCGAGAGGATGAACGTTAACGAACTTGATCCAGGCGACGCGT
>DASXTE010000303.1:0-12619 GCA_036505595.1 Pyrinomonadaceae bacterium
AGTCAGTGCCTCGCCCTGTGACTGATCCAAAGCTCGCTTCCCTCGTGCCGTACGCGCGTGGCGAGCGGCCGGTAATTTTTCGCGCTGAACGCGAGCGGGAGATTCGCGCCGTTGTGCGCTTCGCTGAAGAGTTGAAGTTGAGGCCGATCATCATCGGCGCCAGCGAAGGTTGGAAAGCCGCATCGTTCTTGAAAGAGAAGAACGTGCCGGTGATTCTTGACAGCGTGCTGAATTTACCGCTACGCGAAGACGACGCGTATGACTCGATGTACGAGAACGCCGCGAAACTTCAGGCGGCGGGCGTCCGCTTCTGCATTTCAACGGGCGACTCAGGCGCGCACGTGCGCGATTTGCCCTTCCAGGCAGGCATGGCCGCGGCGTTTGGATTGCCGAAAGCTGAAGCGCTGAAGTCCGTTACGTTGTATCCCGCAGAGATTCTCGGCGTTGCCGATCGTCTCGGTTCAATTGAACCGGGCAAGCTGGCGAACATCGTGATTGCAGACGGCGACCTGCTCGAAGCGCGCACGAACATTAAGTTTTTGTTCATCAACGGTCGGCAACTTCCGCTCACCAGCCGGCACACGATGCTGAATGATGAATTTAAGGACCGGAAGTAGTCTCGCGGGGCAGTAGCCCGACCGTGAGGGAGGGCGTTGTGAACCTAACGGCGCCCTCCCTCACGGTCGGGCTACTGCCCCATTTGCCTGACTCGACAGCGGCGGTATGTTGAGCCCGAAAGCCTGAGGATTCTCGCCGATGATCGCGGCGGCAAAAAACGCGGGCACGTAATACGCGCTTTCCTGGCGAAAGGTCTCATCCAGCTTGTCGCGATTGGCAAACAACGTCCAGAAGTTTCTTTCGTAGTTAACGTCCGTCTCTCGCAACAACCGCAGCGCGTCCAGCACTGAGTTGGCTCCGCGGTTGTAACTAAGCAGCACCAGCGTCATGCTCTGCGAATCGTCGCCGAGGTCGGCCATGCGATCGGCGATGTAGTGCGCGGCCGCCGGCGCCATCTTGTTGACATCACACATGTCCGCGCGGGCGACACCGTACTGCGCGGCCGTCTGCGGCAAGAATTGAAACAAGCCTTTCGCACCGATGCTGTTTTCGTAGCAAGGTTTGTAAGCTGACTCGATCATTGGCAAGTAAATTCCGATCACGACCGGAATCCGGCGCGCGGAAAATTCTTTCGTAATCACCGGGAGATAAGGCGCCGCGCGCCCGTAGATGACCGGCAAACTGTCGCTCCCGGGCCGTGGCGCGACGTATCGATCAACCTGCTTCTTAATCGCTCGCAGCGCCTCATCGTTCAATTTCACGGGCCGATCGCCCATCATCGCCGCGATGCGCTGCTCCTGCTCGCTAACAAAACCAAGTTGTTCAGCTTCGCTCATCTGCGTGTAGATCTTGGTTACAGGCGACGGACCATCGGTTCTGCTTAGAATTGATCGCCGGAACAAGAATCCGACAAGGAGAACTATTACCGCCAGTGCGGCAATGCCTGCGATCGCCAGCCGGCGTTGATGCGAACGCGAGATCTGCGCGGTAACGAGCGCTGGGATTTCCGCGACGCGGGTTTGCGCGCTAATTAATTTTTCGTGCAGTGCCAGTTGCCGCTTGACGCTCCGTAAATCATCGAGCATCTCCGCGGCTGTTTGATATCTTTCGTTAACATCCTTGCGCAGGGCCTTGTTAATGATTGATTGAATCAGCCGCAAGGCTCGCGACCTGCCATCGCCGGGGAAGATTTGCGCCGGTGGCCGCTCGAGGATCGTGACGATAGTGTCGGCATTCGTGTCACCGGCAAATGGTCTCTGCCCATTCAGGATTTCGTAAAGCACCACCCCGCAGCTCCAAATGTCCGTGCGCTCATCGACCGCATGGCCGCGCACCTGCTCGGGCGAGACATACGCGGGCGTGCCCAGCAGCGCACCAACTTCCGTAGCCATTTCCGACGCGGGCGCTTCAACCAACTTGGCAATTCCAAAGTCGAGAATTCTGACGACGCCGTCGTGACGACGCATAACATTTTCAGGCTTGATGTCGCGATGAACAATGCCCGCGGCATGTGCGGCCGACAGACCTGAAACCAATTGAATGGCGATGTCGATAAGCTCGCCGAGCGTCAAAGTTTCCGCCCGAATCAGTTCGCGAATCGTTTTGCCGTCGATGAATTCCGTGGCAATAAAATGGACGCCTTCGCTTTCACCAACTTCGTAGATGGTGAGTATGTTTGAGTGATTCAGCCCCGACGCCGCGCGCGCTTCGATCTGAAAACGACGCAGGCGCGCTTCGTCGGAAACAAAGTAAGGCGGCAGAACCTTCAAAGCGACCGGGCGATCGAGTCGCTGATCCTTGGCTAAGTAAACTTCCCCCATGCCGCCACGGCCCAGTTGCTCGATTATTTTGTAAGGCCCAATCTCACGAGCGATGGGCGTGATTTGGTCGTGTTCGACCAGCGCGTCTTGTTCGAGGGCTGACTGTTCCAGGAAATCGCCGGCGGCATCGTAAGCCTGGAGCAAAGACATCGCTTCGCGTTGCAACTCCGGATCTTCAGAACACGTTTCCGCCAAAAGCGCGCCACGCTCCGGCGCAGGCAGATCGAGTGCCGCCTGCAAAACCCTTTCTACCTTTTGCCAACGTTCAGGAGTCATTCTTTATCTTCCGAAACAGCCAGGCCTTGGCCGCGCGCCAGTCGCGCCGCACCGTCATCAGCGAAACCGACAAAGCGTCGGCAATCTCAGCCAAACTCAAACCGCCAAAGTAGCGAAGCTCGACAACCTCGGCTTTGCGCGGATCGAGTGTCTTCAGTTCTTCCAGTGCCTCATTGAGCGCCACCAGTTCCGCGGCCCGTTCGTGGGTCATCGCCAGAGCTTCATCGAGTGGAACCTGCTGCATTTCGCCGCCGTGTTTGACGTACCGCCGTCGCCGGGCGTGATCGATCAAAATGTGCCGCATGATCTGCGCCGTAACCGCAAAAAAATGCGAACGGTCTTGCCAATCAGGGCTCTCGCCGCCGGCCAGGCGAAGATACGCTTCGTTGACCAGCGCGGTCGTCTGCAACGTATGCCCGTTGCGCTCGCGCGAGGCGTAACGATGCGCAATGCGGCGCAATTCGTCATAAATCAAAGGCGTCAGTTTTTGCAGCGCCGATGGGTCGCCGTGCTTCCAATCAGAAAGCAGCTCCGTTAACTCAGATGTCGCCAGACTCATCATCGATTGAACTCGATTTTAACGCGCCAGATCTTATCATCATTATTGGATCGCAATCGCCTGTCCTGGATTGAAATCTTTCTTGCGCGCACGTGAACACTTTGGCAGCGATTTCTCGCTTGCGGATTTGGCTTGCGCGTGACGATGAACCGTTCGGGGCTGGTCATCTCGCTTATGAAAGTGAGAACGTTTTTGAGTCTAGATGCGAGGGAGAGCAGAAATGAAATTTCAAAGAGTTGTGTTGGTCCTGGCGATAGCCGCGAATTGTTTGGCAATCACGCCGAGCTTCTTTACTTCGACTGGTCAATCAAATGGCGCTTACCAAAAGATGACTCAGGCGGAACGGGCAGCGTTCGTATCGGAGCGGGCGCGGCTGCTGGCGCACGAAATGTCGGGAAGCGATTATGAATTCACTCCGGCATTTGAAACCGCAATCCAAAAGCAGGTTGACTGGTATGTCCGGCACATGGGGAACAATCGCGGTGCCCAATCGGGGAGCGGCGACGTGCGTTTCATTTTTGAGCGCGGGCAGGCGCAGGCGCCGGCCCTGATTCGCATCTTCAAAGCGCGCGATGTCTCGCCGCTAATTGGACTCTACATTCCAGCGATTGAGTCGGGATACGTGAACCTGCAAACACCGAATGAGGTCGGCGCGTTGGGCATGTTTCAGTTTCTGCCGGCTACGGGTGAACATTTCGGCCTCAGCACCGCCGATCTCCTCGACGTCGAAAAATCGGCGGACGCCGCCGCGCGTTACATCGCCGCGGGCATGAAGAAATTCAAAGACGACCCAATGAAAGAAGCGCTGGCCTTGCTCGCATACAACCGGGGCGCGAACCACGTCGAGCAGGATCTGACGATGCTGTTGAATAACGAGAACCGCAGTTGCAGCATCTGCGCCTTGACTGAGCAAGGGGCGAAACTGGATCCGACTTTTCAGAACGAAAACGTCTACTACGTGCCGCGCTTTTTCGCCGCCGCGATCATCGGCGAGAATCCGCAAGTGTTCGGTCTGCAAACCAAACCTCTTTCTTCTTTCTAAAATCTCGGAGAATTTTGGCAGCCCTCTCCCAAGAGGAGAGGGTGAAAAGCCTGGGCTGTCATCAAGTATACGAGGCAAAAATTCCGTCCATCCGAAAACATCCCGCGTCTAATCGGTTGGCAAGTGGTTCCGCCGCGAAAGTTACGCGGTCGTAATGACCGTTTATCTCCTCCTGCCTCTTCGGGGGCGGACCTGAATACTCGCGAATCGCGAGGACTTAGGAACAATCCGAAAAACAGGAGGACTGAGCAATGACAAGAAAACTTTTCCAGATCTTATTGCTAGCAATATCAATGACGACCGTCGTGAGCGCGGCTTCAGCGCAGCGGCGCGGTCAAATCGACAAGCGGGAACGTCGTGAATTGCGCGCGGATCGCCACGAAATTCGAGTGGACACGAAAGACATCCGCAGTGACCGCCGCGACATTCGTGAAGACGCGCGCGAAAGACGGGGCGATGTGCGCGAATATCGCCAGGACAAACGGGAAGGCGCATCGCGGGAAGAGTTGCGGGCTGATCGCCAGGAGATAAAGGCCGACACTCGCGACATTCGCAGCGACCGTCGCGACATTCGTCTCGACTATCGCGACCGGCGTGGAGACGTTCGTGACTATCGGCGCGATCGGCGCGAAGCGCGGCGCGATTAGTGGCGCTCTCCCTCTCCCAGGGAGAGAGGGCTTAACAAAAGATCAGCGTGACTGAAGTTTCATCCCGGAGGGGCTAAATCCGGATAATCTGTTTGGTCACGCTGGAAGGGACGAGCGATGAGGCACGCTCGTCCTTTTTCTTGGAATGCGCCGATTGTGTCAGAACCCAGAGCGGTAGCGATGGGATCAAGCATTCAACGTTGAGTAGCACGATCCGGTCGCTACCGCTCCCGGTTCTGACACGTACGCCACGCCAGTAGCTCACCTGAAAACACTCTGCTAGAATTCACACTTCACATGGAGGTGTTTTCGCGTTGGCTTTGATCATTTACACAAAACCCGACTGTCCTTACTGTCAGCAGGCCCGCGACTATTACAACTCGAAAGGCATCACGTTCGTGGATCGCGATGCGCAGACGAACAAAGAGTTTCGCGCGGAGATGTTTAAGTATTCCGGCGGCGATCCGACCGTGCCGTGCATCGTAAAAGACGGTCAGTACGTTCAATCGGGCTGGGGCGATCCGCTGCGTGGTTGAACGGTTCACGACTGACGGGCCGGCGGCTCGTCAAAACCAATAAGTTCGCTCAGCGAGTAGATTGCTCGCCGTATTTCTCGAATGTGGGCGCGCGTGCCCCCCCTAACAAAGGAATGGACTAATGAAATATCGTGTGATAGCAGCACTGGTTTCTATCTCAGTCTCACTTTCAGCCTTCGCAAACGTAAGAGTCATGGCCCAGAATGGAAATGGTTCTATGCCCCAACCGCCGGTTACCGAAAAGAAACCAAAAATCACTGAAATCAACGGCGACCGGCTGGTCGATAATTATTTCTGGTTGCGCGAGAAGACGAATCCAGCCGTCATTGCGCACCTGGAGGCCGAGAACGCGTACACAACGGCCGTGATGAAGCCAACAGAAGCTTTGCAGGAGAAGCTCTATAACGAGATTCTCAGTCACATCAAACAGACGGACGTGAACGTTCCTTACAAGCAGGGCGGCTACTTCTATTTTTCGAAGACGAAAGAAGGCTTGCAGTATCCGATGTTCTATCGGAAGAAGGGCAGCCTCGATGCGCCCGAAGAGTTGATTCTCGATCAGAACGAATTGGCGAAAGGGCAGAAGTTCATGTCGCTGGGGACGCTCTCGCCGAGCGACGACGGTAACTTGCTCGCGTACTCGACCGACAACACGGGCTATCGCCAGTACACCTTGCAAGTGAAAGACCTGCGCACCGGGCAACTGCTGCCGGAGAAAATCGAGCGCGTTGATAGTGTCGCGTGGGCCAACGACAACAAAACGCTTTTCTACGTCACTGAAGACGGAGTCACGAAGCGCAACGACAAGATGTTTCGCCACGTGCTCGGCTCGGATAAGTACGAGTTGATTTACGATGAGAAGGACGAGCTATTCGACATTGGCGTCGGCAAGTCGCTGGACAAGGCGGTCATCATGCTGGGCGCTTACAGCAAAACTTCGAATGAATTCCGGTACATTCCGGCGGGCGATCCGAATGCTGAATGGAAGATCATTCTGCCGCGCCAGGCTGACCATGAATACGACGTCGATCACCGCGGTGATCTCTTTTACATTCGCACGAATAAAGGCGCGAAAAACTTCCGCGTGGTGACGGCGCCGGTCAGCGATCCTTCCGAAAAGAACTGGAAAGAGTTCGTCGCCCACCGGCCGGCGGTTAAGGTCGAGAGCATCGATCTGTTTGCCAATCACGCGGTGCTTTCGGAATGGGAAAACGGTTTGCAGCAAATCGAGATTGTCGATTTCAAGACCAACAAGCGCCACCGCACTGCTTTTCCTGAACCGGTTTACGCGGCCGGCTTGTCGAACAATCGTGAATTCAACACGACCGTCTTGCGCTACAACTATCAATCGCTCACGACGCCGAGTTCAGTTTTCGACTACGACATGAACGGGCGCAAGGCCACGCTGCTGAAGCAGACGGAAGTGCCCGGCGGATTCGACAAAAACAACTACAAAGCGGAAAGAGTGTTCGCGACCGCGTCAGACGGCACAAAGATTCCAATGTCGGTCGTGTATCGGAAGACTGTGAAGCTTGATGGTTCAGCGCCGCTGCTGCTCTACGGCTATGGCTCGTACGGCATTTCGATTTCGCCCGGATTTTCAGCGAGCCGGCTGGCTCTGCTCGATCGCGGGGTCATCTATGCTATCGCGCACATTCGCGGCGGCGGCGAATTAGGCGAACCGTGGCGCGAAGCGGGCCGCATGATGAACAAGATAAATACGTTCACGGACTTCATCGCGTCCGCCGAACACCTCGTCAATAATAAATATACTTCGAAAGATCGTTTGGTGATTCAGGGCGGCAGCGCGGGCGGCATGCTAATGGGCGCGGTAAGCAACATGCGTCCCGATCTCTTCAAAGCAGTCGTCGCGCAAGTGCCGTTTGTCGACGTGCTGAACACGATGCTCGACGCGTCGCTGCCTCTGACGACGAGCGAGTACATCGAATGGGGCAATCCGAACGAGAAGGCGGCGTACGATTACATGAAGAAGTATTCGCCTTACGACAACATTCATCAGGCGAATTATCCGGCGATGCTGGTGAAGGTTTCGCTGAACGACAGCCAGGTCCCGTATTGGGAAGGCTCGAAGTTCGTGGCGAAGCTGCGCGACTACAAAACGGATCACAATCCGCTGCTGTTGAAAGTGAACCTGGGAGCCGGTCACGGCGGCGCGTCCGGACGCTACGATGCTTTTCGCGAGACGTCGTTCGATTACGCGTTCATGCTCTGGCAGATGGGGATTGCGAATTAGGAGCGCACGCATCCTGCGTGCGGGACACCGGCATCCTTGCCGGTAAACAAAATCGCGAGCAAGATGCTCGCGAACCGCCGACAGGATGTCGGCGCTCCATTAGCCATGCAAAAGATCAATCTCGCCGAAAAACTCTCGCTGATTAGAGATCACTGGAATCCGCGCATCGCCGGCGAACTGAACGGCCAATTGATCAA
This sequence comes from Pyrinomonadaceae bacterium, assembly GCA_036505595.1. Taxonomy (GTDB): domain Bacteria; phylum Acidobacteriota; class Blastocatellia; order Pyrinomonadales; family Pyrinomonadaceae; genus UBA11740. The sequence continues at coordinate 7,890 of DASXTE010000303.1, forward strand.
GCTCGTGAAATTCCAGGGCCCATTCACCTGGCATCATCACGAAACTGAAGACGAGATGTTTCTGGTCGTCAAAGGCCGCTTTCGCATGGATTATCGTGAGAACGGTAGCGAACGCGGCGAATGGATCGAACCAGGCGAGTTTGTCATCGTCCCGCGCGGCATTGAGCATCGACCATTCGCCGAAGAAGAATGCGAGGTGCTGCTGTTCGAGCCTTTATCGACGCTGAATACCGGCAACGTCGAAGACGAATTCACGCGCAAAAACCTGGATCGAATCTAGCGAGTTGTGCCTCGCCTGACGGCGGTGTAAGTTATTCATCAAAGAACGACACAGGAGAATGTTTTGGCTGAGACTGAGACTCAGAAAGACCCAACCGTCGCCGATCTCTTTCGTCGCGCGCAGGCGATTCGCAAAGAGAATCCACAGACGAGCTACAGAGACATCGCGAAACAACTTGTGCGCGAGTTTTCCGGCTCGGCCTTTCCGCCGACTTACAACCTGACGATTCCGGAGCAGGACGCGCGCGCGCCGGAGGAGGATTGGACGGCCGGCTTGCCGCTGGTGCTGCGCGGTATTCAGCAGAAGGATTGGAACGACATCGCGTTGGGCATCATCCTTTCTCTGGAGCAAACTGAGAATTACGAAAGCCAGCGTGAATCTGAAGGCACGCGAGACAAATGGCACGATCGTTCGAAAGGAATAAAGGGCGCGACTGAAAAAGGCTCGGCCCGATGGATGCCGGAAGATTTGATGAAACTGGCGGAACGCAGCAGTCCTAACAAGCAATGAACGCGAAGCGAATAGTCTGTACATTGTTCGTGCTGTCAGTTGCGGGCGCCGCTTACGCTCAGACGCCGACTCCCAGTCCCAGCCCGAGTCCGTCGCCAAAAGAATGCACGGTCCCGTCTGCTCATCCGGTTGACGTGAGGGTCAGAATTCTGGCCAAACCTGAGCCACAATTCAGTAAGCGCGACCGCGAGCGATACAGCCGCGAAGTGATCAGACTGCGCGCAATGTTCTGTGGTTCCGGCAAGGTCACAGACGTGGTTGTGACGAGAGGAGTCACTCCTGAGATGAACGCCGCGGCGATTGACGCCGCGCACCTGATTCGATTCACACCTGCGGAAAAGGATGGTAAGAAAGTTTCGCAACCAATGATTCTCGAATATTTTGTCTCTAACTGGCCACCATGAACGAAAATTACGCAAAGCTGATCACTGGTTTCCCGCTGTTCCATGGATTCACTGCCGATGGCGCCAATCGCTTGCTGAACTCTGGCGAAGTCAAAGAGTGTGCAGCGGGTGAAGTGCTAATTAAGGAAGGCGACAAAGCCGACTTCGTTTTGCTCCTGCTGACCGGTGGTCTCGAAGTGTTCGTCAAAAGGAGCGGCGACGACGTGGTCTTGACTGAAAGTAAACCGGGCACGATCACCGGCGAGCTGGCGGTATTATGCGGGATTCCGCGTTCGGCTTCGGTGCGAACCAGCGAAGCGTCGGCGATTCTGAAATGGACTGACGAAGCGTTTCGCACGCTGCTCCTGCGCGATCCGCACTTGTCGCATCGCATCTTCAGCCAAATTTTGCGGACGCTGGTTGATAAAGAGCGTGCCTTGATTGATTCGCTAATCACGGCGCAGCGCGTCAGTACTTTTGCCAAGTAATTTTTGTCTGACCTCTGATGTCTGATCTCTGACCTCTGCTTTTTATGAGTTTTCTCGACACGCTAATCAAGGATCCCAAATACCAAGCACACGAGCCGCGCCAACCGGAAGAAGTCACAGAACCGGATGTAATCATCAGTCCCGACACGCGGCGTGACAATCGAATTCCGCCGGGACAATCGCGCACGAAAAAGTGGCCGGTGCTGGATGCGCATGGCGCGCCGCCGATCGATCTCGCAACCTGGGCATTTGAGGTTGAAGGCCTGGTCGAAAACAATTTGAAGTTTTCGCTCGACGAATTTCTGCAACTGCCGGCGGTGAAAGTTTATGCAGACTTTCATTGCGTCACGCGCTGGTCACGGCTCGACAATGTTTGGACGGGAGTTTCCACGCGCGAGATTGCCGAGCGCGCTGGCGTTAAACCTGAAGCGAAGTTCGTCCTGGCACTCGCTTACGATTACGGCTGGACAACCAATGTTCCAATCGAATACTTCCTGAAAGAAGATTCGCTGTTCGCGTTTTTTCACGACGGCCAGCCGATTCCGCCTGAGCATGGCGGGCCGGTGCGTCTGATCATTCCGCAACTTTACGCATGGAAATCCGCGAAGTGGGTCAAGGGTGTGCGCTTCCTGGCCGAAGACGAGGCCGGGTTCTGGGAAGAAGGCGGCTATCACATGCGCGGCAATCCGTGGGCGGGTGGCGATGGCGAGAGATTTCGTTGGTCGTGACTACCCGCAGATTTCGCAGATTACACAGAAAGTATAGCCACAAAAAGGCACAAAAGGCTCAAAAGAAAGATCAGGGGAAAAGCACGAACGGGCAAGATATGAACGCGTCGTAAGATTGTTGCTTTCCTCTTTTGTGCTTTTTGTGCCTTTTCGTGGCTAAGTCTTGTTTGGTAGTTCTAATCTGCGGAATCTGCGGATTATCTCTGCTGAAGCCTAGCCGCGATTACTTTCGCCGCTGTCGCTCCCGCCCCAACCGCGCCGGCAATCGTGGGCGCCAGAGGATTCGCGACGTCGCCGATCGCAAACACATTCGCGACGCTTGTTTCTTGTTGCGAGCCCACGATGACGTAGCCTCTGTCGTCCAATTCCAACTGACCACGAACGAAATCGGTGTTTGGTTCCCAGCCAATCCTGATCAGCACGCCCTGCACCGCCATCTGAAACGGCTTGATTGCGCCGCCGCGCTCAATTTCGACCGCTTCGACAAGATCGCTGCCAATGATGCGACGCACAATCGATTCAGGAAAGACGGTGATGCAGCGATTTGTGTGAAGCTGTTCCGTGAACTCGCGCCGCGCCCGCATCTTTCTGCCACGATGGACAAGCGTCACGGTGGGACAGACTTCCGCGAGCAGCAGCGCGTTTTCCGCCGCCGCATCCCCGCTGCCGATCACGCAGACGTCTTTGCCCGCTAGTTGATCGCGATCGCGCGTAGCCGATTCGATGATCCCGCGTCCCTGGAATTCGGTTTCGCCCGGAATGCCGAGCCTGCGACGACGCAAACCAGTGGCGATAATGATCGCGATTGATTGAAGGTCTTCGCCGCTTTGAAGCTGAATGCGTTTCGCTTTCAAGTCCACGCTTTCAATTTCGACTTGAGTCCAAAGATCGAAATCACAGTCTTTCGTTTGCTCCACAAACAAATCGCGTAAGGCGCGTCCATGCTCAGCCCGCACCCCCAAATAGTTTTCGACAGCGTTATAAACGGAGAGTAGCTGCCCGCCGACTCCTGCCTGCTGTTCCAGAACGAGCGCGTCGAGACCGAGTTCATCGCACCAACGCGCGGCGGATAATCCAGCGGGCCCAGCGCCAATGATCAAAACGTCGTGCATTGCTTTCTTTGAAATCTGCCTCGGCCGTCGCGCTAGTAACGATCTGCGCGCGACATCACGCTTGAACCGCAAAGCGGTTCCATCCTCCAGCCCAACGTTGTCCCGAGTCATCGGGACTACGTTGGGTACACGAGGGAGTTAAATCATACAACCGCGAAGCGGTTGCGTCAGTCCCAAATGTAACGTTCGTCCCATTCGACACGATGGCGTGTTAACAACGCGCGCAGTTCATCCTGAAAGTTAGTTTTCCGATGATGTTCTTCCTGACTAGCGATATACCGCTTAACCTGCTCCAGATTTGATTCGCTAACAGAAAAATCCGCGTAGCCGCCCTGCCATTCGAAATCAGAAAGACCATGTTCGCTCTTCAACCAGAGGTTCGACACGCGCTTTAACTCCTTTACCCATTCAGCCTGAGTTATCGTGCGGCCGAATCGTGCCAGCATGTGTACGTGATCTTCAATGCCGCCAGTTAGAATTGGCGCGCAGCCGAGCGTTTTCGAAATTCCTCCAAGTTGGGCGTGCAGCCTCGATCGGAGTTCAGGATTGCGCAAGAATGGTTGACGATTCTTTGTTGAAAAGACCAGATGAATGTAAACGGCGGAGAGGGATTGAGGCACGGGTTCCTCCTACATTGATGGGTTGGGCGCAACCGCTTTGCGGTTGGGATGATAAACTACGATGCGTTCCCAGGGTAGCCGCTGCAACCCCGGGCTGAAGGTCGTAACCGCGTTGCGCTTCAAATTCGCGAAAGGAGAAAACCGATGCGTCTGACTGAGATGGTTTCGTGCTCTGGTTGAGCGGCGAAGCTGGCGCCTAGCGTCCTCGCTCAGGTGTTGAGCGGGCTTGAGAGACAACCTTTCGATCCGAATCTGCTGGTCGGTTTCGACAAAGCGGACGACGCCGGAGTGTATCGTCTGCGCGACGATCTGGCCATCGTGCAGACGCTTGATTTCTTCACGCCGATTGTCGATGACCCGTTCGACTACGGCCGCATCGCCGCACTAAATTCTATAAACGACGTGTGGGCGATGGGCGGGACACCGGTGACCGCTATGGCCATCACGTGCTTTCCCAAGAAGGGCGTGGACTTTGCGATTCTCGGCGAGATCATGCGCGGCGGTTTGTCGGTATTGACTGAGAACAAAGTCGCGCTTGTCGGCGGCCACAGCGTCGATAACGAACAGATCATGTTCGGCTATTCAGTGACGGGCGTGATCGATCCGAAT
>DASXTE010000304.1:0-2508 GCA_036505595.1 Pyrinomonadaceae bacterium
CACCTTGTCTGAACAGAACGATCCCAAACGCGGAATCGGCGCCGCACGCGATTGGCTGTACGCGGAATTTCTCAAAGCCGCGGAACAATCGGGCGGGCGCATGACCGTCGAGAAGCAATCGTACGAACAGCAAAAAGCCCAGCGCGTGCCACAGCCGACGATCATCACCAACATCGTCACCACTCTGAAAGGATCGCAGCCTGAAGCGACTAATCGAATTTACGTCGTGAGCGGTCACTACGATTCCATGTGTAGCAGCCCGACGGATGCGAAGTGCGACGCGCCTGGCGCTAACGACGATGCTTCGGGAACAGCCGCAGTGCTCGAGATGGCGCGCGTGATGGCGAAGTATGAGTTTGACGCGACGATCGTCTTCATGGCTGTTGCCGGTGAAGAGCAGAGTCTGCTTGGCTCGACACACTTCGCGGAGGAGGCCAAACAGAAGAACTGGGACATCGACGCGATGTTCACCAACGACATCATCGGCAACACGTTGGGCGGCAACGGCGTGCGTGACCGCAACACGGTGCGGGTTTTTTCAGAAGGCGTGCCGTCAAACGAAACGCAGGCTGAAGCGACGACGCGACGCAGCGTCGGTGGAGAGAACGACTCTGCTTCGCGACAGTTAGCGCGATTTATCAAAGAGACGAGCGAACGATACGTGCCGCAGATGAAAGTGATGCTCGTCTACCGGCGCGATCGCTACGGACGTGGCGGCGATCATATTCCGTTTCTCGAACGCGGCTATCCGGCTGTGCGATTTACCGAAGTGAACGAAGAGTTCCGGCACCAGCATCAAAACGTGCGCGTTGAAAATGGAGTGCGCTATGGCGACCTGCCGGAGTTTGTCGATTTCGCATACGTCGCGAATGTCGCGCGGGTGAATGCGGCTGCGTTGGCAGGGTTAGCGTGGGCGCCTGCGCGACCAAAGAACGTAGTGATTCTCACCGCGCGTCTCTCGAACGATACCGATTTGAAGTGGGAGCCAAACAAGGAGCCGGAACTCGCAGGCTACGAGATTGTGTGGCGCGAGACGACTTCGCCGGTGTGGACCAATTCGAAAGCAGTCGGCAATGTGACGTCGTTCACGATGAAGGGAATGTCGAAAGACAATTACTTCTTTGGTGTGAGGGCGATTGACAAGGACGGGAATCGCAGCGCGGTGAGCTATCCCCGGCCCCAGGGACGGCAGCAGCCGGCGCCCGCGAGCAGCTCAGGGCAAGAATAGGTCGTATAGGTCTATACGACCTATAGTCCTATAGTTTTTTCAACCAATCCGCGCCACGCTGCGTCTAACCGGATGGCTGCCAGATCTCGGCTAAACAGGTGATCGATATGAAATTCCGAAGCATTAATCGCATAAACCGCGCGAGCGCGCTCATTCTCATCCTTGCAATGCTCGCCTCGCAGACGCTCGTCTCGTTCGCCGTCGCACAGAAACGTGCAAAAGCCCCCGCGCTGACGGAACAACAGCGAATTGTCCATGTCCTGAACCGGCTTGGCTTCGGCCCGCGCCCGGGCGACGTCGAACGAGTCAAAGCGATGGGCCTGGAGAATTACATCAATCAGCAACTCAATCCCGAGAAAATCAGCGACACGGTTGCCGAGAACAAAATCAAAGACTTGACCGTGCTGAACATGACGACCGCGGAGCTTTACGGGAAGTTTCCGCAACCAGGACAACTTCTGCGCCAGCTCCAGGCGCGCGGCATGTTGCCGGCCGATCTCGCCGAAGCGCGCGAGAACCGTGTCAAGGGCGCTGCGAATTCCCAGTCAACGCAGATGCCCGCGGAGATGCCAAAGAACGATTCCAGCGCCGCGCCGGAAATGACGCCTGGCGCCGCGAAGAACAATCAGACTCCGCCGCCCGCCAATCCGCTCGAAAACGAAAAATACCGCCAGGTAATCCAGCAGTATTACCGCGAAAACGGATTGCAACAGCCACAGCGCATCATCGCCGAGTTGCAGGCATCGAGAATTCTGCGCGCCGTCTACAGTGAACGACAACTGCAAGAAGTGATGGTCGATTTTTGGACCAACCACTTCAACATCTTTGCCGGCAAGGGCGCGGATCGCTGGCTGCTTCCGGCCTACGATCGCGAGACGATTCGGCCGTACGCGATGTCGAAGTTTTCGACGTTGTTGCAGGCCACCGCGCAGAGCCCGGCGATGCTCTTTTATCTCGACAACTTTCAGAGCGTCAGTCCAAACACACCGCAAAGACCGCGCGCTCCGCAGCAGCAACAGCGACGTGGCATCAACGAAAACTACGCGCGCGAGTTGATGGAGTTGCACACTCTCGGAGTTGATGGTGGTTACACACAGAAAGACGTGCAGGAAGTCGCGCGCTGCTTTACTGGTTGGACCATCTTCCAGCCGCGCGGTGGCGGCGCAGCCGCGAATGGGTTGTTAGGCGAGATGGCACGACGCGAGCCCGGCACGTTCTTCTTCAATGGGCGCGTGCATGATGACGGTGAGAAAATCGTTTTGGGCCACAAGATTCCGGCC
>DASXTE010000305.1:0-10194 GCA_036505595.1 Pyrinomonadaceae bacterium
GGCGGATCTGGGAATACACGGGAATTTCCGTGTGCGGGATCTGTGGTTGCATCGGGACTTGGAGGCGCAGGGCCCTGAGTACTCCGCAAGCATCCCGAGCCATGGCGTTGTTATGTTGCGCGTGAATCGATAGCCAACATCCGAGATCCGCGCGTCCATTAAGAGCCCATAAGCGTTCCCGTGAGTCCTTCAAATCCGACGAGTCTCTGAAGTCGAAGAGTTGCCCGTACCGAGGAAGCTCATTCACAGGGCGATAGACGACGGCCTGCGATAGATCCCCCGATTCGACAGGGCGACGTACAATAGACGTACATCGAAGGGCCTAAAACGGCCTAAATCATCCTAAGCCATCCTAATTGACTTACCTCATAAGTCCTTCATCATGAGCGAGATCCCGTTGACGCCAAAGGACTTCTGAGATACGGTAAGCGGCTCTGAAAAGGCCGGCGTCGGCGGTTCGATTCCGTCCCTGGCCACCAATCCTTCCGACAACTTAGCCACCCTCAAAAAGCGTGTAAGAATTTCTCGCGCGAATAATACGCGAACATCGGTGTGCCTTACTTTCCCTTTCGGCGCCGCTCATTCAAATGACCCACACGTTCCGCGCCGTGAGCGGCAGTTTGAGGCGACCTATAATCTGACGGACTTGTACAGGACTCAGGATGAATGGAAGCTTCTTTTCGCGCGGCGTCCGCAACAGGCCGAAGGAAGGACCAGTTTCGGTCGAGAGTCTATTCGTAAATGAACCTGATGCCGCAGATGGCGATGGTAGAAGTGCAGCGTAAATAATGCTTAATGTCCGAGAGGAACAGAAAGTACTGGCGCAGTTCTTTCTCGCTGAGCAAGGTGGGTACTTGTCATAGCGTTTCGCGAGGCGTACTGCGCGGACATAAGCTGCTTGCGTGCGTTCGGATAAGCTTCTAAGCTGGAGACACTCGATCAGTCTCTGACGCAGTTCGGTCATGGTTACACTTCCCGAAAAAATATCAGGCATTTGACTGGCTCGAAAAAGCTTATAAGGAACGTTCTGATCTGAGATGAACGAAACGCTACCGGTCAACTCAAACATTTCTCACTACCGCATTCTGTCAAAGCTCGGCGCGGGCGGGATGGGTGAGGTGTATCTGGCAGAAGATACACAGCTTGGCCGCCAGGTGGCGATCAAGCTCTTACCACCGGAAACAGTCTCAGATGAACGCGCCCGAAAGCGCCTGGTCAGGGAAGCGCGCGCGGTGGCGACACTCGATCATCCAAACATCTGCTCTATCTATGAAGTCGGTGAAGCAGATGGCCGCAGCTTCATCGCGATGCAATACATCGAAGGCGAGACGCTTGATTTGAGACTCAAGCGAAAGCCGGTGGAACTGAAGGAATCGCTTGGCATCGCCTCGCAGATCGCTGATGCTCTTACGGAAGCGCACACGCACGGCATCATCCATCGGGACATTAAGCCGTCTAACGTCATCATTACCTCGCGTGGGCAAGCGAAGGTGATGGACTTTGGCCTGGCGAAAGTAATCCAGCAAGCGGGCAGGGTTGATACCGAAGCCCAAACTCAGCTTCTGCTGACCGCGCCTGATGCGATACCAGGCACAGTGCCATACATGTCACCTGAGCAGTTGCGTGGCGAGCAGGTGAGTGCGTGTAGCGATATTTGGGCGCTCGGCGTCGTTCTCTACGAGATGATCACGGGGCAACGTCCCTTTAGAGGCAGTACGGCGTTCACGTTGACCTCGGCCATTCTGCGGGAATCGCCGGCCCCAATATCGGCGCGGGTTCCCGCCGCCTTGCGGAGAGTGATCCAGCGCTGCCTCGCAAAGGAACCCGCCGAGCGATATCAGCATGCCAGCGAAGTCCGGGCGGCATTGGAAATCCCCCGGCCGGCACGCCAGCGCACGGCAGATTCCCGGGCGAGCCGACCCGCTCAGGCCTGGGCGCAACGGGCACGCATCCGCTCAGTGGCTGTGTTGCCGCTGGAGAATCTCTCACCCAACCCGGACGAGGAGTATTTCGCCGACGGAATGACTGACGCGCTGATCACGACCCTGGCACAGATCGGCGTGCTGCGCGTAATCTCGCGTACCTCCGTGATGCGGTACAAAGGCGCACGGAAGCCGCTGCCTGAGATCGCGCGCGAGCTGAAAGTCGACGCCGTGATAGAAGGCACTGTGGTGCGATCCGGTAATCGTGTGCGGATCGCCGCCCAATTGATACACGCGGCTACCGACACCCACCTCTGGGCCAAGAGTTATGAGAGCGACTTGCGTGACGTCCTTGCACTGCAGAGCGATGTCGCACGAACCATCGCGCAAGAGATCCAGATTCAACTCACCCCTCAGGAGAAAGCCCGCCTCGCGGGAACTGGCCCGGTGGTTCCTGAAGCTTACGAAGCCTTCCTGAATGGTCGCCATCACTGGTACAGGCGAAGCCCCGACGCGTTGAAGCGGGCTCTGCACTATCTGCAGCAAGCCACCGCCAAAGACCCGACCTACGCGCTGGCCTATGCAGGACTTGCCGATGCTTACAACTCGTTGGGCTGGGATCTATTTGCGGTCCTGGCGCCGGCTGAGAGCTTCCCGAAAGCCAAGGAAGCAGCAAAGAGGGCCCTGGAACTGGATCCAAACTGCGCCGAAGCCCACGCCGCGCTCGGCTGGGCTGCTACGGCCTACGACTGGGACTGGGTCGCAGCAGAGACAGAGTTCCAACGCGCGATTGAGCTCAAGCCCCAATATGCTCCTGTCCATATCTGGTATTCCCACTTCCTCAAGGTGCTGGGACGCACTAAGGAGTCATTCGAAGAAAGCAGGCGAGCTATCGAATGTGACCCGCTCGGTTTGGTTCTCAACATGCACATGGGTTGGCACTACCTTTATTTGCGTGAATACCAACAAGCCGTCGACCAGCTATTGAAGACCCTTGAGCTCGACCCGGGCTTCATTCCGGCGCGCATGTTTCTGGGCGAAGCGTACGAGCAAATGGGCATGTTTGCGGAAGCGATTGCCGAATTCGAAGAAGCCGTCAATCTTGCAAACCGCGAACCCATCTATTTAGCCGGTATGGGTCACGCTTACGCCGTTTCCGGCAATCGAGAAGACGCCCTAAAAACGATCCAGGAGTTGAATCAGCTTTCGACCCAAAAGTTCGTCCCAGCGCGCGGAGTAGCGGAGATTTTTATGGGTTTGGGTGACAAAGAACAGGCGTTTGCCTGGCTGGATAAAGCGTTCGAACAGCGCAACGGCTGGCTTATCCACGTGAAGGAGAACCAGCGCTACGACAGTCTGCGTACCGACCCGCGCTACATAGACTTGGTGCGACGCATGAACCTCCCATAGTGCGAGCGAGTGCTCCGAAAGAAATCAATCGACGGATCGCTCGACATTCAAATGCTCCCGTTTAAAGCGATTGCGATGGTTGACGGCAGGACTAGGCTTGATCGCACAGCTGCTTGCCGCCGTCGCGCCGGGGCTGCCAAGCGCGAACAATACGCGAACATCGAACACCCTAAACCGGCCCGGAACATCCTAAACCATCCTAAATCACTTATGTCATAAGGCCTTCAAGCTCAGTGACATCCATTGATTTCAAAACCACTTCGGCGATTCGGTAAGCGGCCCCTGAAAAGGCCGGCGGCGGCGGTTCGATTCCGTCCCTGGCCACCAGTACTCTTCAATCGTGAATCGTTAGCTAACGGAAGCAGGCTTGGCACAGGTGTCGGCCAATTATGGCGTTCCCGCTTCAGGATTCTCAGCTTTTCCGCACAACAGCTACAGGCATGACCATTGCTCCTGACCTTCACGAGGTGACCGAGCAATGAAGACAAACTCATTAGTAGCGCTAATTATCGTGTTGGCGCTTGGATCCGGTGCTGTCGTCCGTTCTCAAAATTCAGTAACGCCAATTTGGACGCCTCCGAGTTCGCGAGCGGCAAAAACTCCTTTCGCGCCGAAACCTTTACCAGTACATAACATCTTCAAAAGGGATGCCGACGTGTGGCTTGCTGATGCCATTGAAAAGCTGGAATGCGGAATCTCTGATCCGCTTCAGGACAAACCACTCACGGATTATGTGTCGATGGTCGGAGATCACGTAGCTAAGTACTCCGCGGCGCCAAACAAAAAATACCAGTTCATCGTTACGAAAGATGCAGACGCAGACGCAATGACCGCTGGCGGCGGACGAATTTACATCAGCCTGGGCATGTTGGAACTGATTGAGAACGAAGATGAACTGGCCGCAATTCTGGCACATGAGATTGCTCATGATGCTTTTCATCACGCGGCAAGAATGGTTACTCGTCAAATGTTCTGGTTGACAGAAATCAAAAAGATTCAAACCCCGGAAGACGCCGAAGCGGCATTGGCCGAGCTGAACGATGAATTGAATGACAATCTGTTTGCGGCACTTGGAGATCGGCTTTTGGGATTTGCTCGGTTTGACGAACTGGAGGCAGATCGCGCGGCGTTCTACGACATCTACAAAGCCGGCTACAACCCTTATGCGCTGACCACGTCCTTGAAAAAACTGCAGCGGCGAGACAACGAGCCGAACGACTCTGACCGACCCAGCAAACTGTTTCTCCTATTATTCGGTAGTCATCCGCCAACGGGTCAGCGCACATTCGCGCTTTCGTGGGAGTCGAATTTCGTAAAGATGCCGCCAAAGAATTCTTTCCAAAACAGCGCGGCATTCGATGACATGAAACGGCACGTTGCGGCGCTGGCGCAGCCAAATTGACGTTGGAAATTCGCTAACGCTTAAGCTGCCTACCTCTTAGCCGCTCTATCACGGCCAAAGATTCTTTATTCGATCTTCCAGGAAATGAAACGGAACGTAGTCGGCGTGGCGACCGGCGCGCCTCAATTCTTCGACCATGCGCATGGCGCCGTCGGCGTTGAAGCTGTGCACCATGATTGTTGCTGAACGCTGAAGTTCGGGATGCGCCGCGAGAAAGTGTGCGATGGCAAAGCCCGTGTGCTCGTCATCGTTCGTCAGTGAGCCGTAATGCTCAGGTTTCAAGTCGTGGTCGAGGAAAATCGAATCGTAGGTTCGCGTTTTCAGCAGCTCTTTCGCTTGCGGAACTTCACAGACAACATCCAGTTGATCGCCCTTGAAGCGTTTGGCGAACCAATTGCAGCGCCGCTCATCGTCTTCCAGCAGGAAAATTCGAATCGGATGGCGCTCGCCATGACTCTTTGTTAGTCCAAGTTTCGTCGTCAATTGCCTAAAGAATCGCATATCACCAAATATAAAATAACGTGCCTACTGTTCGTACATCAGCATCAAACCGCCATTGCCAACGACCCAGCCGTTGTTTTTGGTCATGAACATCGCGTAAAAATTCTGTTTGATGCCGCTCTCCTGTTCCATCCACACTCGGCCGCCGTCGCCGGAGCGAAGGATCGTCCCACTGCGGCCGATGGCCCAGCCATCATCTTCACTGACGAACTGAACGCTCAGTAACGTCGCGCGCGCCGTCGAGGTCACCTTCGACCACGACTCTCCCCCATCGTTTGTCTCCAGGATTGTTCCGCGTTCGCCCACCGCGAGACCCTGTCTCTTATTGCGGAAGTCTACATGGTAGAGCGTGACCGTCGTTCCAGACTGCTGACGCGTCCATGATTCGCCGGCATCGGTCGTGTGCAGGATCGCGCCACCTGCGCCCACGATCCAGCCTTGCTTGTCGTCAACGAAATCTATGTGAATAAGTTCCTGACGGCTCGGCGCTTGAAGCACCTGCCAGGTCGCGCCGCCGTCCCGCGTGATTGCCAGAATGCTGTCCTCCACTCGGTCACCACGACTAACTGAGCCAACGACCCAGCCTCTCTTCTTTCCATCAAACCGCAGACTGTAAAGTTCGGGGGCGGCGCCATGAAAATCAGCCGCCGAGAATGTGTGGGACTGCTGCCACGTGTGTCCACTGTCGGAAGTGCTGAAGATGGCGCCACCGGCCAGCACAAATCCCTTCTCTTTACTCACAAAGTAAACGTCATTGATTGCGTCATGTGTCGCGATGCGTTGTTCGACCCATGACAGGCCACCGTCTTCCGTATGAGCAAAAAAACCTTCGTCACCGCCAACCCAGCCGCGCTTTGCATCCGTGAAGTAGACGGCGTTCAGATCCCGCCCGCCTGATGGAATTCGCCTGACTGTCCAACCGCTTTGCGCTGCCAGATCAGGTGCGCACACGGTTAGCGCAATCAGGATCAAAATCGGGGCCAACTGTCTCTTCATATCGTTGTTTTTGAGTTTGGCATACTAATTAGAATCCAACAAAGTCGCGTCTTGTTTTAGTCAGAGTTCCCTGAGACGCGGGCTCCGCCACATCACGGTCGCCACGAAAATCGTAATGATAAGCCCACCCGCAGCGAGGGTCCGCGGCGCACCAAATCGATGTGATGCAGCGCCCGCGATTAAGTTGCCGATAGGCATCGCGCCAATAAAGGACAGCATGAAGAGACTCATGACGCGCCCGCGCATTTCGTCGGTGACTAACTTTTGCAGCAGCGTGTTGGTCACGGCGACGGAACAAACAATGCCAAATCCGAGCGCAAAGAGAAACACGAGCGAAACCAGGATGTTTGTCGAAAGCGAAAATCCAATTAAGCACAACGCGAAACCTAAATCGCCGCCGAGCACAAACCAACCTTTGCGGCGAAAGTCACCGAGATAGGCGAGAAACAAGGCTCCAAACAACGCGCCCGCGCCTGCCGTACCCATCAACAGCGCCAGGCCGGTTTCGCCCAGATGCAAAACGTCGCGCGCAAATACCGGCGACATGGCGATGTAAGGCGCTCCGAAGAGACTCGTCACCGCAGAAATGATCAGCAACATCGAGACGCGGCGGCGGCTGGCAACGTAACGGAAGCCCGCCACGAGATTATGGAAGAATTCGCCTCGACCAATGCGCTCGTTTTCCCGTTGTTTCGGATTTAGCGTCTGGTCATAGCGCACCATCGTCAACCCGATGACCACCGCCGCGAACGATAGACCGTTGGCGAAAAAACATCCGGCCAGGCCAAATACCTTGAATCCAACGCCGGCGGCCACTGGTCCAAGCGCCCGCGCCAACTGAAACTGCGTCGAGTTCAAAGCGATGGCGTTCGCCAGATCTTCGCGGCCGACGAGATCGAACACCAGCGCCATATACGATGGACCGGCAATCGACATACAACAACCCGTAACAAAGGACAGCCCGAGAATCATCCAAACCTTAACGATCCCGGTCACCACCAACGTCCCAAGTACCAGCGCCGCCAGGCCCGCGACGATCTGCGAGTAGATGAGCAGCTTTCTTCTATCAATTAGATCTGCAAACACGCCGCCGACGAGCGTGAAGACCAGACCTGGCGCCGTTGACATAAAAGCGTCGACACCAAGCCAGAACGGAGAATTAGAAAGTTGCAGCACCAGCCAGCCTTGTGCGACCGCCTGCATCCAGGTGCCGGTGTTTGAGAGAAAAGCACCCGACCAAAAGAGCAGAAAATTTCGGTGGCGCAGCGCGCGGAACATTTCGCTGAGGCCGCGCTGGCGTGTGCTTTCGATTTCGAGTCGGGCAGACATGAATATTTTAATAACATCGAGCGGGCAGCCGCGCAAAACTCCGGAAGCGGATCGCGATGGTTTTGTTGTGACGATACAGTCATGCTTTAATCACGGCGCACCAACATCTAATCGGGAGCCCAGAATGATCAATCTTCGAATCGTTTCCAAAGTTGCCTTTTCGTTTAGTTTGATTTTGGCCGCCGGGTTGACGATGGCCGCCGTCGCACAAACGCCACCACCGCCCCCACCGGCGCCGGCAGCCATGCCGACAAAGCCACAACCGACAGCGCCGGCGCAAACACCTGCGACTTCGCCGGCGGCCCAAACTCCAGCCGCTGATCCCAAAGATGTTGCGACGATGGATTCAATCGTCGCTGCGGTTTATGACGTGATTTCCGGGCCGGCAGGTCAAAAGAGAAACTGGGATCGTTTCCGGTCGTTGTTCGTTCCGGGCGCGCGATTGATTCCGACCGGACGCAATCCACAAACCGGCGAAGTCGCATCCCGCGTGCGCACTCCCGAAGAATACATCGCGCGTTCAAGTCCGCTGCTCGAACAGAACGGGTTTTTTGAACGAGAGGTTTCGCGTCGTGTGGAAAAATTCGGCAACATCGCCCACATTTTCAGCACCTATGAATCGCGGCACAAGACTGAAGACGAGAAGCCGTTCGCGCGCGGTATCAATAGCATTCAGTTGATGAATGATGGGAACCGCTGGTGGATTGTGACGATCTTTTGGCAGGGCGAAGATGAAAAGAATCCGTTGCCGGCTGAATATTTGAGAAGCAGAAATTAAGCACGACGCCAGTTCGACAAAGGCGCGCCGGAACCGCCGCGCCGCTCCGCCACGATTTCCGCGAGAATGGACAACGCGACTTCTTCCGGCGACACGGCGCCGATGTCCAGGCCGATCGGCGCCCGCACTTTCTTCAAATCAGCTTCATCGGCACCTTCTTCGCGCATTTTTTCCAGGACGATGTTTGTGCGACGCTTGCTGCCAATCATGCCGATGTAATCCGGGCGCGCGGCGATGGCGGCGCGCAGACAATCTTCATCCTGTTTGTGGCCCCGCGTGACGATTGCTACTGACACGGCCCGGCCATTTCCGATGGCACCGCGCATTGCATTCTGCCAATCCTCGGCCCCAATCAATTCTATGTTCTCTTCAAGCGAGCTCGTGAAAAGGTTCCGATCAACAAACTCCGCGCGGTCGTCAATCAAAGTCACGCGATAACCGGCGATCGCCGCCAGGCGCGCCAACGAAGCACCGACGTGTCCGGCACCGGCGATGACCAGGCGGGGCTCTGCCTCAAGACGCTCGAACAAGACCTTCGTCTCCGACAACTGTGCGAACTCCGACGCGAATTCCGAAAGTTTGAAAAGCCTGGCTTCATCACGTCCTTGCAGAAACTTCGTCGCTTGATTGGCGACGCTGTCGTCCAATTCCGAACTACCGAGACTGCCAACCCTTTTTTGCGACTCATTCACGAACAGCTTCGTGCCCACCGCGGGATAACTTTCAGAAGATTCGACAACGGTCACCAGCACCGCCCGCGTTCCGCGTTCGAGAAGCTCTGTAATCGCGTTGCTAATTAGTTGCGCAGTCGTCTGCGCGTTCTCGTTTGCCATGACTTCTAGAGTTGCGGAAGAGTCTATTTGGATGGGGAAGTTTTGAGAAGTCCCACGGCCTCGGCAGCGCGGCGAATGAGCCACCATGGGCCGATCAAGAAGTAGATTGGATTCTGGAAAAAAGCCGGTTGATTGCCTTCGATGGCGTGTCCAATAAACTGGAGAATCCATCCGGTGATGAACAGTGCCAATGCCCAACGCCAATTAAAAAAGAAGAGCAGCCAGGAAACCGTAATCATCGGAATACCAATCGCATGGCAAAGTTTGTTCAGCGGATGCTGATGCTTGGCTTTGTAGTTTTCGATGAAGGATTCCATAAAACCGTGAATGGTAAATCGTAAATCGTGAATAGAACCGCGCTCGTCTATTTACGATTTACGATTCACGATTTACTTGTGTTCCTTCTATTCCCATCACGTCGATAAAGATATCCATCGTGCCGCCGCAGACCATGCCCTCTTCGCTCGCTTCGTCGGCCGTCAGCGTGAAGTGATGCAGCTTGGATTCTCCCGAACGCATTGCTGCGCGAGCTTCGGCCCAAACTTCAGCTTCGACGCAGCCGCCTCCGACGGTCCCAGCGGTTTCTCCGTTTTGAAAGAAGAGCATCTTGGCGCCGCGCCGTTGCGGCGTTGAGCCGCGCGTGTCCGCCACGGTCGCAACGACGACGCGGTCGCCGCGCGCATTTGCGTCGCCAATCAATCGGTAGAGATCTCGTTGAGCGATCGTTCCCATTTAGGTGGCACAGACTTTAGTCTGTGATTCCCAGTATTGATAGCCCGCCAGTCGAACACAGACTGAAGTCTGTGCTACTGATAAGGAGTCGGCGAAGGCGTCGGCGCTGGTGCTGCGCCTTCAGACTGGGTCGCGGTCTTCGCGTTTTCCAGAGCTGCCTGGTCCGCAGCGTCCAGACGCTTCTTCAGCCGCTCGACCTCCGCATCTGCGCCGGCAATCGCCGTTTCCAGCCGTGCATGGTTGGCCGCGAGCTGATCCAGTTGTTTTTGAATGCGCAGCTTTTCGTTTTCG
>DASXTE010000306.1:0-21000 GCA_036505595.1 Pyrinomonadaceae bacterium
ACACTAAAACCGAAACGAGCCTTAACCGCACTAAAGGCCAACGCTACGAGACAAATGCGTCAGGATCGATGTTGGCTTGAAGACTCGACGCCCTGGGCTCAAAGAGGGAGTCTAAGATATCTGTGGAATGAGCGAAGTGTCGCGCAGGCGATTGAGTACGTGCTTTATGCGCAGGGCGATGAACTGCCACCCGGTCGCTACCGCTCCCGGTACTGACACCCGGTCGCTACCGCTCCCGGTACTGACACCCGGTCCCTACCGCTCCCGGTACTGACACCCGGTCGCTACCACTCCCGCTACTGACCCGGTCGCTACCGCTCCCGGTACTGACCCCGGTCGCTAAGCTGCGCACCCTCACCCGACCTCTCCCAAAGGGAGACCGCTTGAAAACTTTTCGCCTCTCGCGCAAAACTTTGATTGCGACTTCACGATGCATCGCTCCGTCGTAAGCGCGATACACTTCGCTCATGCCGCCCTCGCCAATCTTCGCGCGGATTTCATAACCGCCTGGTTTGGTGCCGGCACTAAGCGTCAAATCCGGCCGACGACAAATGTTGGCTTTCACGCTTGCGGGAAATCAGTTTTCGGAGAAGAGATCGCAATCAGTTTGTGCAAGGGTAGCTCACACAATAGCCATCGCAGTCGTGGTAACCATCGGGACAGTCGATCTCCGTCGGCTTTGCCCAGATATGGTCAATAATCGGCGTCAACTTGTCCTTGAGATATTTGAAGTTTGCGTCCCGCTCCGCCTGACTGCCGGCGCCCATATAAAAACGAAGGGCTCCGGTCTCGAGCGAATCGAGGATCGTCCTCAGTAGCGCGTATTGTTGAAGATTTGTTGCTGGATCCATTTTCTTTTCCTCCCGCATTTGGGGCTAAGACTTACTTGGTTCACTTAAAATTGTCGATCATTGAAAACACGGTCCAACTTGATTGCTTGCCGTAGTAGATCGTTTTGCCGTCGGCCGACCATGCGATCGCTGAGAAGTAGACGCGCGGATCGCCGCTGGTCACAATTGTTTTGGTTGTGCCACCGGTAGCCGCGATCACTTGCAAACTATCGGCGCCGTCCGCGTGCGTCACGTATGCGATCTGATCCGAAGCTGGGGCGAGCTTGATATTCTCAAAGATTGCCGGAAGTTGGGCCACCGGGCGCTGCTTACCGTCTCGAACCGAAATCGCAGTTAAGCTTACATCAACGGGGCCGACCGAGAGGCCGGCTTTGCCGGAGACCGACTTTACGAGCAACTCCTGACCTGAATGTAACCAGCCCACCAGGCCCAACACGGAATCGGATTGAAAAATTTGTTTCTGCTGACCTTCGGCGAGCAGCCAAATGCTCCAGCTTACTTGTTTCTGACCTGTTGACCGGGCCAGCCAGGCAACGCGCTGACTGTCGGGCGACCAGATTGGACTAAAGAGAAGCATGTTCGCATCGGTGTTTTCCGAAAGTTGGGCCGGGCCGGACCCGTCAGTTCCAATTTGCCAGACATTGGCAACTCCCGAAGTCTTGGCGCAATAGATCAGACGCGAACTGTCTGGCGACCACTGAAAGTCCTGCGTTTGAATTCGATTGTAAGGTAACTGAGAGAACCCGCCGAAAGTGACGCCTCCGGTGGTCAGGGCTTTTGCGTCTCCACCCTGGCCGTGAACGGTCCACAGATTGATGGTCCCGTTAATAGCGCGTAGGAAGGCCACTTGTTTGCCATCGGGAGACCAAAGCGGAGCAAACCCATCCGGCGCCAATTGCGTCTGGGCGCCATCACTCTTGAGACTTTTGGCGAGGATCAAACAATTAAAGATTGTGGCGCTGCTGGTTGCGTGCGTCGCCTGAAAAGCGACAGTCTCACCGTCCGGAGCGATGTCGGGCCACAATTCAATACCGCTCTCGGACGTGAGTTGCGATTCTTTCGCATGATCCAGCTTCACGCTCCACAAATCGGATTCATCCCGGTCGGTTGAATAAAGAATCTTCGTGCCGTCAGGTGAGATATCCAAAACATTACTGTTGCTGTCATTGACGGTCATTTGCATGGGCGGGCTGCCATCCAAACGCACCAGACAGATTTGCTTAAAGTCGCTGCGCTTGGAGCTGTAAAGAATGCTTTGGCCATCCGGCGTCCAAACTGGATTGCTGTCCTGAGCTTTGTCATTAGTTACTCGCGCCGGCTGCCCACCGCGCGCTGGCAGCACCCAGATGTCGCTCTGTCCGTCTGTATTGTCAGTGTAGGCGACGCGTTCTTCGTTCGGCGATAAAGCAAAGCTACGATCCTGTAGTTTGGAGTTATCAAATTTGGTCACCGGCGAGATTTCCTGCGTGGCGACATTGAGGGCATCGAGGTTTCCCTGCATCACAAAGTAAATCTTCCCGTCCCGTGACCAGGCCACTAACTCCGGACTGAACGCTTCCAGCGTTTTGAGCAGCGTTGGTGAACCCCCGAAGGCAGCCATGGTCCAGATGCCGTTTTGGCCCTCGCGTTTCGAGAGAAAGGCGATCTGGAGCCCGTCCGGTGACCAGATCGGACTCGCCGCAGTTGCCAGTTCGCTCTGGTTGGCGAACGGTTCGCCACTGGTGACTTGCTTCAACCAGATGGCGCTGCCCGCTCCTTTCGAGGAGGCGTAAGCGACGAACTTCCCGTCCGGTGAAAACCGTGCGTGCCTCGCGCCAGTTTCACCTAAGGCATTCTTTCGACTCACAAGTTGCGTAACCGTCAAAGCAGAAAATCGATTCGCGTCACTTGCCCGGCGTTGACGCCACCAAAACCAGCCTCCCAGCGCGAGACCCGATATCAACAGAAGGGTTGCGAGCCATAACCAGCGCGCACTTGAGGTCAATCCCAATTGTTGGGTGAGCGCGGAAGGTTGAGTTGAGGTGTAAGTGCCTGAAGCGCCGCTCTGCCTGACTCCTCCCGACAGGTTTCGTTCCTGGCTGAGCGGTGCGCCCGAGCGTTGCATCGCCGCATTCAGATCTAAATCGCGTCTCAGGCTTTTGAGATCCAGCCACAGCTCTTTCATCACCTGATAACGTTCTTCACGGTCTTTCTGCAAAGCCTTCTTGACGATGCGTTCTAGTTCGGCGGGCACGTCCGGCACGAACTGCGACATTGCAGCTGGTTCGGTTTTCAGAATGGCGGCGCTGGTATCGCTCGCCGTCTCGCTCTTGAAGGGACCATGCCGGGTGATCATTTCGTAAAGCACAACCCCCAGACTCCAGATGTCAGTGCGCGGGTCCACTTCCTGCGCTCTCGCCTGCTCGGGTGAAAGATAAGCAGTCGTCCCCACGACCATGCCCGGCTCAGTTTGGACCATGAGCTGGGTCGCTGCATCCTGATCGACTTCATCAACGCGCCACTGCTCTGTTAGTTTCGCTAGTCCGAAGTCGAGGACCTTTACGATACCGTCTCGCCGCAGCATGATATTTTCCGGCTTGATATCGCGATGAATGATGCCGGCTGCGTGCGCGCTGGAAAGCGCTGAAGCTACTTGCATCGCAATATCGATCGCTTCCGTCAACGTTAGCGGAGCGCGGCGCAGGTGGTGTCGCAGGTTTTCACCGTCGATAAATTCAGTGACCATGAAATGAGCGCCCGGCTCAGTGCCGATTTCGTGAATGGTGATGATGTTCGGGTGATTCAGCGCGGAAGCAGCCTTCGCTTCTTGAACAAAGCGCTGCATGCGCTGCCGATTCGAAGCGACATCCTCTGGAAGTACTTTTAAAGCGACGTTACGATCCAGGGTCACGTCCTGCGCCAGGTAAACCTCGCCCATGCCGCCCGCGCCAAGCTTCGAGCGGATTTCGTAGCGGCCCAGTTTTGTGCCGGAACTGAGACTCATTGGAACGGTCCTGGTATTGAGCGCCGGAATTCTATCGAAGTTCAGTGCAGTGGGCTACAAATTTCGGCGCTAACTGTGATCGATTGTGCCGCAACTGGGCGCCAGGCCGCTCTTTACTGAACTGAATCGTTCCTGTATTTTCGTCCTCCAGATTCCGATTCACAACCAGACCGAGCAACGCGGAAAGCTAACGTATGAACTCGACAAGATTTCGTCTTCTGATCGTGCTGCTGTTAATGCTGACAGCAGTTGTTTTCGCGACGCATTACTCGCCGAGCGAAGCCCAAAGGCACTCCGGTACAGACACGTACGCGATCACGAACGCGCGCATAGTTACTGTGTCAGGGCCGGTGATTGATCGCGGGACGATCGTGATTCGTGACGGGCTAATCGCCGCCGTCGGCGCGAATGTCACCGCGCCGGCGGACGCGCGCATCATCGATGGCGCCGGCCTGACGGTTTATCCCGGAGTTATCGACGCAAACACTACACTGGGAATTCCGCGTCCGTCACCTTCGCCCGGCCAAAGTCCCGGTGGCGGATTTGCAGGGCTGTTCGGCCAGAGCGCGCCGTCGGCGACGGCGCCAAATTCGACTCAGCTTCCCGGAATGCAGCCAGAGATTCTTGCGGCTGATTTGATTAAGCCCGGCGGTCCGGAGATCGAGGGCGCGCGCAGCGCGGGAATCACGACTGCGCAAACTGCGCCGCGCGGCAACGTGTTCCTCGGTCAGTCGGCAATCATCAATCTCGCTGGTGACACGCCGCAACAGATGATCGTGCGTTCGCCGGTGGCTTTATATGTCGGTCTAACGCCGCTGGGCGGTGGGCAGTACCCGGGGTCGTTGATGGGAGTCTTCTCTTCAGTGCGCCAGATGCTGCTCGACGCGCGGCGCTATCGCGAGATGAACGACATCTACGAACGCAATCCGCGCGGACTGAGGCGGCCGGCGCAGGACAAATCTTTGGAAGCGCTGCAACCCGTCATTGGGGGACGAATGCCGATTGTGATGCAGGCCGATAGCGAACGCGAGATCGATCGCGTGCTCGATCTCGCGCGCGAATTCAATGTGAAGATGATCATCAATGGCGGACGCGAAGCCGATCGCGTGGCCGCGCGACTTAAGGCGATGAATGTTCCGGTGTTGCTGTCGTTGAATTTTCCGAAGCGCACAACGGCCGCTTCTCCGGAAACGGATCCTGAGCCTCTGCGCGTTTTGCGCGAGCGCGTCGAAGCGCCAAAGACCGCTGGACGCCTCGCCGCCGCGGGAGTTCGTTTAGCTTTTCAATCGGGCGGCATGAGTTCTGCGACGGACTATCTCGCGAATGCGGCGAAGGCAGTCGACAGCGGCTTGCCGCACGACGATGCGATTCGTGCGCTGACGAGTTGGCCGGCAGAGATTCTCGGCGTCGCGTCGCAGCTGGGCTCAATCGAAGTCGGAAAGATCGCGAACCTGACAATTACGCGCGGCGATCTTCTCGCGAAAGACCGTAGGCTGGCGCACGTGTTCATCGACGGAAAGCCGGTTGACTTGCGACCGCCGACTCCCGCGACAGACCGAGGCGCAAATATTTCAGGAAGCTGGTCGCTGACGGTCAACCTGAGTGGATCAGGAAACGAGAAGATGGAACTGAGCGCCACACTCAATCTGCGACAGGAAGCGGACCGTTTGACCGGATCGCTTCAGGGTCAACTCGGATCGGGAACGATTGCGAACGGGACCATCTCGGGTTCGGACGTGAACTTCACTGTGCCGATAACTCTGCCCGCGCCGGCCAGTCAAACTACGGATGCGATTTTCACCGGCACAGTCTCCGGCAATCAAATGAGCGGGACTGTGCAAGTGGTTGGTCGAGGCGCCGGAACATTTACCGCGACTCGCGCCGCCAGACCAGCGCCCGCGGCTTCGCCAGCCGCCACGCCGTCACCTGATGTGCGTTGATCTGTTCTGTGTAATCTGCGCAATCTGCGGACCTTCTCGAAACTTGAAACCTGAAACTTGAAACTGTATTCTCCGGTGCGTGGGGCAGTAGCTCAGTTTGGCAGAGCGCCGCGTTCGCAATGCGGAGGCCAGGGGTTCGATCCCCCTCTGCTCCACCAATAACGCTCATCGTTTCAATAATTTACCGTCGCTGAACTTCCTGTTAATGCAATGCGTCGAGAATTCGACTGTTAGTCCTCCCAGCATCCACAATGCTCGCGGCGCCGGGAGGACAATCTTCGATCGGTTTATTTCTTGTTCTCCGTGTTGTCGGCCTCCCTTTCATTGGCACGCACTGGATGGGGTGCAGGTGTATCCAAGAGGCGTTTTAAAGGTCTCAATCGATACGGTGGCGCCGATGTCCTTGGCAAGGACGCCCCCCGCTGGCGTTCCATCGATGGACACGTAATACAAATCGACATGCACGGTTCGGTTGGACATTGAAATCGGCACGTCCCAGGTTTTTGTTCCATGAGGTAAGATTTTCGATGTTTCGCCCTGGACCGCGGCTTGCAACGCGGCGAACCCCGATTGGTTCTTTACAGTGATATGAATGGTGGTGGGACAAGAGTCGCCTACGATCACCGATGAGATCTTTTTGTCCAAGAAGCCGAAGCCCGCAACGCTCAGTAATGGAGTGTCCATGACGATGGTCCGGCACCCGCCACCATAATTGATATCTTCGTAGACGGCGGCGCGCCTCGCCCGGTTGAAAAGATGAATGGAGGACGCCGCATCGTTGAAGTTGACAGCGGAAAGATCAGGGACCGATCCCGCCACGACGACAGGGATGCCGGCGAAACCGGGTGAGGGATAGAGGACAACCTGAGGCGGACAGAACATATCTGTCGATATGCGATAAGACCCGACCGCCCCGCCCATACCGGTTGGGGCCTCGTTAAGCTCATGTCCTGGTTGCCGCCGCTCAGGGCCTATGTCAGTTGCGGCCTCGGTCGACGCCGCGTCCCGGTTAAGCTCCGTACAGAATCCCTGGAAATTGGGATATTGGTACAGGAGAACACGTCCGGCATATGCATAGAATCCCGCCTCGACGACAGCGGCTTTTCCTCTTCCTCTTTGATCCGCCCTTAACGAGCCCAGTTTCACCGACGCGATTTTATCCCCCGGCCCGAGTGACGGCTCGACGCATCTCGCATTCGCGTCTCCGAGATCGGCGCACGCGTTTGAAAGAACCTTGAACGGCGTTCCGGCGTAATTGCGTTCTTTATAAAAGAAGAATGGGGCGCCAATCTCCCGGTCTTGTGGCGTAACAAAGATGCTAAATGTGGCTGCCGGGAGGCCGCCGCACAACACCGATGCGCCAATCCCTTTATGGGTTAGTTTCAGGCCATGGATGGTCACATTGTTTGTCCCGGATATAGTCTCCGCTCTCGCATAGGCCTCGTCCGCTACCCTGACCATGGGCGTGCCACGGCTACACGAAACTGGGATCGTTACGGACTTCAACTCTTGTACCTCAACCTCCCCCGACACGCTGGCGGTGGGGAGTTGCGCGTGCACCACCTGGACAGCCGCTCCGATTGACGCGGCAGCAACTAAAGACAAAATGTATGATCGTTTTGACATGACGAGATTGCTCCTTTCGTTTCGTTTCACTTTCGTTTCGTTCATCACCCCTCCCTGCTCGCGCAGGACTTACGGAGCAAGAAGCGTCCCCACATAATGTATTGCGGCTCAATGGCCGTGATTAGCCTCATTGACTTTCCTTTTCTTCACAGTCATCCGCATCAGGCAGACTGCCCCTGGCTGGCAAACTGTTCGCGTGACCTTGAATGAGCGAGCGCAAGGACAGCAGGTCGTGCTTGGCGACAAAAAGAGCGCTCCGGCGGCGCGCAGCCAGGCGCATTTCCTGGTCGTCGTGTTTCGTGACGATAATTACTCTGGCTTCCGGATAGCGACGCATGAGTTCGTCGGTCGCCTTCAGCCCGTCCATGCGCTTCATCTCCACGTCCATCAGGACCCAATCGGGGCGATGCGCAGTGAATGCCGCCAGCACCTCGTCTCCGTCTTCACATTCGAAGACCTCATGGCACTCTTTGCCGACGATGCTCTTTATCAACTCGCGCATCTCCCGGCTATCGTCCACGATTAACAGCTTGGTCATTTGGCTTCCCTTCAACTCAGGTCTGACGTGCGTGCGAGTTATAACGAAGCGTGAGGCAGCGGCGCGTGAGCAATGTCGCTCATTTTGCATGAGCAAAGTTGCTCAATCTTTCATGAGTAAGATTGCTAAGTTCTGGCGAGAAAGTTCTTTGCGTGCTTTGCGACTTTGCCTGAGCTTGGCTCCGCCGTGGTGAATGATCGCGATTCTGGAATCTCACGCAAAGGCGCAAAGGACGCAAAGGAAGACCAGGCCTCTACCGTCCGCGGGTCAGCAACCCGTCACAACTCACTTTTGTGTTGAAGTGCGAATTTCACCAGTGCGTGCGAGCCTTGCAGCTCAAGTTTGGAGCAGATGTGAGCGCGATGGTTATCAATGGTCCGAGGGCTGACGCCCAGTTCCGAGGCTATCTCTTTGGTGGTTTTCAGTTCAGCTAATAACAGCAGGATGCGTCGTTCAGTCGGAGTCAACTCATCGAGATTTGTTTGTGCTTGCGCTTCCACGGCTCGGCGCGCGCGTTTCAGCAATAGGGAAGAGATCGCCGGGCTGAAGTATTGCCTTTCCTTTAAGACACTCTTGATGCAATCAATGACTTCGGTTGCGGCGCTGTCTTTGATGAGATAGCCGTTCAAGCCCAAGTCTATCGCCTCGTTGAGATGCAATTCGTCTTTGTGCATCGTGAGGATGACGATCTTAACGGGGAGTTTCATCTGTTGCGCCTGACGAGCTACCGCAAAGCCGTCCATCTCCGGCATGTTTAGATCAAGGACAGCTACCGTCGGCGCCCGAGTCTTGATCAAGTCCAGCGCAGTCTTGCCGTCCTCAGCTTCGGCCACCACCTGAAAACCTGCTTCCTTCTCGATGAGCTGCTTCAGGCCTTGCCGGAAGATCGGATGATCGTCTGCAATGATGATTGTCGTCTCGCGGGTCATCGGGTGCGTTACTTTCTCTAAGCATCGGCGCTCAATCTGATTCGCAGGCTCGTCCCCGCAGCCGAATCAATCTCCATAGTGCCGCCCAGCAGTCTAACTCGTTCAGCGATTCCGATGAGACCAAAGCCGCCGCTGGCGAGCTCGGACGGCTCGTTCGCAAACCCTTGTCGGTCAAAGCCACGGCCGTTGTCTTGAATCAACAGGCTGATTTCGCGCTCAACGCGCCTGACGACCAACATTGCTTCCGTTGCCTGCGAATGCTTCATGATGTTGTTCGCGCACTCCTGCACGATGCGATAAATGTTGACCTGCGCCGCTGGCGTGAGCAAGTCGTCAATTAGATCTATCTGCGTGCTTGCGCGAATCTCAGTAACTTCCTCGATGCGCATGAAGATTCCCTGGAGCGTTTTGCTCAAGCCGAAACGTTCCAACTGAAACGGTCGCAAGTTATAGGCAATTTCGCGACACTCTTCGATCGCTGCTCCGGCTGAGTGCGATAACTCGCCGAGCTGCTCCTGCACGACTTGCTTCTCGTCGATTTCGCTCTGGGCCAAGGCGATGCGGTTCTTGATAATCAAAAGACTCTGGCCCAGCGAGTCGTGCAGCGCGGCGGCGATTCTTTGACGTTCCTGCTCCTGTGAAACCAACAGCTTCTGCGAAAACTCTTCCTGTGCTTTGTGCGCCCGCGCCAATCGATTGACGCGGCCCCGATAACCTGCTAATCCGAGTCCCAGCAGCCCAATAACAATCAAAGCCTGAAACCACCACGTTTGATAGAAGCGCGGCAGCACAGTGAGGCGGACGCTGGCGCCTTCGGTATTCCAAACTCCATCGCTGTTCGCCGCGATGACCCTGAAGATATAGCTACCAGGCCGCACTTGTGAATAGTAAGCAGTGCGGCGCGTTCCCACATCAATCCAGTCACGATCCAGCCCTTCGAGTTTGTACTTGAACCTGATGTTCTCTGAATTGATGTAGCTGAGCGCCGT
Organism: Pyrinomonadaceae bacterium; assembly: GCA_036505595.1. GTDB lineage: Bacteria > Acidobacteriota > Blastocatellia > Pyrinomonadales > Pyrinomonadaceae > UBA11740. The sequence goes on from DASXTE010000306.1 coordinate 9,857, forward strand.
GTAGTGAATCTCGAAGTTCTCCTGGTCGGGTCGCACCTGAACCTCGCGATCGAAGACGACCGGACTGTTGTTAAGCAGCAAAGCCTCGACGAAAACCGGCGGTGGTTGCGGGTTCACCGGCACTGCGTTGGGATCAATCACCGCGACTCCATCCTGGGTGGGGAACCAGAACTTGCCGTCACGCGTCTTTACGCCGGCCGGCCAGCGTCCGCCGTTGCACTCAATGTTGAGCATCCCATCGCTCTTTCCGTAACCAATGGAGTTGATTGAAGTGCGCTTACCTTCCGCAAACTCATTCAACTCATGACGGCTCACCCGATAGATGCCGTGATTGCAACTGATCCAGAAATTGCCACGCTCGTCTTCGAGAATCTGAAAAACACCATTGTTGAAGAGTCCGTCTTTGGCCGTGTAACTGGTGAGCCGACCATCTTTGAATCGCGCGAGCCCGCCATCATAAGTGCCAATCCACAATACGCCATCGCGGTCGCGGTAAAGAGCGCGCACCGCGCGGCTCGGTAGTCCGTCCCGTTCGGTCCAACTACTGAATTTTCCGTTCGCATAATGGGTCAAGCCGCCGAAAGCACCGATCCAAAATCCACCTGCGCCATCATCAATGATCACCCTGACACTGTTGCCTGCGAGTCCGTCCTCGGCCTTATACAGTGTCTCGACTCCGTCTTTGAATCGCACCAGGCCATCGTCACCTCCGAACCAGATAGTGCCATCAGCCGCGTTGTAGATGGTCAAGATTGTCCCGGCCTTTGTTATGGGCAGCGGCTTAAAGTCTCCGCCTTCAGCCAACCATGCCTGGCGATCACCGCCGACGATAATCCTTCCTGATTGGTCCTCAGCAATCGCGTTAATGATTCTGTCTCTAAGAGTCTCGCCGGCGCGAGCGAACGTTCCGTCTTGGTAACGGAAGAGACCCTTGGTGGTCCCGATCCAGACCACGCCATCTCGCGCTTGATAGATCGGGTAGATGTTGTTCTCAGTCAAGCCATCCGTGGTGGAGTAACTGGTGATGAATTGCTGGCGCGCGCGAAACAGTCCACCGCGGTCCGAGCCGAACCAAAGATTTCCTTCGCGATCTTCGTATCCCCCCCGAGTGCCCGACACGCTTACCGCCTCGGGTACGTTAGTCCCTGCGAAGTGACTTTGCATAGTCTTTATATCGGTCAACCAAAACGCGCCGCGTTGGTCCTTTGAGAGCAGGTTCACGTGCGCGCCAGTAACGAAGACGATCGGAGTTCCCGGCAATCCGTCTCGCTGAGTAAAGACTTTTGCGACCTTGCGGTGCTCAATTTTCACGAGCGCAGGATCGGTCGTGGCCAGCCAAAGCGCGCCATGTCCATCATCAATACCATCACCGCCAATCCGGTTCAGACTCGGTAGCCCATCGGCTGTGCCCCAGCGTCCATAACCAAGACAGCGAATCCGCTCGCCGACGTGGGGACACGAGACGCGTCGATTTTCATTTCGCAAGGCGGCGCTGTTTTGCTTAAGCTCGTCTGCTGGATTGATCGATTCAAACCTTCCGTCGATAAAACGCAGCACCTCACCGCTGGCTAAATAAACGACCACGTGGCCATCAGAGTCGTCAGTCAGATACACCGCGTTCAAACTCGGTAGCCCCTGCTCTTTTCCGTAGCTGGTGAAGCGGCCCTGATGATAATGGACGACGCCGCCTTCTTCAGTGCCGGCCCATAGATCGCCTTGCGCGTCTTCGTACATCCGCAGGAAACGATTGCTGCTGATGCCCGGTGAATTGCCTTTATCGAAAACTGTGAAGCGCACGCCGTCAAAGCGCACCAGACCGTCGAACGTGGTTAGCCAGAGATAGCCATCGGGCGTTTGGCGAACATCGTTGATGCTGTTTTGCGGCAGGCCATTGTCGGTGGTCCATGAGCTAAAGCGATACTGCGCCGACGCATTCCGCGCCAGCGGCGCAAGAGTTATGAGACCGGCAAACGCGATTGTCTGAAGTACGCGGCACACCGCGCCTAATTTAGCCGATCAATGTAATGCGGACAATATTTTGCGGCGTTAATTTCGAGGGCCTCGACGCGTTGCTGCTGTTCCATGCAGCGCCGTATCAGTCTTCTTAGAGACTCGCCGGCGTCGGACTTAGCTTTGAGAAATTGCAGGATGCAATATCCTGTCTTGGCGTGACTAATACGATCAATTCCACTCTTCTCACGAAGAGCCAGGATGTAAGGGGAACCGAACCCATGAATGGCGGTTGACGTATCCAAATTTTTTGGCGCCAGGTTGACGCGACTGTAGGGAATTGAATGGCAAGGTATAGGAACCTATGCAATGCGAATGATCTCTCGGACGGCGGCCTTGTTGAATTTAGCGTAACGTATGGGAACGCGTAGTAGTCAGTGGAACCGGCTAGATCGCGTTCGCAGTGCGGAGGCCAGGGGTTCGATCCCCCTCTGCTCCACCAATCCATCCTAAACCCATCAATATTGCCAAAATCCGTTCTGGTTGGACGCCGTCGGTGTCGCCGCGCTCGCCGTTTTCCTCAGATTCTCTGGCAAAACGAGCCATTTCTCACTTTCTAAAGACTGAAGAGTTCCCGGGTGATTTCTATGCCTTTGTCTCTGCTGATTCTTCTGTCCGCCGGAAGCTGGTTCATGACGCTGAACAATCAGCTTCTGATCGCCATCAATAGTGTCGCCGGCCGGTCCTGGTTGTTCGACAACGTCGTCGCGTTTTTCCTGGACAATGACCTCGCAAAGGCAGGCGTAATTGGCTGTTGCTTCCTGGCCGCCTGGTATGGCGGCAAGGGTGCGGACCAGACCGCTCGGCGCAAGATTCTCCTGACTACAATCGTCGCGGCCGTCTTCGTCATCGGCACCACCAAAGTCTTGTCCAAAACAATTTTTCTGCCGCGCCCGGAAATTCAATCGCAAAAGATTTATCAACTTGAGGGCGATCAGCTGGTCGAGATGGGACGCATGCCGGTGCGCATTCCGCTCGATGAAGAGAGCCAGAAGAATTATCACGCGCTGTTAAGTGGCGACGTCGAAACGAACGACCTCGGCTCTTTCCCGAGCGACCATGCCGGTTTCTTTCTGGTCATCTCGCTGGGCATTTGGTTGGCGTCACGCCGGCTCGGCTGGTTGGCGCTGGGCTGGACTGTGTTTGTGATTCTGGCGGCCAAGATGATCAGCGCGCAGCACACGCCGCTCGATGTTGCCGCGGGCGCGCTGGTTGCCATTGCGGAATTGGCTGCGTTTCGTTATGCCGCCGCGCGCAAGTGGTTTGACGCGCTGCTCGATCGCATATCGCAACTGACGCTGCGTCACAGCGCGCTGTCGAGCGCATTCATCTTCGCGGTCGCCTTTGAAATGTCGAGCACATTGGTTCACGTGCGCGAGTTCCTGGGATTGTTAGGCGCCGTAAGACGGCACGTTCTCGGCGGTTAAAATCCGGCAATCGATTATGAAGCGAGCAGCACTCACGATCATCGCGCTTACGTTCTTTGCACAGCTTTCGTGTCATGTGCAAAAACACAGCCTGGTGCTGATGACCGACGATTCGTACCGGCCGCGAATCATCGCGACGAGCAAGACTGGTCTCGGATCGCCCGACGGTTTGCTGTGGCGCAACGGCAGCATTTACATCGCCGACGAAGGCAGCGACGAGATGGAGTGTTGGAGTCCGACGGGCGGACTGAAAGAACTCGCCGATTCGCACTTCGGGTTTCTGTCACCGGAAGACCTGGTGATGGATGCGGACGGAAACATCTTCTTTAGCGACGATGACGCCGGCGGCGTTTGGACGATCGACGCGCGCGGAAATCCGCGGCTGCTGGCGGGCAAAGAGAAAGGATTAATCTCGACGGAAGGCATCGCACTCGCGCCCGACGGATCGATTCTGGTTGGCGACGGCGAGCAACACGAAGTCTTTCGCGTTACGCGCGACGGCGCGGTTTCGGAATACCTAGGCAAGCAGTACGGAATTACGAAACCGGAAAGCATGGTCTTTGACGATCGCGGCAACTTGTACATCGCCGACAATGCTGACGACGTGCTCTACCTGCTCGATGCGAAACACGAACTCCACCGCATCATCGCACGGCGCGATTCTTTCTCGCCGGAAACGATCTTCTTCTCAAAAGGCGCGCTCTACATCACCGACAGTCATCACGGAAAGCTCTTCATGTATCGCCCGAATGAGGAGTTGAAGACGATTGCCGCGTTCGCCGGCGAACTGAAAAACGTGCAAGGCATTACGACCGACGACGCCGGCAACATCTATGTCGGAGTGCAAACGGATCTCAAGCGCCGGCTGGGCGACATCATTGAAATTAGCAAGGAGCGAGGCTGAGGGCGCCTGAGCGCTCGCGGCTCGATTATTCATACATGCCCCAATCAATTATCGAGGAGACAATCCTCGAGCCGAATTTATTTCCCCAATTAGTCACACCTGATTTGAGTCCACTGCGAGGTCCGCGGATCCCTGAGTTTCTCGATCGGACCTTCCCGCAAATTTTCGAGCAGCAGGTCAAGCAGGATCCTTCGAAAACAGCAGTTGTCGCGGGCAACGAACAGCTCAGTTTTGCGGAGCTGAATGAGCGCGCAAATCAGTTGGCGCATCACCTGCGGTCGCTTGGCGTGGGCCGTGAGTCGCTGGTTGGAATTTGCATCGATCGTTCGCTCGAGATGGCGATCGGCATCGTCGGAATTCTGAAATCCGGCGGCGCGTATCTGCCGTTGGATCCGGATTATCCGAAGGATCGACTCGCGTTCATGATTCAGGACGCGCAGCCATCCGTCATCGTTACCAAATCAGAATTGTTGGGTTCGATTCCCGCGGACAACGCGCGGGTCGTGCTACTCGATGAAACGCCCTCGGGAAAGTCGTCGCCGGCGACAAGCGATTTAGCCGAGCAGCCGCTGCCGACAGATCTGGCGTACGTGATTTACACGTCCGGCTCAACCGGCACGCCGAAAGGCGCGCTGATCGACCACGGTAATCTGGCGAATTATCTGCTGGCGCTCGATTACGAACTCGGAATCCGAAGCGACGATGTTTATCTACATCTGGCGTCGATCGCGTTTTCGTCTTCACGGCGACAACTATTGTTACCGCTCTCGCAGGGAGCCACGGTCGTAATCGCAAACTCTGAAGAGCGCAAAGATCCGTTGGCGCTTTTCGAAATGATCAAACAACGCGGCGTAACGGTCATGGACGCTGTGCCATCGCTCTGGCGGAGCTGCACTGCGGTTCTTAAGGAACTCGACGAAGCTGAACGGCGCGAGCTTCTGAATAACGAACTGCGTTTGATGTTATCGGCGAGTGAGCCGCTTATGTCTGACATTCCGCGCACCTGGGCGATTGAATTTCAACATCCCGCGCGGCACGTGCACATGTTTGGACAGACAGAGACTGCCGGCATTGTCTGCGTCAGTCCTATTTCGATTGAAGCCGAGGACGTCGAGCGGGTTCCAATTGGGCACCCGATTGCGAACACTGAACTTCTGATCATGGATGAGCAGATGAACGCTACGCCGGCGGGTGTGGCCGGCGAGCTCTACATCGGCGGCGCCGGCGTGGGGCGCGGCTACCTGAATCGCCCTGAGCTGACCGCGGAGAAATTCATCACGTTCGAAAACAAACGTCTGTATCGCGCCGGCGACTTCGCGCGTGTGCGTGAAGACGGAAGGCTGGAGTTCGCCGGCCGGCACGATCAGCAGATCAAGATACGCGGGTTTCGCGTCGAGCTGGGCGAAGTCGAGGCCGCGCTGACGGCACATGCGGCCGTTCGCGAGTGTGCTGTGGTCGCGAAAGTTGATGCGCAGCAAACAATGAAGTTGGTCGCGTACTTTGTTCCAGAGACGAGCGCGCCGGCAGCAAGTGAGCTGCGCAGATTTCTCAGCAGTCAACTTCCTGACTACGCAACTCCTTCTACGTTTGTCGCACTGGACGTCCTGCCTTTGTCGGCGAACGGAAAAATCGATCGCCTGGCGCTGGCGCGACGGACAGACAGCACGATTCACGAATTGAAGAATTACGTCGCACCACAAACCGAACTCGAAATAAGACTCGCAGGTATTTTCTGTGAAGTCCTGCGTGTTGACCGAATCGGCATCGATGACAATTTCTTCGAAATGGGCGGCAATTCATTGCTGGCTGGCCAGTCAGTCGCGCGCGTTCGTCGCACGTTCAAAGTCCGCGTGCCGGTAAGCCGTCTGTTCGAATGGCCGACGGTTCGCGAATTTGCTGCACACCTTGAAGCGGAGATCGCGCAAGACAAATCCTCGAGCGGTCTGCCGCTGGTGCGAGTCTCGTGTGAGCAACCGCTGCCGCTTTCATTTTCGCAGCAGCGCCTGTGGTTCCTGGATCAACTCGATCCCGGCAATTATGCCTACAACCTCGCGCAAGCGATGGAAATCAGCGGCGTGCTAAACGTCGCCGCCCTGCGTCAATCGCTGAATGCGATTGTGGCGCGTCACGAAATCCTGCGGACGCGATTCATCGAGATCGACGGCACGCCTTTTCAGAGAATCGATTTGCCGGAGGAAGTCGCCTGGCAGTTCATCAATCTGTCTCAGTTACCGCCCGATCAGCGGCTCATCGAGTCAAAGTTATTGCTGGAAACAGAATCCCGCCGGCCGTTTGATCTTTCAACCGGGCCGCTGCTGCGCGCGTTGCTGGTGCAACTCGCGGCCGACAACTTCATCCTGCTGCTGACCGTGCATCACATTGTGAGCGACGCATGGTCGGCCGAAATTCTGATGAATGAAGTGAGCGCATGTTATGAAGCGTTTGCGCGCGGCGAGACACCTTCGCTGACGGAGTTGCCGATTCAATATGCGGACTACTCGGTTTGGCAACGCAGGTCGGCAGGTGATGGCAACCTGGAACTTCAGCTCGACTATTGGAAACAGCAGCTCAACAACGCGCCACCGGTGCTGAATCTCCCGACGGATTATCCGCGGGCTGGCGCACACACTTACCGCGGCGGCAAACAAACGGCGCTGCTGTCACGGCAACTATCGGACGACGTCAGGAAGTTTGCCCGCGCGCATGGCGCCACACTCTTCATGACGTTGCTGGCAATCTTCGATGTGATGCTTGCGCTCTACACCGGCTCTGACGATGTCATCGCCGGAACACCGGTGGCCGGACGCGATGGAATCGACACCGAACTGCTGATTGGCTTTTTCGTCAATACGCTCGCATTGCGCACCAGGATTGCTCCTGACTTGACGGTTAACGAGCTGATAAAAAGAGTTCGCGAAACCGCGCTGGCCGCATTCGCAAACCAGGATGTGCCTTTCGAGATGCTGGTCACGGCGTTGCGCACCGATCGCAGCCTCGAACACAACCCGATCTTTCAAGTGATGTTCGTACTGCAAGATGGACAAAAGCCGCTTCCCACTCTCCCGGGTGCGGCCGTCCACCCGATTGAACTTAATAACGATACTTCGAAATTCGACTTGTCATTGGAAGCCGTCGACGCCGATGAAATCGAAATCTCGATCTCATACAACTCGGACTTGTTTGAATCCGAATCCGCACGATGCATGCTGGCAGATTTTCAGCGACTGCTCGAAGCGTCTCTGGCGAATCCGAACGCGCGGTTGTCGCAACTGCCCAAAGTGACATGGGAACCAAAACATGTGCCCGCCGAAACCCCCACGCCCGTTCTGAGCATGGCCACGACTTACATCGCGCCGCGCACCCCGATCGAAGAAAAGCTGGCCGCGATCTGGACCGAAGTCCTGGCAGTCGACGGAGTCGGCGTCGTAGACAACTTCTTCATGTTGGGCGGGCACTCGTTGATGGCCGCGCAAGTCATCTCGCGGATTCGCGCCGCATTCAATTACGAGTTGCCGCTGCGGCAGTTGTTTGAGACGCCAACAATCGCAGGTCTGGCGCACGCTATTTGTGAAGGTCACGTCGCGAAAACCGAAGATGACGAATTCGCCGCGCTGCTTGCTGAATTGGAAGGACTTTCAGACGACGAAGTCGAGCAGCAAATCGCGCGCGAGCAGCCTGCCTAGCTTTTGAATCAGATGACTGCGATGACAAACATCTACGAGCTGACACCGACGCAGGAGGCCATGCTGCTCTACTCGATGTACGCCCCGAAATCGGCGGCGTATTTTGAGCAGTTTTGCTATGCGTTCCGTGGTGCGCTGGATGTGCCGGCGTTCAAGCTGGCATGGCAAACCGTGATCGATCGCCATCCGATTCTGCGCACTGCTTTTTCGTGGAACGATGAGACCCCGCAGCAGGCGTTGCGGGACAACGTTGAGCTGCCATTCGCTTTTCATGATTGGCGCCAGATCGCTGCTTCAGAACACAAGGACCAGTTGAAGGACTTTCTTGAATCGGATCGCGCGCGCGGCTTCGATGTTTCGAAAGCGCCGCTGGTGCGGGTCGCAGCGCTGCAAACTGCTGAGGATGCTTTTCACATCGTCGTCAGCAATCACCATCTGGTGCTCGATGGGTGGTCGATGGGTATCGTGCGGCGCGAGGTCTCGCTGATCTACCAGGCACTGACGCGCGGCGAGCAGATCGAACTGCCGGCCGCACCGGCGTTCAGCGATTACGTCACGTGGCTGAACGCTCAAGAGGGTGAGGGAAGCGAAAGTTTCTGGCGCAACGAACTGGCGGGATTCAACTCGTCGAATTCGTTGCCGATCGACAACGCGCCGGGCATGCTGCCGGCGCCGGACGAGACATTCGATGAGCGGGTCATCGACGTGCCGGAAACATTGCGCACGCGCTTGCAAGCCGTTGCGCGCAAGCACCGGCTGACCATGAGCACGATCGCGCAAGGCGCTTGGGCGCTCTTGATGAGTCGCTACTGTCGCAGCGATGACGTGATGTTCGGCATCACTGTCTCCGGCCGGCCGTTCGACTATCCCGAAATAGATTCGCTGGTGGGACTGCTGATTGGAACGCTGCCGCTACGCGTGCGCGTTCCGCAAAGTGAACCGCTGGCCGCATGGTTGCAGCAGATGCAGAAGGCCGCATTCAAACTACGCGAACACGAGACGACCTCTTTGAATCAGATTCATGAGTGGAGTGAAGTGCCGCGCGGCGCCCCGCTGTTCGAAACGATCGTGGTGTTTGAGAACTTTGCCGGTCACGACTTGCCTCTGGATATTGGTGGCGCCATCGAAATAAGCGAATCGCATCTGGCGCGCACGAACTATCCGCTGACGCTCGTCATCAATCAACAACCGCAGTTGAGTTTGCGCGTGGTCTATCATCGCAGCCGTTTTGCCCCCGATGCGATCGTGCGAATGTTGAATCACTGCGTCACGATCCTTGAGAGTTTCGCGAACGATCTCGACCAATCGATAGCGGCAGTAAGTCTTTTGAGCAAAGCCGAGAAGCAAACACTACTTCACGAGTGGAGCACTTCCGGGCCAGCCGCGGCTGAGTTGCAACCGATTCATCGCCGGTTCGAAAACGTGGCCGCCAAGAATCCGGATGCCGTCGCGATCGAGCAAGACGGTCAACAACTGACGTATGGTCAATTGAACGCGCGCGCGAACCAGCTTGCGCATTTGCTGCGCGATGAATGGCAATCACTTTCGAATGCGCCATCTTCGCCGGAAGCGAATAATTCGCCGCTCGCCGGCATTTGCCTCGAGCGTTCGCCGGAGATGATCGTGGCAATGTTGGCGATTCTGAAGGCTGGCGGCGCTTATGTACCGCTCGATCCAGCTTATCCCGCAGATCGTCTCGAGTTCATGCTCGGGGATAGTGGGGCTGGCTTACTGCTTACGCGACAGAGCTTGCGCGACAAATTCCCGGAATTTGGCGGCCGAGTGATTGCGCTCGACGCTGCAACCGAGTCAATCGATCGCCAACCGGCAAATAACCTCGAAGCCGACCCTGATCCGACCGATCTGGCTTACGTAATCTACACCTCAGGCTCAACCGGAAAACCGAAAGGCGTGATGATCGAGCATCGCTCGCTCCGAAACTTCGTCGCGAGTGCGTCCGAGCAGTACGACATTACTGCGTCAGATCGCGTGCTTCAGTTTGCGTCGCTCTGCTTTGACGCAAGCGTCGAGGAAATCTTTGGTGCTTTGACGTGTGGCGCGACTTTGGTGCTGCGAACCGATGCGATGATCACATCGGCAAAGCAATTTTTCGAAAGGTGTTCGCAACTCGGGATTACGGTTCTCGATCTACCGACCGGTTATTGGCATCACCTCGTGGCCGAGATGGTGGAAAACGATCTGGCCATTCCTGAATCGCTGCGGCTTGTGATCCTTGGTGGCGAGCAGGCGAAAGTGGAACACCTCGCGAGATGGCTCGAACGAGTGACAGCGAAAGTGCGTTTGCTGAACACGTACGGCCCGACTGAAGCAACGGTCGTGACAACGACTCTCAATCTCTCGTATCACCAGGCAGAAGGCGCGATTCCGATCGGGAGGCCAATCCGCGGCGCCTCGACTTACGTTCTGGATCAAATGCTTCAGCCCGTGCCGACGGGTGTGCCCGGCGAACTCTTCATCGGCGGCGCCGGCGTAGCGCGCGGATATCTGAATCGTCCCGAACTAACGGCGGAGAAATTTATTCCAAATCCATTCGGCGAAGGGCGACTGTATCGCTCGGGCGATTTGGTTCGCTATCTGCCCAATGGAAATCTTGAATTCCTTGGCCGCGCCGACAATCAGGTAAAGATTCGCGGCTTCCGCATTGAGCTTGAGGAAGTCGAACAAGCGATTCGCACTCACGTAGCCGTCTCGGACGCGGTCGTCGTGGTGCGCGAAGACGCGGACGGCGACCAACGTCTTCATGCGTACGTCGTGCTCGAAGCAGACCAGCAAGCGACCTCGACCGAGATCAGGAGCTTTCTCAAGTCGTTGCTGCCGACGCACATGCTGCCGGCGACTTTCACAGCACTCGAGGTCTTACCGCTCATGCCGAATGGCAAGATCGACCGTGGCGCTCTGCCTGCTCCCGAATTCGATCGCACGCCCGAGGATAACTTTACGCCGCCGCGAACGCCCACCGAAGAAGTCGTGGCGCAGGTTTGGTGCCGCGTGCTGAAACTTTCGCGCGCCGGCATCCACGACAATTTCTTCGAACTGGGTGGCCACTCGTTGCTGGCCGCGCGCGTTTTCTCTGAGCTGCAAAGAACTCTCGACATCGAG
>DASXTE010000307.1:0-9838 GCA_036505595.1 Pyrinomonadaceae bacterium
GCAACTGTCAGGTACACATTGCACCGCAAGGGCATGGTCGCGCAAATCGCGGGCGACTATCATGATTCTTCTGCGGCACCATCATTGCTTGAGCAAAGGTGTTCGTTTACCCTAGCGGTCGTTCTTCGTACCGCCTAAAAAACCAGCAAACGGAAAAATCTAATGCTCAAAAAATTCGCGTCGTTGTTACTAATCGTCCTGTTTAGCATCGCGCCGGCGGCGCGCACGCTTGCAGGCCAACCCCAAACCTCGGTCGATCAAGTGAAAATCAAGATTGCCAAGATCGGCGTCGGGGAAAAAGCAAAAGCCAAGATAACCCTGAAGGATGGCCGGCAGATAAAGGGTTACATCTCGCGCGCTGATGACGATGACTTCGTCATTCGCGACCGTAAGACCGACGCACCGACAACGATTCGCTACGCCGACGTGGCGAAGGTTGATAAGAGCTCCGGACATTCGACGGCGCGGAATTTGGGGCTGGGTATCGGCATCGGCGTAGGAGCCTTTCTCGGGATCCTACTGATTGCGTTCGCCCGCCTCAACGACTAATCCGTGGCTATCCGCGTACGTTAATCCCCAGCGCGCGCATGCGCCGATACAGATGGCTGCGATCGATGCCCATCAGTTCCGCCGCGCGCGAGACATTGCCGTCGGCTTCTTCCAACTTTCTCTGAATAAATTCGCGGTGATAGGCATCGCTGGCTTCTTTGAACGACGGAAACCGGTACGATGAAGCCGGCGGTTCCGCGCTGCCGAACGCGGGGAGATCTTTGACGCCGACGCGATGATTTGTGTGCATGATGGCGATGCGCTCGATCGTGTTTCTCAATTCGCGCACATTTCCCGGCCACGAATAATTCTGCATGGCGTCCATCGCCTTCGCGTCAAACCGCAGCGGCTTCTTTCCATAAGCAGTGGCAAATCTCTGATTGAAATGTTCGACCAGCAGAGGGATGTCCTCTAACCTTTCGCGCAGCGGCGGAACTTCGAACGGAATGACGTTCAGCCGAAAATAGAGGTCACTGCGGAAACTTCCCTTCTCGATCTCCTCGTCCAGCTTTTTGTTCGTCGCGGCGATCACCCGCACATCGACAGTGACTGGTGTGTTGCTTCCGACCGGCTCGAACCTCTGCTCTTCCAGAACGCGCAGCACCTTTGCCTGCACGTTCGCGCTCATGTCTGAAACTTCATCGAGAAAAAGCGTCGCGCCATCGGCAAGCTCGAACTTTCCTTTCTTTGCCGCCGTCGCCCCGGTGAAGGCGCCTTTCACGTGGCCAAATAATTCGGACTCGATCAGCTCTTCAGGGATGGCGGCCGAATTCACTTCGATGAACGTGGCCCCAGCGCGACGCGACTGTGCGTGAATCGCGCGCGCCACCAACTCTTTGCCGACTCCGGACTCGCCCGAGATCAGCACTCGTCCGTCTGTAGGCGCGACGACGGCAATCTGTTTTCGCAACGCCCGCATCGACACCGATTCGCCGATCATTGCGTACTCGACGTTCAGTTCTGCCGCCAGCGATCGGTTGGCCAGTTCGAGTTGCCGCTGCCTGAGCGCGTTGCGCACGGTCAGCACAGTCTTTTCGATCGACAGCGGCTTCTCGACGAAATCAAACGCGCCCAGTTTGGTCGCGCGCACCGCCGTTTCGATGTTGCCATGACCAGAGATAATCACGACCGCCGCATCACAACTCGCATCGCGCATCTGGCGCAAGGTTTCAAGGCCGCTGATTCCTGGCAGCCACACGTCGAGCAGCACGCAGCCGTAGGCGCGCTGACCAATCGCTTTCAGGCATTCCTCGCCCGTGGCGACGGCCTCGGCAGTGAAGCCTTCGTCGCGCAAGACCGCGCTGAGAGAATCGCGAATCCCGCGCTCGTCATCGACGATTAAGATTGATTCGGACATCTTCGGGAGCGCAGGCATCTTTGCCTGCGGTTCGCCGGCATCCTGCCGGCCCATCCTTGCGCATTAACTGCTCACAGGAATTTCAACCACAAACCTCGCGCCATGCGGCACGTTATTCTCCGCGTGGATTCGCCCACCGTGTTCGCCGATTATTCGTTGTACGATCGCGAGGCCGAGACCGGTGCCGCGTCCGCGCGTGGAAAAGTACGGCTGAAACAGTCGCTTGAAATCGGCGGCAGGAATTCCTTCGCCAGAATCGGCAACTTCGGCAATTAACATCTCACGCGGCGCGTCCAAACTTGTGACGATGGTGATCCGGCGCTCGGCTGACGAAGTCAACGCTTCCAGCGCATTGTCAATCAGATTCACGAACACGCGCTTCATTTGTTCACCGTCCAGCATGGCCGGAGGCAAATCCTGTTGGAGTTCCAGCCGCAACTCCGCGCCGTTCAGACGCTCCTCGTACAGAGCGGCCGCTTGTGCTATCACATTGTTGAGATCCGTCGTCGATTTCTGCGCGTCCGGCATTCGCGCAAAGCGCGAGAACTCGTCCACCAAAGACTTCAAGCCGGCAACCTCGCGAGTGATTGAAGACGTGCACTCTTCGACAACGCGCTTCAATTCTTGGTCTTCAGTTGCGGTTGCCTGCCCGTTTCCCGCGTTGTGGTCGCCGCCATTGACGCGCACTCCGAACTGACGCGCGATGCGTTCAGCGGAAAGCTGGATTGGTGTCAAAGGATTTTTGATTTCATGGGCGATGCGGCGCGCAACTTCGCTCCACGCGGCGGCGCGTTGCGCGGTCAGTAGTTCCGACAAATCGTCGATGACCAGAACAACGCCGCGCTCGCCTCCAGACGCTGCTCCCAGCGCAGTAACCGTCAACGCAACAGGAATAGACGTCGCGGCCGAGCCGCGCGTCAATTGACTCTGTTCGGCCGCCCGCCCCGCGCGCCGCGCTCGCTTGATTAGCCGCTCAAGAACCGTGCGGTCTTCGTGATTCAAAAGACTCGACAGCTTGGCCCAGGCCGGCGGTGGTTCGCTTAGTCTCAAAATCGACGCGGCGGCGGCATTCATCGTGGTCACGCAATCCGCTCTGTCCAACGACACGACGCCGGTCGAGAGCGAATTCAAAACTGTTTCGATGTAGTTGCGGCGCTCTTCCAGCGCCTGGTTTTTTTCTTTCAAGGTCGCCGCGCCGGCTTCGATGCGACGCCGGTTCTCTTCCAATTCCGCGGTCATTTGATTGAACGAATCGGCCAACAGCGCCAACTCGTCGTCCGCGGGCGTGTTCACACGGTGCGAAAGATTTCCGCGCGCTACTTCTTTTGAGGCTTCGGCCAGCGACTTGATGGGGGCCGCTAATCCGCGCGCGAGGTGAATCGCCACCCACGTCGAGGCAAATAAAAGCAGCAGCGTCATCAAACCAAGCGTCGACAGACCCAGCAGACGCACCTTGCGTTGCCGTTGGACCAGATGCTGGTATTCGCTTTGCGATCCGGCAATGATGTCGTTGACGTCGGCGTCGCTGAACCGTCGCGGCACCAGAATCAGACGCGTCGATTCAGTCAGCGGCACCGAGGCCAGGTCAAATCCCTTCGCATCGGACAGTTGCGAATCCGCCGGATTGGCTGCGCGGCGGCCCGCTTCCAACACCCGCGCCAGCTCAGGCTCATTTGTGGTTGAAATCTCTGATCGACTCGTCGCGATCACTTCGCCGGAATTGGAAACGATCTCGATCGCTGTCAGCTCGCCCGAGTTTCTTAATTGATCCAGAGTCGGTTTCCATTCCGTCTGCGGCTTCAGGCGAATCGCAGTAGCGAGCAACGTAGCCGTTTCGTGAAGTCTCTGGTTTTGTGTGGCGACAATTTCGCGCTGTTGTTCGCGCACGCGCTCCACGACGTTCTCCGGAAGACGCCCCATCCATTTCTCGACGGAGCGATTCAAAAACAGATACGAGAACGCGGCCATCGCCGTGATTGGCAACAAGCTCAAGCCGATGAAGTAAACGAGCAGGCGCGTCTGAATCCGTGAACCCGCCTGCCGTGCACGCCGTTCACGACGCAACCGCAACAAACTGCGCAGCAGAATGAAGGTGAAGACAAAAAACGCGACGAAATTCAGCGTCGAGATCGCATACAACAAAAGCGTGTCAGATCCAGTTTCGGCGGGAACAAACGACCACAGGTTGAACAGGCCCTGCGCGGCAATCAAACCCAGGAGGACTACGACGATCGCACCCAGCAACCACGCCCGAATCCGACGCTGCCGGGATTTGCCCTTTGATTCGCTCTGACGTTCTGCGGGTTCTGCCACTGAGAAGCTTCTCCGAACGGACGGGCTTGGACTGCGGCAAAGTTTAGCACAGGCGGGCGCGCCACCCGACTGAGTCACGTCAAGCAATTCAAGTGTTAGAATGCTGACCCCGAATGGAAGTCCACAACTTTTTCGTCAACAAAGAAGGCCACTTGCGCAGCGGCTGGCGCGCCACGTTTTTCGCCGTCGCGTTTCTGGTGTGCGCAAGACTTTTCGAAGCGGCTGCTTCGGTGATTACGTATGTTCTCGGCGGCGTGCGCGGCGGACTTTGGAGCGATGCGCTGCCCTTTCTGATTGGCGCGGTCGTTCTCTTCAGCTCTGCTACGTTAGTCGGCTGGGCCTGCGGCGCAATCTTCGAAGAGCTTCCGTTTCATTCAATCGGCTGGTGGCCACATCGTGGCTGGCTGAAGAACGTCGCGCTGGGATCGCTCATTGGCGCCGCCTCGTTGCTTTTGGCGGCCGGCTTTGCGGCGGTAACACGCGGGATCAGATTTAGCTTCAATCCAAGTCCCGGTACGACGATTGGCAAGACAGTCGTCGTGTCACTGGTTATCTTTGTCGTCGCCGGCGCTGCGGAAGAATCGCTGTTTCGCGGTTATCCGCTGCAAACATTTACGCGGGCGCAGCTCGCCTGGGTCGGCGTGCTGATAACGTCGGTGCCGTTTGCGGCTGTACATCTGGCGAATCCGCACGTGAGCCGCGGATTCACTTTCGTCAACACCGCCGTGGCGGGAGTTTGGTTGTCGGCCGCTTACCTGCGAACGCGCAGCCTTTGGTTTCCTCTGGGCCTCCACTGGTCATGGAACTGGACGCAGGCATCGCTGCTTGGTTTGCCCGTCAGCGGCATCGAACGTATCGCGCCGGCGCCGCTGCTCCACGCCATGAACGCCGGACCGGATTGGTTGACCGGCGGCGCTTACGGAATTGAAGGCGGCGCAGCCTGCACGATTGCACTCATCGTTTCCACCATCGTCGTTTGGCGAACGAAACTCGTTTCACATGCGCCGCCTGTATCCGACACGTCCGGCGACACAGTGGCATCATCAGCATCCAACGATTAGAATGGGGTTGTTGCCGCAGCACATTTCCCGCATGAAACTGTTCACCGTCGAAGAGGCTAATTCACTTCTGCCGAACGTCCGGCCCATCGTTCATAAGATCCAGCGCGCGCATCGACGGCTCGTGACGCTTCAGAGCGCCGCGAAACGTGCGGCGAGTGGCGCTGAGCATGGTGGCGGCGGAATTCCAAATGGCCAGCGCTACGCACAACTGCTCGTCGATTTGTCGATCGGCGCCAGCGAGTTAGAGGCGCTCGGAATTCAGCTCAAGGACTACGGCCACGGGCTGATTGACTTTCCCTCGATGCGTGACGGACGCGTGGTGCTGCTCTGTTGGAAGGCTGACGAAGGCGACAACATCGAATGGTGGCACGACGTCGAAGCTGGGTTCGCCGGTCGGCAGCCGCTTTAGCCGGAGACTTCAGTCTGTGCAGCGTCCGGAGCACAGGCTGAAGCCTATGCCACTCAAGTCCAAGCCCTGCTATATTTTCTCGTTGACGCGTTAAAGTATTACTGCTACTATCGGCGGCGAATTGAGCATCGGTCAGGCGGGTTTCGCCCCGGCTTGAACGAGGTGGAGTTGCGCCGCCAATCTCGGCTCAGGATTGCGGCGCGTGATTGAGGAGTTTCGTTCCTGCCCCATGACGTCTCAGGTCCCTCAATGCGTACAACTCTAACTGAATCGACGACTGCGGAAACCGTCACTGCCGCTCAACGCAGCATTAGAAAACCGCTGGATGAAAAAAACGCGGAGTCACAGTCGGCGTCAACGCTGATCGAATTTCCGGGCGGGCGGAATGTGCCGGAATGGCGCAAACGCCTCAGCCAGCGAGTGCGCGAAATTCAGGAGCAGAAAGCGCGCGAGGTAGCGGAAGCCAAGGCCGCCACGCGCGCTGCTGAAACTGTCTTGTGCGATCTGCCCTCAGGCCAATTGGAGTTAGTGCCTGACCCAGAACAGGCGCCGCTCAATCCCATCGTGTCGAAAGCTCTGGAACGCGTCGATCGCGCGCGTAGAGCGGAACATCTTTCGACAGGTTTTTCTGCAACCGCCGCGGCGCCGGCGTTGGCTGTAGCGCCGAACAACATTCCACAGTCGACGAGCGAGAGTCCGCAAACCGCAGCCGTTGAATCCGGGAACGATTTCAAGCCGAAGCTCACGATCGTTGCTCCGCTTCCGGTCGCCAAACCCGCAGCCACTGCGCCTGATAACGTAGACGAAGCAGCGAAGACCCCGAGGCGAGTGCGCGTGATTTCGGAGAGCGTTGAGGATGCTGCGTTGTCATACCTGGAAACTTGCCTGTCCGTGCCCGTGCTTTCGTGCGACAGGCGACGAGACATCGCCGGCCTAACGCGTCGCGCAATCGTGGGCGTTGTTGATTTGATCCTGATCGCGTTGATGGTCTCGCCTGCGGCAGCGGCGATTCAAGCCAACGCCGGCAATTGGTCTGACCCGCGGATCATTAGTTTGATGGCGGGGCTTACTGTCGCAGCGACGTTAGCGTACTTCACAATCTCGATCGCGTTGACCGGCCGCACGCTTTCGATGCGCCTCTTTTCGGTCAGAACCATCGACGCGCGCACAGGCTTGATACCTACGGGCGGTCAGTCAATCAAGCGCGCTTTGGGCTACGTTTTCTCGTTCGCCTTGCTCGGCCTCGGCTTCGCTTTTGCCTTTATCGACCGCGACCATCTCACTCTTCACGATCGCTTTTCCCGTACAATCGTCGTTCACGATTAGTTAGGCGCACCCGAGGTGCCGCGGCTTGCCTGGATTCCGCCCGCTACGCTCACGCTCGTCTCGATGTGTTAATTTCGTAAGGTCATGGACGATGCAACCATTAGCGAGGTCGTGTCTGAAATTACACCGCTGCTTGTTGGCCGCGGGCCGGGAAAAATCTTTCAGCTAACGCCACAATCACTGGCGATTGATTTTGGACTGCGCGCTCACGGATATCTGTTCATCAGTGTCGAGCCGGCACAGGCGCGTCTTTACTTAATCAAACGACGCGTGCGCGATCTCGAAAAACAATCGGGGCCACTAAACCAATTCGGGTTATCCCTGCGAAAGGAGCTGTCGCGGACGCGGTTATCTTCTGTCCAAAAGCAATCTGCCGATCGCGTCGTATGGTTTAAGTTCGAAGGAGCAAACGAACTGGGCC
The DNA here is from genome assembly GCA_036505595.1 of Pyrinomonadaceae bacterium. Taxonomy (GTDB): domain Bacteria; phylum Acidobacteriota; class Blastocatellia; order Pyrinomonadales; family Pyrinomonadaceae; genus UBA11740. Next base: position 7,437 of record DASXTE010000307.1, read on the forward strand.
ACCCGAAGCAAAGAACCCTGGTGGCGCAGTTGACCGGCCGCTCGGCGAATCTGCTGCTACTCGACAACGACAATGTGATCATTTCGCAACTGCGAAAGCCACACGGCGCCGGCCAGACGATTGGCGACAAATATCAGCAACCGGCTGCACAGCAGATCATTAAAGCGACCGGAAGACAACACTCAGATGTCGGGAGCATCAGCACGAACGAAGGCAAGTCTATTTCTGAACAACTCGATGCTCGCTATACCGAACTTTTGGCCGAACGGGCAGCTCAGTCTCAAGTCGCAAATGCACGTGCTCAACTACGGAAGGAGATCTCCCGGCGCAAAAAATTGGTAAAGCAACTGGAAAGCGATTTGGCCGAGCATGTGGACGCCGAACAGCAAAAGCGCCTCGGGGATTTGCTGCTCGCGAACGTGTCCATGGCAACGCGCAAAGGCAGCCGGCTTACGCTGATCGACTATTTCACCGACGGCGCGCCGAAAATGGAAATTGAGATTGACGAGAAACTCTCGATTGCGGAAGAAGCCGCGCGGCGCTTTGAGAAATATGCGCGCTCAAAGCGCGCGCGCAAACAGATCGCGTCACGAATTGCCCAAGTAAAATTGGAACTCACGAATTTGGAAGCGCAACTCGCACAGCTCACGTCCGCAACGGCCGATTCGCCGGCCGTGCAGTCGTCATTACCAGCGAGGCCATCGGGCGGGACGCAGACACGACATAGGAGCACCAAACGCATCCCCGGAACACGCCGCTACCTCTCATCTGACGGTTACGAGATTCTCGTCGGGCGCGCGGCCCGCGACAACGACAACCTCACTTTCAAAATCGCGAAACCGAACGATCTCTGGCTGCATGCGGCTGACTATCCCGGCTCGCACGTCATCGTTCGCAACCCAACGCGCAAGGAAATTCCCCATCGCACGATCATAGAAGCCGCGCAACTCGCCGCCTATTTCTCGCGAGCGAACAAAGATCCGAAAGTTGACGTGCACTACACGCAGCGTAAGTTTCTTTCGAAACCTAAAGGCGCAGCGCCCGGCCTCGTTCGCTTATCACGTTTTAAGAGTATTACCGTCGCGCCGGTGGAAGCTGCCGAGCGCATCACGTAGATCCTAAGCGGAGTTGTTAAGCGGGAGTTCGATAGTGAACGTTGTTCCCTTCCCGCGGTCACTCTCCACATCGATGTTCCCGCCATGCAGATCGATAATCTGACGCACAATTGAAAGACCGAGACCGGTGCCGCGCTTCTTGGTCGTGAAGAAGGGCTCGAACAAACGACTAACCGTTTTCTGATCCATGCCAACGCCCTCATCAGCGATGGTGATTCGCGCGCGCGGCTGGCCATTCGTTGGGGCCGCGTCGACCATCGTCGGCGTGGAAGCGGCGTCAATTAACTCAGTCGTAATTCTGATGGGCGAGCGTGTTTCGCTTGCGTCGATGGCATTCGCGATCAGATTCACAAAGACCTCGCGCAACTGCTCACCGTCCCAGACGCCGTGGATTTCCGTAGGCGCGTAGTTCTTTTCCACCACCGTTTGTTTTTCCTGCACTCGATCCGCGATGAGGTCAATACTCGAGTCGATAGCTTCGTGCAGATCGACTTCAGTTCGCTCCAACTGCCGCTGCCGCGAAAACTGCGTGACGTCGACCACTAGTTTGTTCAGGTGATGTATGCCACGTTCGACGAGCGTGATCGTTCGTTGAGCCTCTTCGGCTGTCGCATGCTCGCGCAACATCTCGACGCCCAGACGGATGCTGCCGAGCGGATTCTTGATTTCGTGCGCCAGTTGCGCGGCTGCTTCGCCGACTGCGGCCAGAGCCTCGCTGCGACGTAACGCGGCTTCGGACTTGGCTGCTTCGGTGACATCAACCAGCGTCAGAATTTGTCCATGCTCGTTATCGATTTCCAGCGGCGATGAATAAACCTCGAAGGTGTGCGCTGCGCCATTCTCGTTCAGGTTCCAACGGCCACGATACGTTGCCGCCGTCACATGCGAAGCCGTCGCCGCTTCGAGCAGTTTCATAGCATCCGGCGCTGCCATCTCGTCGTGAATCGACGCTCCAATTGCCACGTCCGGAAAGATTTTGAAGAATGCAGTGTTCGCGCTGCGAATGCGATCATGACGATCGATGGCCGCGATGGCGCTGACCATTCCTTCCAGCATTTGATTGCTGAACTCGCGCTCGCGACGCGCCGCTTCGGCGCTTTCGCGTGTCTGCCGATAGCGTCGCTGCGCTTCCCAAACCGTCGCGGCAGCGACAAACAATCCGGCGAGAATCGCGATCAACGTCCAAATCTTGATCCGCCGCGCCGCGGCGTTCGCCAGTTGCTCGCTCTGCTGAAAGACCTGCGTTTGCTCGGTGGAATTTTCCTGGATCAGCTCGTTCAGCTCGCG
>DASXTE010000308.1:0-7183 GCA_036505595.1 Pyrinomonadaceae bacterium
GGAGCTTCAGCAAATCGTTCGTTGGGTGAAAGATGGAACTGGATCGACGGCGGCGATCATCGGATTGCAGGAAGTGGATCGCGCGAAGCGACGCACTGGCAGCGTGAATCATGCGAAAGCAATCGCCAATGCGCTCGGCATGTATTACGCGTGGGCGGCGCCTGCCGGTGCCGCGACTAACAAAAAGGAAAATGAAGAGGAAGAAACGGGCGTCGAGATCCTGAGTCCGTTCCCGCTGACGGATATTGCTCGGATCGTTCTGCCCAATGCCGGGCCGGCGGGAAGGCAAAGAGTTGCCGTGGCCGCAACGATGATGATCGGCAAAACATCAGTCCGTGTCTATTCAGTTCACAGCGAGACGCGTCTGACGATTGCGAAGAAAATCGATCAACTGCGCGCGGTGCTTAACGATTTGGATCGATTTCCGAAAGCTATGCCCGCAATTGTGCTCGGCGATTTCAACACCTGGGAGTTGCCGTCGGTCGAAGGCGTCCGCAAGTTGTTCACCGACTCAGGCTTTACGACGCCCTTACCGGACGACGAATCAACTTTCTATCGCAAGGCGCTGATGTTCGATGTGAGACTGAAGCTGGATTGGATTTGGCTGCGCGGATTCACACCGCAAAGTTACGGCATCGATCGCAGCCTGACGGTCTCAGATCACTTTCCGTTGTGGACTGTTGTGACACTAAACCGATCCAGCGAGACTCAGACGAAATAGCCAGCTTTACTGCACGCCGAAGCGAGTTCGATATTCGGGCGCGATGATGAATGCGCGCACCATTTCAGCATCGATGTACTCGCCGACTCTGCCGCTCACGTACACACCGTAAGTTCCCTGGATGGTCGGACTGTAGTGATCCAGCTTTGCTTTCCAGAAGTTGTAGCCAGCTTCATCCGGATCGCGCCTGAGATAGCCGAAGTATTCCATCAACACGAAAGCGGCGTTGAATTCCTTCACGTAAAAGTCTTCGCCATAAGGCGTCTGAAACTGCGTCTCGCCTCCGATTCCCATTGAAATGCCGTCGACTATTTTCTGCAAAACCGAAGCACGCGTGTCGGCGTTGTCGTTCAGAGCGTTAACTAACGCCGTGCGATCCTGTCCCGAAGCATTGATGCCAGTTGTGTCAAACAGCTTGTTCACGTACGCCGTGTTGTCCAATGCGTCGTAGAGACTTCGGAATTCGGCGCGCTGTGAAAAGGCGAGCGCAAAGTTGCGCTTGTTCTCTTCGATCTTGGCGGGTGAAAGCGAGTTGTTTACTACGATTCCCTGGGTGACGAACCGCAGCTCGGTAAGGAATTCCGAAAGAGTGGGCCGCCGTCCCAGGCTGCCTTTGTAGATCCGATAAACGTAGTAGCCCGTGAACTGGAATTCCGGCGACAAGAAGAACGCGCCGCTGGTGGTTTCTCTCTGTTTGTCGAGGCACTGATTGATGGTTTGTCCGGCAGGCCGGCGCTCGTCGTCGCGACACTTCTCGATGTTGTCGGTCCAGAAATCCCATCCCGGACCATCGGGCTCGCGCCCCAGGAAATCTCGATAATGTTGACGCACGAAAGTTCGATTGTCATCGAGCGGATTTGGCGACACCGCAGCTCCGCCGAAAATCGTAAATTCGAAAGCAGGGCTGACAGCGACGCCACTGCTCGCGCTCGGATCCGAGACATACCAGCGACCATAGAAGGTTGATCCAAGCAGCGAAGTGTCGTTCGGAATTTGCAGACTGACTGAGCCGAAGCCCTGGCCCGCGCCGTTTCCTGCCAGCGTAATTGCGGTTCGACTAAACGAGGCAGAGGCGGGAGGCGCGCCCGTGCCGGGATCGTTGCTGTCGATCACCAGCACTGCCTGCGCACTAGCGAGAGCGTTTGAAACGCCGACCGTAAAGCTTGGGTTCCCAAAGATCGGCGGTTCGATCGCAGTGACTTGCGGAACATTTCCGCCGGCGCCTGCTGTGCCAGTTCCCGAAATTTTCGGCACGCGAATGGATTCGCTGTAGAGCGTCGGCCGATCGAAAGGCGATGTTCCGTTGGCGACGCGTGGATCGGTCAATGCGCCGCGCAGGAATGCAACCAGATCGGACTTCTGCTGCGCCGTGAGATTGAGTGGCCGAATCAAATTGTGATTGATGTTGGGCGCATCGAAGTCTCCGCCGCGATTGTAAAACTCAACTACCTCTTCGAGCGTCGCGAAGCGCCCGTTATGGAAGTAAGGCCCGCGCAGTCCAACATCACGTAGGCTCGGCGTGCGAAATTCGCCAATGTCATTCGGGTTGCCCGTCACCTGAAAGCGACCAGTGTCTTCAAACTGTGGCCGCACGCCGATGTTGTGAAATGCGTTGTCGGAAAAAAGACTGCCTGCATGACAGACGTTGCACCGCGACTGATTGAAAACGCCCTGGCCACGAATTTCGGCAGCGTCAAGCGGCGCGATTTGTGCGACAGCTTGATCAAACGGCGTGCGATCCGAATAGACGGTGCGCTCGAACGTCGCGATGGCCATCGCAATGCGCGCCGGCGTGACTTCGGGCGTGCCAAAAGCTTCCTCAAATAGTTCGGGATACGTGCGGCCGTCAATCCAGTTGAGCAATGTCAAGGGGACTGATGGCGAAAGAGCCAGCGGCTTCGATTGTGCAACTCGCACCGCGACGTCGTTCCAACTGCGATTGACGTGCGCCATTTCCGCCGAACTCACCGGGGGGCCCAGTATCTGGCTTTCCAACGCCGCCCCGTTTTGCAGCACGACGCCGCCGCCGATCGGATCGGTGAACGTCGATGTTGCCCGCCCGTCCCAGAACAGCGAGTTCGAGTAACCTGCATCGACGTATGAGCGCGACTTTCTCCCAGTTACCTGCTCGCGAAATCCGTACGTCGCTGACCAGTTGTAAGTGCCGTCGCTGTTGTTGCTGATGACACCCGGTGACGCGAACACGTCATCAGCCGTATTGAAGATCCCGTCGGCGCCGGGATTCGTTGATCGCGTGCTGTTGACGATGGCTCGAGAATCCGAGCCGCCATTCGTCGCGAAGTGACAAGTGCCGCACGCGACGGTGCGCGTTGACGAAAGCTGTTCGTCCCAGAAGAGCGCCTTGCCGAGATATGCCTTCGCCGCGGTTACTTGGTTTGCGAGCGGAGCTGGGGGAGGCTCAAGCGGCGCAAGCGGGCCAAGGATGTTCGCGCCTGTGCGCGAACCTTGATCCGGCTGACTTAACGCGCTAACGATGCTGCCGTTTTCGGCGCGCACCCAGTAGAAGAGATTCTGATTTGCCGCGCCAGTCGTGTCGAAAAATATCGCTTGCGGCGTTGTGCCCACTGCGGATGCTGTCGCTGAATTGTTTGTCGCGTTGCGAAAAATGCGGTAGAGCGTCGCACCGCGCACAGCGTCCCAGGTAACGGCGACCTTAGTGGCGTATGCGTTGTCAGTTGCGCTCAGATTCGCCGGTGTCTCGAGCGATCCGCTTTGGCCGGCGGCAGTGAAACCGCGAAATGCTTTATTTCCGACAAGCGACAGGCTCACGACCAGGAGCAGGCAGGCCAATGAAACTTTGATGGCTCGTGCCGAGACTAACGAAAACTTGATGCGTCGCGGCTCGCGGAACGAAAACTGAATTCCTTGCTGACTGGCTCGCGAAAACCTGGCTCTTCGCATGACTTCTTCACTTTCCGAGGCACTTCAGAACACTGAATGGGTCGAGACGCTGCGGTATAGCTTGAAGCTTGCTCGTGGTATTCAGGGTATTAGTCGCGCTGTTGGCGGGGTTGTATGACAGGACGGAGATTATTCGGAAGATCGTACAGCAGCGGCGGGTGACCAACTCGTGAGGGCGGACCCGAACAGTTTTGCAATAGCCGAATGGCCCCTATTGAAGCCTTACATTGTTCGCGCTAAGAGAATTGCCGGTCGCGCGTTGTAATTCGGCGATGGCTTTGTTCAGGTCAGTCTGCGCGCGCAGTTCGTTGCCGCGGGCGACCGTCAGCGCCGTTTGCCGTTCGAGTACGAGAAAGACAGTCGATTGGCCGACGTCGAGTTTGCGCTTCTCGCTTTCGTACTGCTGTTCAGCATTCTCGCGCGCGACCGCGGCGGAGCGCAGACGCGCTTCGGCGGTCGTCACGGATTGAAGCGCGTTGCGCACTTCGACCTGAATCAACTGTTCGAGTTGCTGGCGCTGGGTCGCGATGCGGTCACCTTCGATGAGCGAATGCGCAAGCTGGCCCTCCGCCGTTCGATTGCGCAGAGGAAAGCTGAGGGTGACGCCGACGCGGAAATTGTTGAAGTCATTTGTACCAAGATTCGCGAGCGATTGCGGATAACCACCGATCAAATTTGCAGGGATAGTTGCGGTTGGTGGCGCGGGCAGCGGCTGAAATCCATTCAACACGGAAAGCTCGTTCACCCGCGCGCGCAGTTGATCGTTGCTGGATGTAAACGGACTTGTCGCTGAAGTCAGCGCGCCGGCATTTCCCACCATGCCGTAGCTGCCGACGAGATCAACCTGCGGCTTCGTCAGGTCGCGATACAGCTTCTGATCGAGCTGATTGATCTCGCGGGCCAAATCCGATTGCTTTAACTCAGGCCGATTATCCAGTGCCGCTTTCATCGCTTCGGGCAAAACAACCGGCGGCACCGTCAAATCAACATCGTCGATCGGCACTAGCGACGTGTTCCAAATTGGCGCCGCCTGGTTCTCAGCGATTAAGTTCTTCAAGTTGTTCTCGGCGCGATTAACGTCTTCAAGCGCGGAAAACTCGGCTTGTTCGAGATTTGCGACCTGCGTCTGCGCCGCGACGATGTCGATCGGCGCGAGCGTGCCCTCGGCCACCATGCGCCGGTTGTGTTCAAGCTGCGCGCGCGCGTCATTCAGTGACTCGCGCTGAATTTGCAGATTGCGCAGAGCAAACACCAAATCCCAGTACGATCGCAGCACGTTCGTGATCACTTCAATTGCGCGTTGGCGAAACTGCGCGTCCGTCAACGAGAGATTCTTCTTCGCGACTTCGATCTGCCGCCGCGGGTAATCGAAGCTGCGCCCACGAAGAAGCGGCTGCGTAAAACTGAAGGTGAGCGCCGTCGGATACTGCGGATTCAGCGCCGTGAATTGGCTGTTGGTGGTCTGCCGAATCGAAGAGAAATCGACTCGATAGTTGCCGCCAAATTTCGGCGACAAACCTTCGAGTCGCGTCGTGTTCGTGAAGTCAGTTGTTTCCACCGCGCCACTCGCGCCGCTGAGAAAACTTGCTGCCGGCGTTTTGATTCTTTCGTAATAGCTCTGCGCGGTGAATCTTGGATCGTATGCACCGTGCGCCGTCAGCAGGTCAGCTTCAGCGATGCGCACGTTATCGCGCGCGACTTCGATGTCCTTGTTGTTGTTCAGGGCCATCACGATCGCTTCACGCAACGTGAGCGGCTTCTGCTCGTTGACGTCCACGCCGACGCGATTCAGCGCCGGCAGCGGCTTGTTAGCATCAGCGCGATAATCGATTGCGACGGCCGGCAGCTTCAGCGTCTGCTGGGCTGAGATCACCGGCGAAGGTGTTGGCGATGCGGTTGGCTCTTGGGCGGATCCGCGATGGCCAGACAGCAAGAGAAGAACGAATGCGATGATAATTGTCTTGAACATTTGACCTAACAAAGATGCGGTAGCGGTCGCCGCGCGTCTGCGCGCGCGACCAAACACGCCGCTAACGCTCCCACCGATTCGCGACCAGATGCGGCTGCGCGCCAGGTCATCGAAAAGCGAATAGAAAACTGGCACAGCCAGCAACGTTAGCAGCAGACAAAGCGATTGTCCGCCGACCACCAGCACGCCAATCGATCGATTTGTGCCGGAGCCGGGACCGCTGGAAATAGTCAGCGGCGTCATGCCCGCGACCAGCGCGATTGTCGTCATCAGAATCGGACGGAGACGATCGCGATTCGCCTGAATGATTGCTTCGTGACGTTCCATGCCTTGCCGTCGCAAGCCGTTCGTGTGATCGATTTGCAAAATCGCGTTCTTCTTCACGACGCCGAACAAAAGCAGTAGGCCGAGACCGGAAAAGATGTTCACCGTTTGGGCGGTCACCAGCAGAGAGACGATGCCGAAAGGAATTGCCAGCGGCAACGTCAACAAGATCGTAATCGGGTGGATGAACGATTCGAACTGCGCGGCCAGAACCATGTACATGAACACAAATGACAGCACGATCGCGAGCAGAAAATACGTCGCAGTGCGGCTGAGTTCTTTTGAACGTCCGGCCAGCGAAGTGCGATACGCGCTGTCCATGTTTTCCTGCTGCGCAAACTGATTGAGTTTCGCGATCACGGCTGCCTGCGACCCGCCGGGTTTTGTATTCGCGGTGAGCATGACCTGTCGTTGGCGGTTGTAACGATCGATGGACGACGGCCCGGTGCCTTCTTCGACGCGCACCAAATTGTCGAGGCTGACCCAGCCAAGCTTCTGTGACGCCACGATCATGCGCTGCAAACCTTCGGCGTTCGCGCGGTATTGGCCCACCGCCCGCACACGAATGTTGTATTGATCGACGCCGGCATTGAACGTCGAAACTTTCTGCCCGGCGACCAAAGTGTTAAGCGACTGTGCAATGTCGCCGATGCGCACGCCGAGATCACCCGCACGGGCCCGATCGATTACGACGCGCAGCTCAGGCTTGCCGGTAATCAACGTCGAGTCAGCGTCAACGACGTCAGGCACCGTCTTCAATTTCGCCAGCATGTCGTTTGAATACCTGGTGAGCTTGTCGAGATCGGGGCCGCCAATCACAAACTGAATGTCAGCGTTACGAAATCCGCCCCCGGAAATCGCGGCAACCGGACTGACGCTGGTGCGCAACTGGTCCGGAAACTCTTTCACATATTTCGCGACAATTTCTGAACGCGCGCGCAGCATCAGGTCCTGCTGCGAGACGCTCCGGTCTTCAATCGGCGCCAGCTTGATGTAAATGTTTGCGACGTTGACGATTTGCTGTTGGCCACTGCCGATGGTCACGAGCGTGTCGGTAACGCCGGGCAGTTTGCGCGCGTCGGCAGCCATGCGTTCAGCCAAGCCAGAAGTAAACGACAGCGTCGAGCCTTCCGGAGCCCGCAAGTTGATTTCGAATTGCGACTGGTCGTCCACCGGCAGAAAGTTCTTGCCCACCAAAATGAACAGCGGAATCGTGCTGACAATCACGATGGCCGACAGGATAACGA